>JBHIFB010000097.1:0-12773 GCA_046760905.1 Candidatus Glassiibacteriota bacterium | reverse complement strand
TACTCGGATCGAAGGCGGCTACGGGGCTGTTGGAGAGATTAACTATTTCTGATAATCCGGAGCCGTCTGAGTTGGAATTTCTGTAATAGACTTGAAAGTCACCTCCTGCAAGATCGGACCATGTGAAGTGCAGTTTCGAAGTGGATCCAATGACCTTCGGAGAAAGTGAAGGCTCATTTCCCTGATCAAGGAGAAAGATGCTTCCATAATCCATGAGAATAGAGTTGATCGAACCAAACACAATTCTGTTTATATGATATAAATTGCATTCCGCTGCTGAAATGAGTTCAGACTCGTTTTTCGTAAAAGAGGGGGAGTGGAGGTAAAAATCGGTATGTCCTCCTTGAGGAAAATAGTTTAACACATTGGAGAAACTGTTTCCCCCATCCGTACTCTTCTTGATAACCAACCATCTCGTGCCTGTAATCCATCCGGTATAAAACTCATCGTTAACTGCAAACGCTCCGGGCGGCGACGGGATGATTTCTCTGCTTCCCTCGGCGAAATTAGTCAGGACAGTGGTTTCAGACCACATATCACCATCTTCACTGGTCGTTATAGCAGGGAACCACTTATAAGTTGGTTTACCCAGTTGGTCGAAAGCCTCGATGAGGCTCCGGCTAACCACCGCGATTTCATCATTCCCAGTCGATAAGACTGTTCCGTCCATAGAAACGCACACACTGTCGATATCGGTGAATAGACAAACTGCGTCACTCCAGTACTCTAACATCAAATCCTTTCGTCGGTACATTATCCGCTTCTTCTCTGAAGCCGACAGGGAATCGGTTTCGGTCCATATCAGGTGAATGT
Source organism: Candidatus Glassiibacteriota bacterium (assembly GCA_046760905.1). GTDB lineage: Bacteria > Gemmatimonadota > CAZMKB01 > CAZMKB01 > CAZMKB01 > JBHIFB01. The sequence continues at coordinate 11,960 of JBHIFB010000097.1, read as the reverse complement.
AAGAGGGTGTCTTCGCGAGGGAAGGAGAAATTGACATCGATGAAGTGTATGTGAGCCGGGTATAGCGTCCGCCTTCTTTCGTGCCCACCGATGGCTTTTTAGCGGTTCTTACATAACTTGCAGGTGGAATTATCATTTCGCTCAAAACCGTACCTATTGCATAAGGCGTCTCGAATTCCAACAATTCACCTACTGTTGGTGCGATATCTATCAAGTCCCTTCTATTTGTAATGACTGTATCCTGTTTTATATCGGGACCGATGCAGAGAAAAAAGATGTGCTGGACTCCGTGATCGGTGCCGCCGTGATGCGGAAAGCCGCCATGGAGGTCGTCATGTCTACCGTGGTCAGTTGTCACGAAAAGAGTCGTTTTTCCGCTGTAGAAGGGATCATCTTCGATTCGCTGCCAAAGATTCCAGACCAGTGAATCAGCAGTGATGATAGCCTGCGTGTACTTTTCCCAATTTCCTGTGTGAGCCCAACAATCCACACTTTCGAGATTGAGCATCACGAGGGAGGGTTGGAATAGATCCATGACATCGTAGAGTAAACCCATAGTTGTTGAATCATCTCCGGTATCATATAATCCGTAAGCAGCGAATTCATCACCGTAGCCCGGATACAGGCTGTAATCGAGCGAGCTCAACCAGGCTTTCCCTGCTATAAGCCAGACCTTGTTCCTTGGCATGTCGTTGCCACGTCTGAAGTACTCGAAGACGGTCGGTAACCTGGGCCTGAATGGTTCGCACTGAAGAGTGTCAGCGTTCGGGAGGTTGTTTCGCGTTCCGGTAGCGATTGAGGTGTGCCCGCTCGTGGTATGCGTGAGAGTCGTGGAGTAAAGCTCAGTGTAAATTGTCCCGAGTGGTCTCAAATAATTCCAGATTCTTGGTATGTATTGGTGTGTTGAGTCATCGAAAGCCTCATCGTTTCTCACACCGTCTATGATCACGAGAAAGATGTGTTTGGTCTGATAATCAGATGCGATGGTACTCTGCGCCGTGGCAAAGATCAGGGGGGTCAGTAAGAGGAACAGTTTAGTTCTTGAGATCGCAGTACTCACAGGATTCTCCTCCCTGAAAGGGGATGAGTGCGAGTGTTTGTTTGTACGAACTCAAGTGCCCTTGGTTTGCTCGGCTATTATACCATGAACGGGAAATCGTGTCAAGCTGTTTCTTGTGGACTTTACTCGATCAGGACATTCCCCATAGAATTGCTATTTCTAATCTTTTTCTGAGGTATTTATGGGGAGGTATCACCTACGGGGTTGACCTAACCGGACTGCTTTATTATAGGCCTCCTGGGCCCTGTGTGTGTCTCCCATCTGTGTATAAATTTTAGCCAACGTTATGTAGTATCCCGGAACATCAGGGTCGATCTCAACTGCCCTCTGAAAGCAGGCCGCGGCTTCAGGATAATTCTTATTCATCATGTGGATGTTACCAAGATTGTGATATGCATCCAGGAGGCCGGGATCTAATTCGACAGCCTTTTTAAATTCGATGCCTGCCTTTGTCGTATCCTGGCGATTTATGTATATTATTCCCATTCTGTTATGAACCATCCCCAACATCTTCATTAAATTTGGATCGGCATCATAACCCTCTGACATAGCTATCACTTCGCTGAAAGCTTTGAAAGCATCGTCATATCTGAGTTCATCGATGGCCTTATTTCCTCCATCTATCAAGGTGTGAAACCGTATCATTTCCTTTGGATCCCTTAGAGATGCATCTTCTTCGGAAATAGAACCTGCGGTCACGTATCCAAGGGCGGTAAGCCTTTCCCTGTCCTCGGCAGAGAGGTTTATATCCTCAGCCAAGCTCATATTCTCAAGGGATGTCGAAGAGACCATCGAATCCAGCCGTTCCCCGAGCATTTCTGCCACTTCCTCTTCTGTCCCTATGAGGTTGTTCTTCTCTAACGGATCATCGGACAGATCGTAAAGCTCCGGATCAGTCGATCTGATATACTTCCAGCGTGAATCCCTGATGCTCATTATCTGACTCCACCCATAAGTGAGATAAGAAAACAGGCTCTCACTATAGATATATCTATCCTCTTTGCTTCTATTATGGATAACGTCGATGAGACTGGAGCCGTTGAAATCAGCCTGGGATCTTATCCCGAGAATGTCCAGGACTGTGGGAACAACATCGGCGAGAGAAACCGGTGCGTTTATTCTAATGCCAGCAGGAAGTTTACCAGGATAGCGCATGATGAGTGGTACCTTGATGGTCGATTCATATATGAACACGCTGTGAGTCTGCTCTCCATGCTCACCGAGGCTCTCACCATGGTCTCCGGCGATTACGACGAGTGTCTTATCTAACAGGTCGTTTTTCATCAGCTCTTCAGTGATCGCCTTTACGTTCTGATCTACGTAAACTATCTCTCCATCGTAAGGATTCTCCCTGTATTCTTTCGAGTAGGGTGGGGGTGGGTTGTAAGGGTAGTGAGGATCGTAGTAATGAATCCACAGAAAGAATCGGTTGTCCATGTTGCGATGAAGCCATGATAAAGCCCGCGACGTGACTGCCGAAGCAGGCCTCGGGGTCAATTTTTTCAGGACAGGACGATTACTTTCCTGGGAAGGAGTGCCTGATGTTACGGGAGAGCTGACCATCTCATCATCATAATATCCGAATCCTTGATCAAGCCCGAAGCCGGAGTCGAGGATGAAACTTCCAACTACCGCTCCGGTTGCATAACCATTGCTCCTCAGTATCTCAGCAAGAGTAATTGCCTTTTCTGAAAGCTTGTATGATGAGTTGTCACGAACACCGTGGACATTGGGATATAAACCGGTTAGAAGTGTTGTATGGGAGGGTAGGGTAAGCGGTGCTGGCGATACTGCATTTTCGAAAATTACACCACTGCGAGCCAAGAAATCTATGTTCGCAGTACTTATATTGCCGTAACCATAACAGCTGAGCCTGTCGGCTCTGACCGTATCGAGCGTGATAAGGAGGAAATTCCTCCCCTCGTTTCTGCCTCTCATTATAATAATAACTGCAACAAACAAGAAGCTCACGAGCAAGAGAAAGAGCGGGATCTTTGTGATTTTGTTCCTTCCCTTGCGCTCATGTGAATTTCTTGTAATGATTCCCCCTTCATGTCTGATGATTTGACTTTCGGCTTCCCTTCTTCCCCTTGTCAGGTAAAACCCTTTGTTGCTATAAATATCTAACTTTGAGGATTGCTGCTTTGCTACAGGCACATCCGACAATAAAAGGGATTTTGTGCCCCCTTGTCTTACTGTGTGTACCGGTGATTCTTAAACGCCAGGGTATAAGTTAAGCGATAGTTTGCAGTTGGGCAAGATTGAGGATTACTTTGCACCGGGGTTGATTTGGCCAGCCTGTCTTTCCTGATTCGGATGGGAAGGCTGGTATTTTCATTCGAAGGTTTTTAAGTTATACATATTTAACCATCGGAGCATCGATGCAAGTAAGCGAAAGCATCAGAGCTTATCTCGCCTGGGGGGCTGTGTGCTTCTTCTGGGGTACTACATACCTTGCCATTCGTATAGGAGTTGAAGTTCTACCACCCGCCTTATTTGCGGGAATCCGTTTCATTGTAGCCGGAAGCATTTTCACGACTGTGCTCAGGATGAGAGGTTATGCTCTTCCAGCAAGAGGGGAGCTGGCCGACATAGCAATAGTAGGCATTGCGCTACTCACTGTTGCGAATGGGATGGTCGTATGGGCCGAGCAGTGGGTACCGAGCGGTCTCGCGGCTCTCATCGTGGCTACTCTTCCCTTCTGGATAGTGGGTATAGAGGCCGTACTTCCTAGAGGAGATCGCCTTAATCCAAGGAAAGTGATCGGTATAGTGATCGGTTTTTCCGGATTGATCATACTACTGTGGCCGGAGATAAAGGGTTCAATAGATTCTGCCTATCTTATAGGCATCTTAGCAATGTTCATTGCCCCGGTTTCCTGGGGTGGGGGTTCCATTTATTCAAAATATCGGAAGATCAACACCCCACCCCTAATGGCTGCAGCATTCCAGATGCTGTTCGGTGGCACGGTGCTTATTGTGATAGGCCTGGCAAGTGGGGAGGTGGATCGTTTCGCTCCGAATCCACAGGGCATCGCTGCTATCGCTTATCTAATTATATTTGGCTCCATCGTCGGCTATGGATCGTTCATGTTCGCCTTGTCTAAATTGCCTGCTTCGTTTGTTTCAACTTATGCCTATATCAACCCGGTGATAGCCGTGATCCTGGGGTGGTTTATTCTGGATGAAAGGCTCGACTGGATGCTGGTTCTGGCTATGATTTTGATATTGTTGGGTGTAATTCTCGTACAGTCCGGTGCCTTGAGAGTTACAACAAACCGGCCCGATCGTTGTGCCTCTCCTTGAGATGACGATAGCCATTCTGACATCTACACACATTGACAAGCCTCATCCTTCCATGATATCTTAAAACAGAGGGGAGTGCTGAACTTAGAAAATCATATCACAAGATGCGTATTTCATTCTTGCTTGTCACCATCGGCGTCACAACACTTGTTGTTCTCACAACCTGCCACAAGAAGCCCGTGACGAAGCCGGCGATGATTCTTCAGCCGGAATGCATGATTCAGCCTGGTGAAGTGGAAGCGACCGACTCGATAACAGTGGCGCTTGTGGACGAGGTGGTTCCTGAACATGCTCCGTGGCCACGCAATGCGAGCGAACAGCTCTTGTTTCGCCATCTTTATGAGACCCTGCTCACAATCAACTGCCTCGGTGAGGTGCGGGCCGGCCTAGCCGAGACCTGGAGCAGTGGGGATGGTGGTAGGCGCTGGAGTTTCGAGCTACGTGAGGGGGCACGGTTCTGGGACCAAACTCCAGTGACCGCCGGTGACGTTGCCGGTTCCTGGCAACGTGCATCAGTCGAAACGATGGCATTCACAGCTGGCATAGATTCAACTGCTGTAACCGGCGATAGGATATTACACCTGTACTTTAACAGCCCTTATCGGAAGGTACCACGGATGCTAGCAGATCCTGAATTTGCTGTGGTGAGGTGGTATGCTGACACCCGATGGCCTGTCGGCACAGGACCTTATCGGAAAGAACCAGGAGAAGGAGATCTTGCGGGGGGAACAGAGCTAGTTATAACGGTCGAGCCGGTAGCCGAAACAAAGGGGCCGGTCATCATGTTTTTAGGTTCCTCGAACTCAGACACACGTGATCTGCTAGATAGAGTAGTCGATGTTGCTATCACAAACGATCCGGCCGTGATCGAGTACGCATACAACCGGCCGAAACTATCTGCAGTCGCGCTTCCCTGGGACAGGACATATGTGCTATTATCGACTTCTCGCGTTCGCAAGCTCCAGCGAGGCGGTACGGTAGGAACGCTGCCCCAGAAACTTCTGAAAGGCCTGGCACGGGACGCCGTGAGGGCAGAGGCTCGAGGTTACATGCCTCCATCATGGTGGGATGACCTCCATGCCTGTGGTGAGCTGTACACCGAAACGGGGAGGGATTCACTTTATAAACCGGGTGCATCTAACACGCGGGGATTGCGCCGTATCATTTATGACACAAAAGATCCAGTCGCACGGGACCTCGCAGAACGGATAGTAGCTCTTGCAGCGGCGGATCCCACAGCCTCTTTAGAGGCGGCGGCGCTTGCTCTTGCCGTCCCTGGTCTTGCCAGTGACACACCGAGGACGATTGCCGAGGGTGTAACAGATCGTGAACTCGCCCTGAGCCTGAGGGACGGTGATGATTTCGCATATGTCGTTGCAATTCCAAGACGGCCTGCAGATCCGTGTTATGAAGCACGAAAATTGATAAACAGAGCACAGTGGCTGGCGTCCTGGGAGGGTGATCTTACAACCGTACTCGTTCCGCTTGTGGACACGCGTCGGTATGTGATTGTCACTGACGAAAATATCGGATTGATGTTCGACTGGAACGTCAGCATCCTCATAACGAATGGGCTGTTCTGGGAGAGGTAGATTGGCATGACCTTCCACACTCGACTGCTCGTGGCTTTTCTCTTGGCCGTACTTCTCCCGATGATCGCGCTCGCCTTATTCGTCCGCGATGAAATGGCCGATCGTCTCACGGCACAGTATGAGCGCCGGGTGGCATCGCTTGTGGCGGTTATTGAGAAGGATCTGGCAGAGGAGAGCCGGATGATTGCCGCTTCGCTTGCCGCCCTGCGGAGAGCGATCGTCGACGATAACAGCTTCAGACGGGCTGCAGTTGATCATGACCGGGATCTGAGGCGCTATCTGCTCGACTACGCGGGTAACGCTATGGCTCTCACCGGTCTCTCAATGCTTCAAATCCAGGATGAATCAGGCCGGATCATAAGCTCAGGACATTTTCGCAATGAGTACGATCGACTTGAGCCGGAGTTGCCGAAGCTGCTGGCCTCCACTCCCGAGGGAACAGCACTGGTTGAGGCGCGTACTCCTGAAGCGCCGTTTCTTGCCCTGGCCAGCGTCGACTCTTTTCAGATGGGGGGCAAGCCCTTCACCATAGTAGCCGGCGTGATGGTGGAACGTGGCTTCCTCGATCGGCTGGCACGGGATGACGAGCTAACGGTGTCGCTGATCTATCCGGGTGGCATGCTGACTTCGGGTGCGGATGGGTCTGATTCGGAGGCTGAGGTGGTGCCCGATATCTCGGGAACCAGTGAGATAGTGCAGCAGCTGAGAGTCCCGTTCATTGATCCCAAACGAGGGAAGCAAGCTCATGCACAGATTCGCGTTACTCACCAGCTTGCCGAGCTGCAAGCTCTGCGTAGTAGCATCGATCGCTGGTTTCTTATCGCGGTGGTCGCTACAGGCATCCTCGCCACCGTATTGGCGAGCTGGCTTGCCTCTCGGATCAGCCGACCACTTATGCAGCTTGCCGATAAAACATCGCGTATCGATCTGGATCGCCTGGACATCGATTTCGGTACGCCTCGCAAGGATGAGATAGGAGCCCTCTCAAGGCTCCTGGGTACCATGACCGAGAGATTGCGTGCCAGCGCAATACGCATAAAAGAGGCAGAGCGCCGTGCGACACTGGGGGAACTGGCGCGGCAGGTGAACCATGATATCAAGAACGGACTCATACCGATTCGCAATGTCTTTCGCCACCTGGCTCAGCTTTCCCGGGACAATCCGAGGCAGTTACCGGAGGTCTTCGACAAGCGGCAGTTGACCATCGATTCGAGTATCACATATTTGGAAAACCTTGCATCCAACTACGCTCGGCTGTATCCTCGAGGCGAACCTGAAAACTGCGACGTGAACGCGATTGTTAAAAGAGTCGTTGCGGATGCCCGGGCTTCGAGTCAGGCAGACATCAGAATGAACCTGAGTGAAGGGGCGGTCGTATTCGGTGATCCTGTGTCTCTGCGGCGGATACTCGAGAACCTTGTCGGCAATGCCATAGAAAGTCTCGAGAGCCGCAAGGGGACCGTCACAGTTTCCACGGAGATCGTTTCCGGGGGGACAGAGAAGCGGCGAGTACGGATCACGGTATCCGATACGGGAATTGGTATGAGCAAGGAGCAGCTGGCGAAGGCATTCGATGATTTCTATACAACGAAGGATGGCGGTACGGGACTTGGTCTTACAATCGTCAGGAGGCTCGTCATGGATCTCGACGGCTCAATTAAAATGGAGAGCGACCCCGGCAAGGGGAGCCGCATTGTCATCGATTTCCCCGGGCAGAAGCGGGCCTAGAGCATGGAGTTTGTGACCACAGGAGGGCTGTGCAGGTGACACTGGTGCTTGTCGTAGACGATGTCCCCGCCCTGGCACAGCAGTACGCTTACGACCTGAAGCGAGTCGGAAGATACGAGACGCTTGTTGCGACAGGAGGAAAAGAGGCGCTCGACATAATCGAGGGCGAGGCGGTGGATTGTATGATCCTGGATCTGGAGATGCCTGGTGTAGATGGATTCGAGGTCCTCCGCACGCTCAAGGATCGCGGTATAAAGACACCCGTCATCGTCTATACGGGAACGGGTAACTACGATCGTTGCATCCAGGCGATCCGGCTCGGTGCATATAGCTTCATTGACAAAGCTGAATCGATGGAGCGGGTAGTTAGGGAGGTGGAGAACGCCCTTGAACGGGTCAGGCTGGAAGCTGAACTAAAGGCGCTCAAGCGGGATCTCGGTGCGGAGTCTCCACTAATCGGTTCAAGCCCGGCGATGCTGCGGCTGAAAGAAAAGATCGCAAGGGTGGCGAATATCCCAAGCCCCGTGCTGATAGTGGGCGAAAGCGGCTCGGGGAAAGAGCTCGTTGCCCGGGAGCTTCATAGTACAGGGCCCGCATCCACAAAGCCCTTCGTGGCGATCAACAGTGCAGCGCTTCCGGAGAATTTGATCGAGAGCGAGCTCTTCGGCCACGAGCGTGGGGCATTTACAGGGGCGAGTCGAACTCACAAAGGTGCCTTCGAGCTGGCTGCTGGCGGTACGCTCTTTCTCGATGAGATCGGCGAGTTGCCTCCTCCTGCTCAGGCGAAGCTGCTGCGAGTTATTGAGGAACGCCGGGTGACGCGGCTGGGAGGTGAACGCACGATAAAGGTGAATGCCCGGGTAGTTGCCGCCACTAACAGGGACCTTGAGTCCGAGATGGAGGCCGGACGCTTCAGACAGGACCTCCTGTTCAGGCTGAACGTGCACGTCCTTTGCGTTCCACCGCTGCGCGACCGTCGTCGGGACATCCCGGAACTCGCTGACTACTTCCTCGCCAGTACCTGCGCCCGCTTCGGCATGCAGAAAAAAAGGCTCGCCCCCGAAGCTCTGCAGGTGCTTTCGGCTTACGATTGGAAACGCAATAACGTACGTGAGCTCAGAAATATAATCGAGCGCATGATCATAGCCACAGACGGCGAGGTGATAAGGGTCGAACATGTACCTGCCGAGATACGAAAGGCTGGAGTGCCGGATCTTGGAGCCCGGCCAAGGACGTTCCAGGAACTCAAGACAGAGGCTGAACGGCGGATAATCACACGTGCCCTCGAGCGAAACGACTGGCACATCACTCGCACTGCGAAGGAACTCGGTCTCGCAGACCACGCGAGCCTTCTCAAGATCATGCGGCGTCACAACCTGAAACGAGAATGAGTATTTGTGTCCATACGGACACAATAACGCCCCGGAATTCGTGTCCGTATGGACACGAAATAGTTGATTTGATGCCTCACCTGTAAACTTTCTATTCTCTCAACTCTCAGCCAGATAAGCGGTTAAAACATAGTCCCTATCTTCACTCAGGTCTGGCCCTCCGTTTGCTTGAGTGGGAGGTGGATGAGTCGTAGCGGATTTGACCTTCTGGGTTCAAGCAGGAAAGGAGGCATGCAATGTCATTTACGATCAAGTTTCGAGACGAGGTTGCTTGGTGTACTACAGTTATTTTAATGCTCGCCTTACCGATGGTTCTATCTGGCTGCGGTAATGACAGTGGCAGCGGAGAGGATGTCTCTGTAAGGACTATGCAGAAAAGAAGCGACAAGGCCGAAGTGGGGCCTCTGCCTTCACCCGAGATCGAGACGGCTCCGATGTCAAAAGAGTCGACGAAGAAGGATGTAAAGTCGGTAAAACCGGAGCCACAGCGGGAGGTCACCTACGAAGAAGCCGAGGCGGCTTACTTCGGGAAGCGATATGAAGAGGCGGTGGAGCTTTTTAAGCTGTATGCCGAACGCAAAAGTGAGAACCCTTGGGGGCATTACATGCTGGGTCTTTCGGCGTGGAAAGCGGGAGAGTTTGAAATAGCCGAAGAGGCATTCGAGCGGGCACTCGCTATCGACCCACTTCATGTGAAGAGCCTGCTCAACCTGAGCCGGGTGCTCTTGGATACCGGCAGACCCGAAGAGGCTCTGGCTAAGATCACAGAAGCCCTGGAAATCGATTCGGAGTCGAATGATGCGTTCCGTCTCCAGGGCCGGGCTTATTGCCAGCTCGGGCAGCTGGAAGAAGCAGTAGGAGCTTATCGTCAGGCAATCCTGGTCGATGACCGAGACGCGTGGTCGATGAACAACCTGGGATTGATCTTCATAGAGGAGGGGCTATTCGGTGAAGCTCTGCCTCCTCTGGCCCGCGCAGTTGAGCTGAGAGACGATATTGCTATCTTCCAGAACAACCTGGGCATGGCACTGGAGCGCACAGGCCACTTCCGGGCCGCCGAGGAGGCATACAGGTCGGCTATAGCTATCGATGCCTCATACGAGAAGGCTTCGGCAAACCTCAGCCGTGTTGAGGCCGTAACCGAAGATCCAGGCATTGAGCCGGTGGAACTCGCAGGTCTTGCCCGGAGATTCACCAAGGAGATAGAAGCCTGGCGTGAGGCGGTGGTCTATGATGAGAAATCAGGGTCTATTGAGCCAGAAGCAATCATCGTAACCGAAGCCGACTCGACAGGAAACAGTGACAGGTAGCAGTAGGCTTGATTCAGAGGCCGGCCCTGCTTGCCCACATCGCTAGAGCATGTGGTAGGGCAGGGCCTCAGTAAAACCTTCTTTTACGCGTTAGATTCCCCTGTCGTAAACCCTGCAGAATAGTCCTCGATCCAGCCATAATATTTCAAGTGCACATATCATATCTCTGCGAAATGAGCAGGATTTCAGGGCACTGATCACAGGTCAGCCAAAATTCCGCTTGAAAGGGACGAACACTCGATCAACCCATCGAAAATTATTGTTGACAAAAGAGGCAAATATCCTGTATTCTTCGTCCAAGTGTGTGATACTGGATTCAGGCGGGCGTCGTTTTTCTACGAAGCTTGCAGAGAAAGGGGGCACGGACCATGAAGAAGACCATTATCGCCACCGTTGTCGTGTTCGTCGTCTGGCAGATTCTGGACTATATCATCCACGGTGTCATTCTTATGTCTACGTATGAGGCAACGTCCAATCTGTGGCGTTCGCAGGAAGAGATGAAGATGGGCCTGATGTGGATCGTCGGCATCATAGCGGCATTCGTATTCGTTTCCATATATGCGCGCTATTTCGCCAAAAAGGACATAGGGACGGGCCTCAAGTACGGTATCTGGTTCGGGATCGGGACCGGGGTCTCAATGGGGTATGGATCCTATTCCGTCATGCCCATACCTTACAGCATGGCCCTCACCTGGTTCCTCGGCACCGTTATAGAAATGGGTGTCGCCGGTATCATAACAGGTGCGATCGTCAAAGAATGATCCTGAATCCTGACCGAAGAATCCGCCACTTATTAAGTATGATTGCGGGAAGCTGACGGCGATCATGTAGAGCGGTGATCAGTTGTAACGTGCGGCCTGAGAACGGCTATTGCTTTCTCGAGGTCCTTCACATACCAGCCCACAGCGTCCTCTCCCCCGGTCTCACTATGGAAGGTGAGTTTGAGGAGTGGCATGAAGACGGACCTTCCGTTGAAAAATCGAGGGGTTTCGACGGCTATGAGGGAGGAGAGCGGAGTCCGGAAGACTCTTTTCGGGAACCACATCTCGAAATACACTTCTTCCGGTGTAATGATGAGGTCCCCATTACCCCTGATCTGCATGAGGCCTGAGGACTTCCTTCCGAAGTACTGGGCGCCGCGGCTCGTAAACAGGACTTCCCTTCCCTCGAATTTACTCATGATCTCGGCTGACCGGCCCCTCCCGATCTTTTTGATCACGTAAAAGATAAGAAGAATGTTCCCAGCGACGAAGAGGGCAACCGCCAGCATGATGAGCGTAATCATCATATCAATTACTACTTCTCATTTCAAGGGCACAATCTTCTAACCTATGTTAAGTCGCAGGCTTTGACTTTTTAAAGGTAGATACCCGATCCTGTTTCGAGCCCCTTTTCATTTCATACTGATTATACCCTGCTCTGAACCATGTGTCAACCGACCCATACCGAGGACTTTCCCCAAAAATTTAAACTTACTTCCTGTAACTGTGTAAATACCAAAAGACTTAAGTTCAATGTCTCTGGAACTTAGTGGTCGCGTTCGCAATTACGGTAACATATTATCACTCTGGGAA
>JBHIFB010000096.1:0-12793 GCA_046760905.1 Candidatus Glassiibacteriota bacterium | reverse complement strand
AGCAGGATGGGAATGTTGTATTCGTACGTCTTTTCTGAATGAAATTGAAAGAAAGGAGAAAATAGCTCGGAGGCTTGACAAGTTACATAGCAGGCGAACTTAAAATCTCACTTCTTCTTCTATTTCGATTTTACCTTATTCATCAGTGAATGTCAAGTCGAGAATCTCATTTTCCCGGCTTCATTACTACTCTTCACAAACAAAAACGGTCCTCAAAGGTAGAACCCATCAGCCGAATTTCCACCTGAGGACACACTGATCCCGAGAGGGTCAGAACAGATCATCGGGAAGGAGAGACGGGAGACCCTCACGCGGCACTACCTGCGAACGGTCCCGCCCGGGCGCAGGTTCCCTTCTGTTTCAGGTGGGCGAGGATCTTCCCGATGGGCTCAGACTCCGTCACGAAAGAGAGAATCTTCATCTCGGTGCCACAGCGGGGACAGGCGAGCGTGACCTCGAACACCAGTTGCAACAACTCCGCCCATTTCCTCCGCCATCGAAGGGGAGCACGTGCCTCCCTCATCCTTCCCGCACGCTCCCGAGTGCTATGATCCCACTTCCTCTTCCCGCGACTGCGATTGGAGTAAAATCCAGCGTAGCGGGTCGTATGTTCCCAGGGATCGGGTATGTGGGTCATGACAAAGTTCAGCCATCTTCCGTGCTTGGGGGTGTACACGAACTCAAACCTGTCCCATAAAGCTTTGGCCTTCTCCGGTGGAAACGTTTCAGGGTCCTCTCGAGAATTTGTGGGGAGGTGAAAGGGTCTAAGTACCTGCTTTTCGTTTAAGAATGGATCTGTATTGACCAGGGTATAATCTCAGGTTATAATAATAGTATTACGAATTTAATTATCGTAATATCGTCATCGTTGTAAGGATTACCGAGTGAAAGAGCTGGATTTAAGGCAAACAACTGAAAAAGTCCAAAAGAGCTCAACCTTTAACCGGCGAGGGAGTTATGAAAACCTCAGCTCTCGTTGTTGTGCTCTGCCTCATGCTGATGATCGGCCCTGCATCGGGTCACGATCTGCACTATAAGGTGACCCAGGGAGAGGCCATCGTTATAAGGCTATTTCATCCGGATAACACGAGCTTCTCCAATGAAAGTTATGAAATCTTTCGCGAAGGTGAGAAGACACCCTTCCAGGTCGGAGATACCGATGCAAACGGAAGGATCACATTTATTCCTGATGAAGGAGGTGACTGGCGTATAAGAGTGTTCTCCGAAGATGGGCATGGCATGGATATCACTCTTGAAACCGACGAGCTCGGCGTTCCGATTGACACCGATATGTCGCTTTTCGATCGTTATTCTCGAATCCTCGTTGGAATCGCAATTATCCTCGGAGGCTTCGCCATAATCAACCTGTTCTACCGGAGGAGGGTTGTATGATAAGGCCGCTATCCATCCGTCTCAGTCTCCACCTCTGTCCCCACGCTGCCTTCAGCTATCACAGTGTTGCATCTCTTGGAGTTGCCGGGGCTCGACGGTCGGCGACATATCTAATTGCTACCCGGTATCAAGGGGTATTAGAAGAGTGCGGGCTTCGAGCTCGGGGCCAAGCAATAGTAATCAGGGGAGTCTTATGCACATACCGGATGGATTCATAGCACCAAAGCTCTACATTCCCTCCTATGCCGCCTGCGCAGGTCTCTGGGCATTCGGTATGAAAAGGGTGAAGGGAAAGCTGGATGAGGAGGCGATTCCCTCCCTGGCTGTTGTGACAGCTCTTGCCTTCGTATTCATGATGATCTCCTTGCCGCTCCCGGGAGGAACATCCATACACGCGGCGGGTATCGGGCTGCTGGCTGTCCTCTTCGGGATCTGGGTTTCATTCATTGCTATATCCATGGTACTCCTGCTCCAGTCGCTGCTCTTCGGCGTAGGTGGTGTAACATCGCTGCCCGTGAATGCGCTTGCCATGGGCCTGGCAGGTAGTGCAGCCGCTTTCTCCGTCTTTTTGCTGATACGCGGCCTCAATGAGAAGATCGCGCTGTTTGTCGCGGGATGGTTATCCCTCAACGTATCGGCTTTGATCGAGGCGGTTGTTCTTGGCATTCAGCCGGTGATCGCCCACATGCCGGATGGAACACCTCTGTTTTTTCCGTTCGGTCTATCGCTTACCATTCCGGCAGTGATGATTCCACATTCATTGCTCGGAATCGGGGAGGGCGTGCTGACTGTTCTCATCTACCAGTTCTTCATAAAACTCAAACGACTGCAGGCATCATGAAGGACAGAATCGCATTCATTCTCTATGTTGTAGCCGTTATTCTGATCACGCTTATCCATGACATCCGGTTCCTCCTGGTAGGAATGTCGTTGTTAATCCTCATCTCGGGAAGGGACTTCTGGAAAATAGCGAAGAAGGCTGCGTATGCCATTGTGATGTTTAACTCGATAGTCACGATCTCATACGTGTTTCTCGCAAAGCTGGAGGGTGATTTCTCTTCACATTATGTGGCGCTTGTTAATGTGAGGGTATTCGCTCTGACCTACCTCACCTTCCTGATGAGGGAACGGATAAACATGTTCAAAGCGCTGGAGCCATCCCGCCCGATGCTGTATGCACTCAACCTCGCTTACAGCCAGGTTCTGACCCTCAAAAGGCTGTTCGAGGAGTTCCGTGCGGCTCTCAGGAGCCGCTCCATCGATCGTCTCTCGGTGAGAACTCTATACAGGCACGGTGCTTCGATGGGAGCTTTCTTTCTACACAAATCTCTAAACGACACCAGGGAAATCACTCAGGCGATGAAGTCAAGGGGGTTTTTCAATGATTAAGGTCGAAAGCTTGGGCCATAACTATGGGAACGGTACAGCTGCGCTGAGGAAGCTGTCATTTGAAATCATGACGGGTGAGAAGGTCGTTCTTCTGGGTGTCAACGGTAGCGGTAAGACCACACTCCTTAAGATCCTGAACGGCCTCATATTCCCGACCGAAGGCCGCTACTTCTACAAAGAGCAGCAGGTCACAAGAAAGGTCTTGAAGGACAGAACATTCAATCATACCTTCCGAAAGGAGGTTGTACTCCTTTTCCAGAACCCGGAGTCGATGATTTTTAATCCAACGGTTTATGATGAAATCGCCTTCAGCCTCCGCCAGCTCGAGTTGGACGACACAGATGCACGGGTGAGGTACTGGGCAAACCTCCTTGGAATCTCTCGCCATCTTGACTCTCCGCCTTTCCATCTCAGTAGCGGCGAGAAACAGAGGGTCTGTCTTGCTTCCCTTCTTTGCCTCGAGCCCGAGATGCTATTGCTCGATGAACCAACGTCCAAGCTAGACCCCAGGAGCACAGGCTGGCTCATCGATTTTCTTCAGGATCTGGAGGTAACGACACTCGTGACTACGCACAACCTGACACTCGCTGCCGAACTCGGTGAGCGAACGATGGTGCTTTCGGAACGCCACGAGTTGATCTATGAAGGCGGAATCGAAGATCTGCTAAGAGACCGGGAGAGACTTCTGGAAGCAAACCTGCTTCACAGCCACAGACACAGGCATGGAGCAATGGAGCACGGTCATTTTCATACGCATGACTGGGAGTAGTACGATGACAAGGAAAGAGGATACGAGTACGATGAGGTTCAGCGTCTCACTCCCGTCTTCACTTCTAGCAGAGCTCGACGGGAGGGTGGTACAGAGGGGATATGCATCACGCTCGGAGTTTGTTCGCGACCTCATCAGAGAGAAGATTGTAGAAGACAAATGGAAAGATGCTACCCAAGAGGTTGTAGGCGTGCTGTCCATCACCTATGACCACCACCAGAGAGAACTCGCAGAAAGGATAATTCACGCCCAGCACAGCCGATACGTCAATATCCTGTGCAGCACCCACATCCATCTGGACCACGACAACTGCCTGGAAACAATCATAATGAAGGGGAAATCACCCGAGATAGAGAAGATAAGCACCGAGATCTCAGGGCTCCGCGGAGTGAAATTTTCCCGGCTTACGAGGACATCGAGGGTGGAAGTGTAGCCCAACGGATGTTTCCCGGTGCCATGGCCGCTACTCATGGCTGTTTTTGAATCTCATGACATCCTCAATATAAGCTCGTGCAACTCTCCTGTAACTTCTCTCAGCTCCCCCTCCATCTCCCTTATCTTGGGCGATATTTTACTTGCTTTTTTTCATCAATCCTGCTATATTATTGATACAATGACCAGAAATGTATTTTGGTCAGTATATTCTGTATTCTGGAAATGGCCGATTTAGACGGAAAAAGGGAATCTATTCTCAAAGCCGCCTGGGGGCTTATACGCCACTATGGGTATACCAAGACCACCATCCAGGATATCGCCAGATGCGCTGGAATCGGTAAAGGAACAGTCTATCTATATTTCAGCTCAAAGGCGGAAATCATGCTGGCTCTGGTGGATCTCACAAACGATCGCATAAACCGGGATCTTGAGGAGATTGCCCGGAGAGATGCTTCCCCGGAACAGCGCCTCAGAGAGTGCATCCTGCACCGTGTCATGACAATATTCGATCTGGTTCACCGCTATCCCCACGGCGAGGAGATCATCTCCTCCATGAAACCGGAGATCGTTCAGCGGATCGATGGATACGTGAAGAAGCAGGGGGCGCTGCTCGGCCGCATCATTGAGGAAGGATGCACATCAGGCGATTTCAAATGTGCCGATCCGATTGGAACAGGCTTCCTTCTGGCCAACCTCTTCGAGCTCTTTACACCGCCCTATTACCGGTTCGGGACTTACGAATCGATGGAACGGTTCACCAGGGCATCGCTTGATCTTTTCCTCGATGGTCTTCGCTCGGAGGCCAATCCCCGGAAAAACGGTCCACCTCGAACGCATGATAGAAATGATGTCTCAGCATGGCCCCGCGAAGCCATGGAAAATATGGAGGAGGGCACTATGAGTAGAGCATCTCATGATGGAAAACATGGTGAGGGCGCAGTCAGATGCCTGAACTGTTTTGCCCATTTCGTCCCCGGGCCAGGTGCGGATCAGGCCATCTGCCCGAACTGCAAAATCGAATGGCGTATCTCGTGGCTTCGGCCCGAGGCACCGAAAATCCGAGGGCCGGTGTGGGATAGTTATCCAAATCCGAAGGAATGAAGCCGGAGGCATACAGGTGGCACTGAATCGAAAATTTGGGATCATCGATCTCTCCACAGGAGACATCCAAATTGAAGAGATAGGGCGGGAGCTTCGTAGGAAATTCCTCGGAGGCCGCGGTCTTGATGCTTACTACCTTTATAAGCACTCTAAAGCCGGGGTGGATCCTCTCGGCAGTGAAAATGTCTGCTGCATTTCCGCAGGGCTTCTGGGCGGTACGCCTGCAAGCGCTTCAGCACGCGCTCATCTCATGGCGAAGAGCCCCCTCACGGGGTTGATAGGATCTTCCAACATGGGTGGTTTCTTTGCGCCGGAGCTCAGGTACGCCGGATTCGACCATCTCATCATTCACGGCGCATCTGATGAGCCGGTATACCTCTGGATTAACAACGGAAGCATCGAAATTCGCAAAGCCGCCCACCTGTGGGGGGCTGACACCTTCGAAACACAGGAGCTCATACGACGTGAGCTCGGTGACGAGGAGATCAAGGCGCTGGCAATAGGTCCGGCCGGTGAAAGGATGGTACGTTTCGCTAACGTCATCACAGGCCACAAAAACGCCGGAGGACGCACTGGTATGGGAGCGGTCCTGGGCTCGAAAAAACTCAAGGCCGTTGCAGCACGCGGCACAATGGGCATCGAGCTTGCCCATCCGCAGGAGGCGCTCAGGTTCGATCATAAGCTCTGTAAGAAGATCGCCTCCACTAAGCTCGGGCAGATACTTCAGCGATGGGGCACCATGTTCATCTACGATGTCACTAACTCGACCGGCCTCGTGCGAACGCAGAACTTCCGGCTGAACCAGCTCACAGACAGCGAATCCATTGAATGCGAGGCGATCGAGGATCACTCCGTTGGGACATCCGGCTGCTTCGGGTGTCAGCTCCACTGCCGGCACCGCTACGTGATCAGGGAAGGCCCGTATGCCGGCACCTACGACGAGGGGCCCGAGTATACCACGCAGGGAGCTTACGGGTCCGAACCCGGCTGCAGGGATTTCACCACTATCCTATACGGAAACCATCTCTGCAACAAATACGGGATGGACACGGTGGAGTTGGGAAGCCTCGTCTCCTGGGCCATGGAACTCTTCGAGGAGGGCATCATCACGAAGGAGGACACGGGAGGGCTCGAGCTACGCTTCGGCAACACCGAGGCCCTTCTCGAGATCACCCACCAGACGGCACAAAGGGAAGGCTTCGGGGATGTTCTGGCAGAAGGGGTTCGAGGAGCGATGGCACGGCTGCCGGAAGAGGCTGCGAGATACTGCATTCACGTGAAGGGTCTCAGCAATCTGCACTCGGACGAACGGCCAACTCCTTCACTCGCCCTCAATATCGCAACCTCGACCCGCGGCGCCGACCATCTAAGGAGCCGGCCTGCCATCGATCTCTATCACCTGCCGGAATCGGTTCTTCGTAAAATCTACAGCCACCCGGTCCCCTACGACGGCCCCCTCACCTCCAATTTCACGGATTATGAGGGAAAAGCCTGGCAGGTCTTCTGGCACGAGATGTGTTACATGGCCGTGGACTCCCTCGGGCTCTGCAAGTTCCATACTGTTTTCCTCTCACCCAACATGCCCGCATTCGGGGAGTTCTCGGAGTGGATCCGGTTGATCACCGGTCTCGATGTGAGCCCCATAGAAGTGTGGGAGGCCGCCGAACGCGGGTATACAACAGAGAGGCTCTTCAACCTTCGTGAGGGAGCTACGAGAGATGACGACTGGCTCCCTGACCGCTACTTCGACGAGCCGACGAAACTGGGATTCGGCATGGTCAGAAACAGGGCAATCGACAGGCAAAGGTTCAGTGCCATGCTCGATGAATACTACCGGTATCATGGCTGGGACCATGAAGGCATACCAACTTCAAAGACTCTAAGGCGCCTTGGGATCGAGGCAAAACCTGTACATACACCATCGGGAGTATCATGATGCCTAAGATGATCGTAATCGATCAGAAAGCATGTACCGGCTGCCGCCAGTGCGAGCTCGTCTGTTCCGTCAAACACACCGGCACGGCCAATCCGGCACGGGCACGTATCCACATCATCAAATGGGAAGCCGAGGGCTTCTATCTCCCGATGTTCTGCCAGCAGTGCCTGGAACCCGAATGCGCCGCAGTTTGTCCCAAGGATGCGATCTCACATGACAGGGACAGTGGCCGCATCGTCATCGATTACAGCCTGTGCATAGGGTGCAAGATGTGCGTTTTTGCCTGCCCCTTCGGCGCCATGGGAATCGACACCGAAGAGGAACGGGTAATCAAGTGCGACCTCTGCGATGGTGACCCTGAGTGCGTGGCCTTCTGCGAAGCAAGGGCGCTTTCATTCGTTGAAGCCGACACTGCACACATCGCGATGAAGAGAGCGTACACAATAAGTATTGCTCGCACCATGCGGCAGTCTCAAACTCCCGCCCCTGAGAAAGCGTCCGAACCGATGGCGCGATAGGGACTCGTTGGCAGAATGCGTGTCGCAGTGTCCCTGTTTTTAGGGTAGAAGACAATGGATGTGATAAGGAAAGAATTCGAGCGCCTCGTTGAGGAATGCTGTCTCACTGAATGCCTCGGATGCGGCAAGTGCACTTCTTGCTGCCCCTTCAGTGAGCTCTTTGGGGACCTTCGCCGCGGACGCTCACCCCGCCATATCATAGAGGCGGCTCTCTTTAATGCAGACCTTATAGATGGTGATACGATCTGGTGCTGCCCTACATGCAACGAGTGTACCGAGAGGTGCCCCGCAGGGGTTCGAATTCGTGATTTCCTCACCGGTATTCGCCGCCTCGCGATCAAGTCAGGAAACGATGCTCATGCGGTGAACTGCAAGAGGTGTGGCAGCTATATCCTACCGGAAACTTCTCACAACCATCTCGTGGGGAAGCTTATGGGTGAAGGCGGACAAAAGCCTGAATTTCTCTTTTTCTGCCCCCGCTGCCGGGCTGTCGATCACTCACGCCGCGTTAAGGAAACCCTTCCAGGAAGTCTCCAGATCCCACAGATGAAAACCGGTTGATAAGGGAGTGTCGGAACCCGCCTTGAAAGGGTTCATGGCCAATCGCCTGACTGAGGCACGCTGAATCCGATGATTACAATCTTAACAGATTTGAAGGTGAAATCGCTAAGGCAGGATGACCAGCTTCCTCGTAATGGAGTCTGAGGGACCTCCGCCGTTCTCAGCGTAAGTGAGCCGGTAGAAATAGATTCCTGCCGGGACCCTTCTCCCCTCACCGTCTCTCCCATCCCAGGCAATCCTGTGAACCCCGCCCTCCATCTCGCCGTCCAGGAGTGTGACCACCTTTCTCCCGCGCAGCGAGAAGACAGCCAGCTCTGCAACTCCATTTGAGGGAAGCTCGAGCAGAATTTCCGTCACTGGGTTGAAGGGGTTGGGGTGGTTCTGCGAGAGGGCCATGTGATATTCTACTGGAAATTCTCCTCCACCATCTTTTACGCCGGTCGGAGATGAATACTCAAGGACGTAGAGGCCTCCTACCCAGTCGGCCAGGTAGATGGTGTTTCCTGTGACGATGAGCCCATAGGCTTTGACGGCCGTCTCGAACCGTCCCACCTCGTGGGGATTCTCCGGATCTGCTACGTTAAAGACGGAAATGCCGGCGGTCATGGTCGATTCCCCGAAACTCACGAAGGCCAGGGAATCAGTGATCTGGACCCGATGCGATACATCAGGTGTAAGAGCACCGCCCAGTTCCTCCAGAGAAGCGGGGTCGGTGCAGTCCACGATGCGAAGTCCGCTGCCCCCATCTGCGAGGTAGGCGATTCCTTGATCGACCCATACACCGTAGGTCTTCCCCGGCGTGTCGAAGGAGTTGAATTCGTATGCATTTTCGGGGTCTTCTATGCTGATCAGACGAAGACCGCCGTCCTTATCGGCAACGTAGGCAAGGTTTCCGTGGATAAACACCTCCTGGGCTGATCCAGGAGTGTCGACGACCTTGAGTGTGGTGGGATTGCCTCTGTCTCCAGCATCGACGATCCTTAGCCCGTCCATTCCATGGGCGATGTAAATCAGGCTGTCCCGGAGGGCCAGATCGTGACACTGGGCCTCCCACCCGAGGTCCAGCCGCCCGATGAGTGTGGGGTCTTCCAGGTTCGCGGCGTAGAATATCTCAAGCCCTGCCTCGCCCTGCGCCCAGTCCCATCCTTCGGCGATGAAAAGGGTGTCCGAGCGCACAACGATGCCGGATGCCAACCCCCTTGGATCGACGATTCCCGTCTCTTCGAGCTCTCCATGTTCGTTTCTCTCCACCACCCTCACGTTCCCCCCTTTCGAGGCCACATAGATCCTCTCACCTGTCATGCCCAGGTCGTGGGGATAGCCACCGATATCGAGAATCGCAAGCGGTTCTATCTGTGAAGGCAGGCTGCAGTCTAGTACCGAGAGCCCGGCCCACTCATCCGAAACGTAGGCGATATCCCCCCTGGCAGAGACCCCCCAGGCTATGTCGAGCGTTACATACTCCCCCACAGGCCTCATGTCGGGAGCGATGTCAGCCTTCTCGAAGACGAAGAAGTTGGGAACTCCCAGGTACCTGTAACCGTCTGCTAGATAAATCTTATCCCCGGCGACCGCGACATCCATCCCGTAGAGGGTGTCGTTCTCGAAGTAGCCCATCTCCTCGATGGTAAAGGGATCCGTGCAATCGTAAACGATGAGGTCTTTCAGGATTCCATTGACGATGTACACGGTGGAATCCGGCTCCACGTGAATCGCCCGTGGGGTGGATAAGCTAAAAAAACCCGTCTGGTGCGTACGAATTGTATCAGGTTCGAAAGGATTGGAGATGTCAATGAGGCCAAGCCTTGAAGGTTTGAACAGATTCAGGGTGGTGAGGGCAACATAGGCAACGGAACCGAGAACCTGCACATCCATGGTCAGGTAGTCCGAGCCGTCCCCAAGGACGTAATCTCCGAGGGGCTGGGGATCCGTGGGTTGGGAGATGTCAACGATTAGAAGCCCATCCACTCCGTTCGCCAGGTAGGCGCGTCTTCCCTGTACAAAAGAGCCGTAGGCATATCCGGTGGAGACATTCTCAAGAGAGCCTACCTCATGGAAGGCTCCCGGTACCCTGCAATCGATGATCTTGAGTCCATCCCTGCCGTTTGCAATGAATGCGGTATCCCCCCTTACGAAGACGTTCCAGATGATATCGAGTGTATACCAGTGATCGAGGAATACCGGTATATCATCTGGACCGAGCTGGTAGACGAGGAGAGCCGCACCTGCACCTACGTACAGGCGGTTCCCATTGATGGTGGAACAGAAGGTGGAGGAATAGAGCACGTGATCCCTCAGGTCTATATGGAGGGAATCTCCCAGAAGATGTATCGTTGCCGGATTTCCGTGAGTGTTCTTTCCCTCAATTGAGGGAAAGGACGTTTCCTGAAATGGGATGTGAAACGGGATCTGTAATCGATCGTTCATTGAGAAATCCTGCGGGAATCCCGGACTGATATGTGCTCCGATAAGGAAAAGGATGGAGAAGATTGAGGAACGGGTAATCAAGTGCGACCTCTGCGATGGTGACCCTGTGTGCGTAGCCATTAATCACTCCTTCGAAGTTCTTCCAGAGCCTTCTGTGCTCTTCTCCTCGTCTCATCCTGGTGCTTCCAGAGTGACAGGAATCTTTCGAAGGCCCACCTGGCCTCATCCTTTTTCCCGAGCTCTGCATAGAGCAGGCCGAGGTTGTAATAGGCTTCCGGGAAATTGGCGTTCAGGCTAAGAGCTTTCCTCAGGGCCCTCTCCGATTCGGCCTCCTTCCCCATCCTGTCAAGTATTGCGCCTATGTTATTGTATGCTCTGAATGAGGTCGAATCGAGCTCGGCAGCTCGCCTGTAACTTACAAGGGCCTCATCGAGCATGCCGCTCATCTCGAGGGCATTGCCCAAATCCAGCATGAGGATGGGTGAGTAAGGGTCACCTGCCACAAGTTCCTCGAGCACCTCTATCGCTGGCCGGGGCCGGTTCAGCTGGATTAGAACCATCGCCTTCTCCCTCTTTGCCTTCTTCATATCAGGTTTGATAAGCAGTGCCTGCTCGATCTCCCTGAGCGCTCCCTCCAGCTCACCCTTCGCCTTCAGGGACAGCCCCAAGAGCAGTCGCGGGCTCGGATTCCCAGGATCCGCCGCAACCGCCTCTTCAAACATACTGACAGCCGATTCTATCTCTCCTGCCATGAGATGCGCTTTACCCACCCCAAGAATAGCTTTCACGTAATCTGGGTTCATCTCCAGAACCTTCTCGTAAGCCCACTTAGCCATATCGGGCTTTCCCATTGCAAGGTATGCCATCCCCATGTTCAGGTAGATGTCAAGGTATGAAGGACTTATCTCAAGAGCGGTTTTCCAAAGCTCCACTGCCTCTTCCATTTTTCCCATCTGGTAGAGCGAAAGAGCCCGGTAATTGATGAGAAGGACATTCGAAGGATCTGACTCGAGAGCCTCTCGAAACGCCTTCTCGGCCGACTCGTATTCGCCGCTCTCGTAATAGTTGACACCCTGAGCTTTTCTCGCAAACACCGGGACCATGTCTTTCGGGTCCCTGTGCCCCTGGTCAGACATGGCCGGGCCTGTTACGTATCCGAGAGCGGCCAGCTTATCCAGCGTCTCACGGTCTGCAGCGAAGGTTGCGCTTTTGGTTCCTTCAGCAAATTCCTGCTTCAGCGAATCGAGTACAATACTCATTCTAGCTACGCGCTCACTTTCGCCTTCGAGGAGATTTGTAATCTCCCGAGGATCATCCCTGAGATCATAAAGTTCATCTAGTGGAGCACGTATATATTTCCAGTCTCCCATAATGATCCCCTCGAGTGGGCTCCAGCCCATGCTCTCTAAGGGGTACCGTGTTTCGAAATAGATCGGCCGCTGGCGTGCCGCTTCGGCCTGGATTGACCCGAGCAGGCTCTGACCCTGCAGGTGGAGGGTGTCACTTTCTATACCCAGGATGTCAATAACCGTGCTGAAGACATCCACGACCGATACCGGTTCGTCAACCTTCACTCCCTCAGGAAGCCTGCCTGGAAATGAAATAATAAGCGGAATCCGAATGGTCGATTCATATAGAAATGTTCCGTGGGACATCTCGCCGTGATCTCCCAGGTCCTCGCCATGGTCACCTACGATAACCGTGAGAGTGGCTCTATCGCCTCCCCCCTCCTCCAGCCTCCCCAGGAGCCTTCCCACGCATTCATCCATGTATGCTATCTCTCCTGCGTATGGATTCCACGGATACATCCTGCCATACTGCGGCGGCGGTTTATATGGATGGTGTGGATCGAAGTAATGGACCCACAGAAAATACGGCGAAGGAGAAGACTCTGCTTCATCGATGAATGAGATGGCAGCATCCGTGACGGCATCTCCCTTTCGTTCAAGGGAGGAGGACGTTGGTTGTTCGTCCGGTCTATACTCCAGGTGATCGTCATAGGACTGGAATCCCGAATCGAGTCCAAACTGAGAGTCGAGCACAAAGGCGCTGACCACGGCTTTGGTTCTATAGCCCACGTCACTCAATATGCTCGCAATCGTTGGAACTGTGTCATCGAGCCTGTAGCTACCGTTGTTTCTGACACCGTGACTGAGCGGATAGAGCCCCGTCATTATAGAAGCATGTGCCGGAAGAGTCAGCGGCACTGCCGTGAAAGCATGACTGAAAAGAAAGGAAAAGCAGAAACCCCAAAGAAAACTAAAG
>JBHIFB010000095.1:0-12843 GCA_046760905.1 Candidatus Glassiibacteriota bacterium | reverse complement strand
TCCCTTATATTCTTCCGATTTCTCTCGGTATATCTCTTGGAATCGGATTCATATCAAGTATAATTCCGGCCAAGAGAATTTCTAATTTCGATCCAATTGAAGCACTGAAGGGGATATAGAAGAAAATGATAGAGCTGAAAGACACCACGAAAACGTTTGGAGATGCCACCCCTATCAAAGACCTTAACCATCGATTTCAGGAAGGTGAATTCGTATCAATTGTCGGTCCGAGTGGTAGTGGTAAGAGTACACTTTTGAATGTGATAGCGGGACTGCTAACGCCCGATGAGGGTGAGGTCATAATTAACGGAACCTCACTCTATAAATTGTCCCAACGCGAACGTGTCGCTTATAGGAGAAGGAACTTCGGATTCATATTTCAGGCATTCAATCTCATCCCTTACCTAACCGTGATCGAGAATATCGAAGTGCCTCTGTATCTGGCAGGTGTGGAAAAAGAAAGACAAGGAGCTATGGCTGGAGAGTTGCTCGAAATGGTCGGCTTGAAGGGTAAAGGTCACCGACTGCCAGCTCAACTCAGTACAGGAGAACAACAGAGAGTGGCTATTGCGAGAGCATTGGCAAACAGGCCGAGGGTTATATTCGCTGACGAGCCAACAGGTAACCTGGACAGAAAAAATGGAGAGGAGGTGATGAGCTATATAAAGGACCTGAATATGCATGGAGTGACAATTCTGTTGGTGACGCATGATCTGGAGATAGCAGAATACGCTCAGAGAAAAATGGTGCTCAATGATGGGAGATTAACACTATGAATGCGAGAAGAACATTAATACGAACGGGTGGCCTGGCTGCTATCCTGACCGCGTTAGTTCTCAGTTTGTGGCTGACAGGTGAGTATTTGGACACAAGCACTTATTCATCCCCTCCTGAGTATGTAATAGATGATCCTGAATTGAAAACCGGTTCAATGAACTTTGGAAGATTCGTCGGGAAAGTCGTCTATGATAAGGAAAAAAGCTGTTATTTTCTGGAGCTGAGGGGAGCACGGTTCCCCTTCAAAGCTTCTCCCATTGAGGCTTTGGATGTCGAACTTGATGCACCGGGTGAGACTGAGCTGGAGAAAAACACCTCTCTCATTTTCGGGATTCTGGGCGAAGAGGTTCTGCATGCCACACTGCTAATAAACCCAGACGAGGAAGACGAAGTAATGCCGGCTGTGGATGATATAGCTCGGTCGATACAAATTGTAAACAGAAGAAAACTCGCAGGTCTTGCTTACACGAAGCCAGGTGGAAAGCTTAAAAAATCCGTCCTGAAAGGATCTCAAATACAGACTCTCGAAGATGCAACATCCCAAACTCCCATTATCCGGGTGAAAGGACCTGAGAGCGGGGCTAGTAAAACCGGCGTGCGGGTAAGGGATGGAGGTAAAGTTGTGGTTGAAGGCGAGAGCTACGACAACCTTTACAAGGCAGCAGATTTCATCTATTTGACACTCCTAAAGATGCTCTGCGGTAGCCCGGAATGTCCTGATGCAGCCAGCTGTCTTACTGGTGGTGACTGTGGTTGTGCTTGAGGGGACTCCTGCAATCAATCCACGCGGGAGGTGTTTAATGATAATACGAATCCAGTCTCTGTTATCACAGGTTTTGAATCCCAATCCCAAGGAGGTGTGCAATGTCTCGTTTTACACCTTCAAAGTTACTGATGATGGTACTGTTCTTCCTCTTACTAATTCATGGGTGTGGTGGGAAGAAGACGATTGGAACACAGAGTGTTATTGGAAGGAGTGGGGATCTGCCGGATTGGTCAGTGAACATCCCGAAAACACGTGATGGTGTGATGTATTTCAGGGGTCTCAAAACAGGGGCAGTGTCCCTTGAAGCAGCTCTTACAGATGCCAGGATGCATGCAACCCGGCAAGTCGCCGAGATGGTGCAGACAAAGGCAAACGTTGATTATGAAAACGCACGCGTAGAATACGGTCTTGCTCGGGACGATTCTGACATCGGTAATGTAATCCGTGACGGTATTATAATGCTGTCAGATGCTGTAGTCCAGGGGATTAAGGAAAAAGAGAGCTACTGGGAGAAAGTTCAGGAAGTCACACATGATGGGGTCCGGTATTTTTATAACTTCTACATGCTTGTGAGTCTTTCAGAGGAAGATTATAAGAGAATAGCTCTCGAAGTTATAGAAAGGCAGAAAGAGGAAGCTCGCGCAAGGAACAACACTAAAGCGGAAGAGTTCCTGGATAAGTTCAGACAAGAGATTCAAGAAAGGAGCTTATTCGGTGAGGATTAAAGCCCGCACCTTATCTCTACCATGACTACTTGAAGTTGTAACTATTTCCTGGTTTCGAATGATGTAATGAAGGGAATGAATTTAATATTTCTGATCGGCATCTGCCCATCAGTTGCTTTTATCGTTTTATGTGCCCCTTTTCATATCAAGTCTCAACTGAAACTGATAGATCAGTCGCATAAACAAATGCCGGATTGGATCCATAAACCTTACAGAGAAGAAAACGACGTCATCTATGTCATGGGAGAAAGAACCGGAGCGAGCGGTCAGGGTGAAGGGGAGACAGATGCCAGAATGCAAGCAGCCAGGAAACTCATGGAAGTCCACTTCGGTCTGAGAGGCTACAGCCAATACCAGAGACTGAAAAATGTGTTCGAGACGGAATACAGGGACAAC
This sequence comes from Candidatus Glassiibacteriota bacterium, assembly GCA_046760905.1. Lineage (GTDB taxonomy): Bacteria > Gemmatimonadota > CAZMKB01 > CAZMKB01 > CAZMKB01 > JBHIFB01. The sequence continues at coordinate 10,179 of JBHIFB010000095.1, read as the reverse complement.
CTGAAATTGAAAACCTCAGGTGAGGTCTGGGGAATCAAGGAGGAAGATGTTGCCTGGAAGAAGTATGAATTACTCACCATTGATGGAGTGAAGTATTGGTGGGATGTCTGGGTGAGGCTTGCTGTTGGAAAGAAGGAGTTGGAGCAAGCAGCTGAGAGGACACTTGAGAAAATCGATTTCGTGATCAACCAGGCAAAGGTGTATGCAGGGGAAGCAGCAGATTTGCTCGACAGAGGGGAGGTGGCAGCTGCTCTTTTCACGATTGGAATCGCCCGTTCTCATTTAGAGGAAATCGGGGAGGATCCGGAGACATTTACACTCAAGATGAATATTAATTCTATGGTGCAGGAGATAGCAAGCAGATTGAGACTCAACAGAGTGACAGAGAAGATCGAGGATTGCCGGATAGGCGAGGGCCTTGAGCAAAGCTTACAGATAATGGTAGATTACGAAGGGAGACCAGTAGCCAACCTTCCAATAACCTTCAAATTCCTGGAAGGTGAGGGGTTCATCGATGAGTTGGTCTATACTGACACCTCAGGTGTTGCCAGTGCGCATATTGCAAAGCTGCAATCGGCTGGAAATCCTAATATTGTGGAGGCAAGAATCGCCCATAATGTGCTCAATCTCGAGGAATTTCCAACCCAGAGGATCCATTTCTCTTTCGGTTCTCTCGCTCCCCTTGATAGAGAGCGCTCGGAAATGAGAGAGTACGGTAGTCAACCAGTGCGATCCGGGTGGGGTGAAACGAAAACCGCTCAGGTGGAACCGCAAGCTATGGATCTTTCCCCTTTACATGGAAAGGCCCTCGAGATAAGATGTCTGTTTAATCCGGTTTTCCTAAAGGGGGAACGATCTGTTGAATTCAACGTAATGGTAGAGATCCTGGCACCTGGACCGATAGAAGTGGAAAGACCTCCAATGAACATCGCAGCGGTAATCGATAAAAGCGGATCCATGGGCCAAGAGAATAAGCTCGAATTCGCTAAAGAGGCCCTATACTTTCTCACAGACAATCTCACTTCTCAGGATTATCTCTCCATTATCAGCTACGATAACAAGGTCAGAGTTCTCAGACCATCTTCGGGGGTAAAGGATTGGTGGTTCTCGAAACATCTGGTTGAGGATGTCTCCTCGGGACAAACAACGAACTTGAGCGGTGGTCTCATGGAAGGGTATGCACAGGTCAAGAGGAGTTACATGGATGTTGCCGTTAACCGCGTCATTCTCCTCTCGGATGGACTCGCCAACACTGGGATTACAGAACCTGAGGAGATATTTAACATCGTTAATCAAAACCTCTCCGAAGGTGTTTCTACTACGACTATCGGTGTCGGTACCTCTTTTGATGCCAATCTCTTGATGGGAATCTCGGAGTATGGAGGAGGGAAGTATTACTTCGTCGGAGACCCTGAAGACATACCGCGGTTTTTTAAGGAGGAGTTGCAGTCTCTCCTGTCGGTGGTGGCACAGAACATCACTCTGAGAGTCGAAAGCCATCCAGATATGGATATACAAAGGATATACGGAAATCACGATCTTACGGATTCAAAGGATATAACTCTCACACTTGGAGATATGTCTTTTGGGGAACATCGGATCCTTATTTTCAGATTAGCACCGGTGAATCATCTGATGCAGATGAGAAAAGGGTTGGATCTATTCAGTTTCACATTGCAGTATGATGATCTTTTGGAGAAAGGCAAGCGAGTAACCGAAACCGGTACCATAAAGATTCCAGAAAATCAGAAGCGCGGTAGAGGGGTAAGCGGAGTAAATCCTCGAGTGGATTATTTCTACAAGATCGCAGAAGCCTTCTCGAGCTTGTTGGAATATCACCGGTTACACAATAAAAGGTCTTTCCTGCTTTCAAAGGAATTCTACTATAGGGATTTCGATAAGTTTGTGGATTATTCACATACTGTTGGCGACAGCTGCCTGCTGAGCATTCTCAATAGTTTCGAGGAATGCTTCAAGATGTGTCAAGCGCATCTCGACAGGAGGATCAAGGCACCTCATAGAGAAATATCAGTTGATCTTCTGAGGAGGGAGACAGAATATTACAACTATCTTCTTTTTTACCATGACGATTAACTGTTCCCGGTGTGTTCTATGGTCATTCTGCCGGTTCTTTAAACCTTGTATGTGCGGAATTGTCCCAAAGAAATTTATTATGCACATATTGGATGAGAGGTAATTTGATATATGGGTAAAATCATGGAGAGAGAAAACGGTTCTGCCAGAGATCCCGTTTGCGGGATGAGGGTGAGAGGTGAATTTGGATTCGATTACGAAGGCCGGACATTCTATTTTTGCTCAGAACATTGTAAAAATGAATTTATGAAGTCTCCTGATATCTATCTGGAGAAAAGAAAAATTCGCACGGGGCTGGGGGATGGGAAAGAGAGGAAAATCGCTTACTTCTCGATGGAGATAGGAATCGACTCCCGGATCCCGACTTACAGCGGTGGACTTGGAGTCCTCGCCGGAGACACGATAAAATCCTGTGCAGATTTGAAGGTGCCGATGATAGCAGTTACTCTCTTATACAGAAACGGGTACTTTTCCCAGAAGCTGGATGCCGAGGGAAATCAGCATGAACTGTCAGTGGAGTGGCATGCTGATGATGTTTTAACTCCTATGTCCCACAAGGTTACAGTTCAGATAGAAGATAGAACCGTCCTCATACAGTGCTGGCGTTATGATGTAATAGGTATGTCCGGCTACTCAGTGCCTATCATCTTCCTGGATACGAACATAGAAGGTAACAGTGAATATGATAGAACACTTTGTGATTACCTCTATGGAGGAGATGAGAGGTATAGATTGTCTCAAGAAGTCATCTTGGGCATTGGTGGGGTACGGATGCTAAGGAAATTGGGTTATGTGGCGATCGAAAAGTATCACATGAATGAAGGGCACTCCAGTTTATTAACACTGGAACTTTTAAATGAACGGAAAAGAGATGAAGCTCCATACCGGGATTACGAAGCGGTGAGGGATCTTTGCGTGTTTACAACCCACACACCGGTTCCGGCAGGACATGACCAGTTTTCATATGAATTAGTAAATGCGGTACTGGGGGAATTAATACCGCTTGATGTTCTGGAGATGCTAGCAGGGCAAAACTCCCTCAACATGACATTACTTGCTTTGAATATGAGTAAGTATATCAACGGTGTGGCAAAGAAACATGGCGAGGTTTCAAAGACGATGTTCCCGGGATATCCCATAGATTCCATAACAAATGGTGTCCATTCATCAACCTGGGCATGTGAGAGTTTCAAGGAGCTCTATGACAAATATATACCCGGCTGGATGAATGATCCTTCCAGCCTCAGATATGCACTGAGCATTCCGAAGCAGGAGATATGGGATGCGCATGTAAGTGCAAAAAGAAAACTCATCGAGCACATTAACGAAAATACTGACGCTGCTTTTGACTACGAGGCATTTACCATCGGCTTTGCCAGGAGAGCAGCCGTGTACAAGAGGGCTGATCTGGTCTTTTCAAACACAGAGAGGTTAATCGACATCTCGAATAATACCGGCGAAATGCAATTTGCTTTTGCGGGGAAGGCACACCCCAATGACTGGCCGGGAAAAGAATTGATAAAAAAGATCATCTCTTTTTCGAAGCAACTTCACAGGTCAGTCAAGATTGTATACCTCGAAGATTACGATATGGAACTTGGCAAATCGCTCACTTCTGGTGTCGATCTCTGGTTAAATACACCGCAAAAGCCCAATGAAGCCTCTGGCACATCCGGTATGAAAGCAGCGCTCAATGGGGTTCCCAGCTTGAGCGTGTTAGATGGATGGTGGGCAGAGGGATACATTGAAGGGATAACTGGCTGGTCGATCGGATCAGATTCATCTTCCGTCGGAGATGAGAGGCAGAAAGAAGCCTTGGAACTATACGACAAGTTGAAATACATCATAGTTCCGATGTTTTACGGGCAGAGGGATAGATGGATTGACATAATGCAGCATTGCATTGCACTCAATGCCTCCTTTTTCAATACGCATAGGATGGTTCAGCAATATGTTCTAAATTCATACCTTTATTAACTGTGTCATTCAAATCAGATGTCTCTTAACATTCCTTCCTACATCTGAAGGGAATTGTTATGACATGTTTGAACATATAAAAGAGGGAGATGAGGGACAAACCACAAATGTCGCTGGGCAAGATAGTGCGGGAACACACCGGGGACTATCTGGATCAGTGTCGGATCTTCATCGGATGGCCGGATATGTCTCTTTGAGATTGAGGGGTGACAAATGGTAAAAGATCCAGTTTGCGGTATGGTTGTCGACCCCATCGCTGCGGCGGCCACCCGTGAGGTTGATGGGCAGACATTTTACTTCTGTGCTGTTGGTTGCGCAAAGATATTTGACGCCGATCCTGCGGCTTACATGCACGGTTCGTACGAGCACGGAAAAGAGAGGACTCATGCAAGGTCCGCTACTACCGGATTCAATCCGAAGTTAACCGCCCCCGTGAATGTCGAGTTGCCGATAGTCGGTATGCACTGCGCTGGTTGTATGCAAACCATCGAGCGCGCACTGAATGAGATCGATGGCGTAGAGAAAGCCAGTGTGAACTTCGCCACAGCTAAGGCCTTCGTTACATACGAACCGGGGCAGGTTTCCTTACTCGAAGTGGAACGGTCCATAAAAAAGGCCGGCTACGGCGTCGGCGCCGCCAGAGCACGTATAGGCATCGAGGACCTTCGCTGTGCCTCGTGTGTGACCTTCATCGAGGATACATTGAAGGCCCTTCCGGGAGTGCTCGAAGCGAACGTCAACGTGACAGCGCAGCAAGCTGATGTGAGTTACCTAATGGGTACGGTTACACTGGAAGACCTGCAGGCTGCCATCGAGTCCACCGGGTACAGGATTGTGGATCAACCTCCAGGCAAACCGCCCGTTGATGCCGAACGGGCCGCACAAATGGCAGAGTATCGTGGTTTGCGCGCTCGTTTCGCCTTCGCCACAGTACTTGCGGCATCCGTACTTGTGCTTACCTTTGGCGAGTTCATCCCGGCATTGCAAATGATCCCTTCGCGCACTAACTGGGTAATTTTGTTTGTTCTTACAACACCGGTCCTCTTCTGGGCTGGCAGTCGCTTCTTTGCGGGAGCCTGGAGTGCATTCAAGCACCGTACGGCGAACATGAACACACTGATTGCGCTTGGTACCGGCGCAGCTTACATCTATTCGACAGTGGCGACTTTTGTGCCCGGATGGTTGCCGGAGGAGCTGCGTGTCGTCTATTTCGACACAACGGCTATCATCATTGCTTTGATTCTGATGGGCCAGGTGCTTGAAGCGAAGGCTAAGGGTCAAACAAACGAGGCCATCCGCAAATTGATGGACCTGCAGGCAAGAAAAGCCCGCGTGATCCGCGACGGTCAGGAGGTAGACATCCCCATCGAAGAGGTGCTCGTTGGTGATATCGTCATCGTGAGACCTGGAGAGAAGGTGCCGGTGGATGGCGTCGTAGTCGAAGGTCAATCTTCGATAGATGAGAGCATGCTCACCGGTGAACCGATGCCTGTGAGCAAAAGGCCAGAAGACGAAGTGATAGGTGCCACACTGAACAAGACGGGATCCTTCCAATTCCGTGCCAGCAAAGTCGGGAAGGATACCGTATTGAACCAGATCATCCAGCTTGTTCAGCAGGCACAAGCCACCAAAGCTCCGATCCAGCGCATGGCCGACCTCATATCCGGTTACTTCGTGCCGGTCGTTATCCTGATCGCCATTTGGAGCTTTGCTTTGTGGTATGTCTTTGGGCCTGAGCCTACATTGCTTCACGCTCTGGTGACTGGAGTGACGGTGCTGATAATCGCCTGCCCATGTGCGCTGGGTTTGGCAACACCCACTTCAATCATGGTTGGAACAGGCAAAGGTGCTGAGAACGGAATTCTGATCCGTTCAGCTGCTGCACTCGAGATGGCTCATAAGCTGGACTCCATCGTATTGGACAAAACGGGGACCATCACGAGGGGTAAACCCGAGCTCACTGACGTCATCGTCAACGGCTATTTAGAGGAGGATGAATTGTTACGATTGGCGGCAAGCGTCGAGAAGATGTCAGAGCATCCCCTGGCGAAGGCAATTGTGGAAGGAGCCATGGGACGAGAGCTCAGGCTTTTCGACACCACTGGCTTCGAAGCGATACCAGGTTACGGCGTCAGTGCGACAGTGAATGATCATCGGTTGGATCTGGGGAATGTAAAGTTGATGAAGAAGCTGGGCACCCAGCTGGAAGGATTGGAGGATCAAGCTCGGGAGCTGGCTGATGATGGTAAAACCCCGATGTATGTGGCGGTGGATGGTGAAGTTATGGGAATCGTGGCCGTGGCCGACACGGTCAAGGAGGACAGTGCCGAAGCTATTGCGTGTCTAAAGCACATGGGTCTGGAAGTGGTGATGATCACCGGTGACAACCGTCGCACAGCGGAAGCCATCGCCCGCCAGGTTGGCATCGATCGCGTTCTGGCAGAAGTCTTGCCTGGGGAAAAAGCCCGCAACGTGCGAATGCTTCAGCAGGAAGGAAAGACGGTCGCCATGGTCGGCGATGGCATCAACGATGCCCCTGCTCTGGCACAGGCTGACGTGGGAATGGCCATCGGAACCGGCACGGACGTGGCAATAGAGGCATCCGACATCACTCTCATCAAGGGGAGTCTCAAAGGCGTATCGATTGCTATCGAGCTAAGCAAAGCGACCATGCGTAACATTAAGCAGAACCTGTTTGGCAGTTTCGCATACAACAGTCTGGGCGTGCCTGTTGCGGCAGGCGTCCTCTACCCTTTCTTCGGCATTCTGCTCAGCCCGGTTATAGCCAGTGCCGCAATGGCACTCAGCAGCGTCACGGTGGTGAGTAACGCCCTTCGGCTGCGTGGCTTTGAGCCCTCATCCTGAGGCGAAATAACATGGAGGGACGATGGTAATGACAATCGCAAATATTAGTGTACTTCTCGGTGCCGCTTTTCTATCTCTACTGATTGTATGGTTTTTCTTCGTCTCCGGTAAGAAAGGAGCCCGGCTTGTGGCCAGCGACGGGGTGCAGGAAGCCAGCATAGTCGTAAAGGGTGGTTACACACCTGACGTACTGGTCGTTAAGGCCGGAAGGCCGGTTCGTCTGAACTTCAACCGGCAGGAGACTGCTTCCTGCTCTGAGATGGTGCTTCTACCAGACTTTAACAAAAGCGCCAGGCTGCCTGTGGGCGAGACGGTATCCATTGAGTTCACTCCCGAGCAGGCCGGCGAGTATGAGTTCCAGTGCCAGATGGGGATGTTGCGCGGCAAGTTAATCGTCGAGTGATGAAAAGCACTGCTTCCAGTAATCACAGTCAAGGGGCTGGCACAACCCCATTCGAGTTCATTTTTACATGTCTTACCTGTCTCCGAGATTCAAATTTTTACTTGATCGAGTAAGATCCATTGTGAAGGTTAAGGTCTTCTTTCAGAATTACTCCATCAATGACGGAAATCAATATTTTGTTTTCGCATCTTTTACGCGTTCGATTATCTGATCCCAATTCCTGTTCTCAAGTGTTTTATACCTGAAAGTGATCGGAAACTCAAAGTCTATCTCCTCGGAGAAGATGTAGATTGCCATCTGAGGATTTCCGAAAAAGGCTAGCACCCGCTTGTCGAAGTCAGGAGTGTGAGGGATTATTCGAAGCGGCCTGTATCTTCCTCCCTGATGAAGGATTTCTACTTCTGTCGGTTCGAAGTAGGTTTCAGGCTCGGTCCTACCCTGGAAATGCATCAGGAAGATTTTCCCTTTTAAGCCTTCGGATATCTCTGGGTGGGTTTTCAAGATTGTATTGTACATAGCCCTTGTGTCTTCTGTACAGTACTTGAGAATCGATTCATCAATGGGAGTAATTCTGAGCCAGATTCCCTCACCCTCGAGCACAACAGATATATCGTCTGTTTCGAGTATACCGATCCCCTCGCCTTCGGATTTTCGTGTATGAAAGCCTGGGAGGGAACATGCTGTGAAGAAGGCGGCAAGAAGAATCATCATGCGAGTCGGAGTTGCAATTATATCCATAGTATATAACTCCCACGATGAAAACCGCAAAGGACTCACTTAATCTTTAATGACTGGCTTATGATAAGTCAAGTGTTAGAAAATGATGACTCCAAATTGACACTGAATGGTATTGACAGGGCTTTCGTCTTCTGCTATCATCAATCATAGCTTCTCGCCGTGAGGGCGATATTCGTAGAGACGAGAACCTATGTGTGAGCGACCGAATAGAATAAGTAAAAGCTTCTTCTTCAGCTCACTTACATGATTCCTGAGTTTCCCACATGATACGGATTCATCTGTTGTCAAATCATTTAATAGAGGTCTCTGAAGAAGTCTTTCGGAGTGCCTGAGCGAATAGAGACTTTTTCAGGTACCTCTAATAGGAGGGCATAGACATGAAATCCTTCACCGTTATCTTTCTTAGCTGCCTGGTTGCGTCCGGATATTATTTCGTTCCCGGATTTGTCCTCGCCGACAATATCGATTCTCATATCACTTCCGTCACCGTATATCACGGCCGGGCGCTGGTGACTCGCCTGGCCCGAGTCGATGTAACGACCGGGCAACAGAGCTTCGAGTTCATGAAACTCCCAGGTAACATAAATTCAGAGAGCATTCGCACATCGGTAAAAGGTTCGGCAGAAGCTGAGATCATCGGTGTCGAGTCCCGGACGATAGAGCTCACCGAGTTTCACGACGGGAGAATACAAGGCATACAGGCACAGCTCGATTCGGTGGAACTGGAACTGATGACCCTGACGGATGAACAGTGGATTCTCAAAAAGGAACTGGAGTTCATGGACTCGATCCAGTTCAGGTCGACTGAAGAGGCGGTCCGTGAGGTCTCTCGTGATAAACCCACAGTCCATGACTGGCGGAGCGTCATCGAATTCCTCGATTCGAAGCGGGAAGCGGCAAAGAGACGCCAGAGAGAACTTTCAGTTCGGGTTAAGGCTCTGGAGGCCTTGAAGAAAAAACTCGAGAGAGAAAAGAATGCTCTCGTGAAATCGAAAGTCCAAAAAGAGAAAGTCGTATCCGTGAAGCTATCCGTGACATCCCCAGGCTGGTTGGAAATATCTCTCTCTTACCTGGTTCCGAATGCCAACTGGAATCAATCGTATGACGTGAAAGCAATGGCCGGGAGTAATGAGCTGCAGATGACATACTACGCGGAGGTGACTCAGACAACGGGTGAGGATTGGACCGATGTCATGTTGGCTCTTTCAACGGCGAAGCCAAGCGCTTCGGCGAGCGTCCCGGGGATTGAGCCGGTGTACCTGGATCAACCTCGGCGCGCCGAGATCAAGAAAGGGATTCAAACGATGACTAAGGCAGAAGCATTGCCAAAAACTGGCACACTGGGACCAAGTGATCAAAGAGGCAAGCCTCAAGGTGAGAGGCCGGCACCCCCAGTTACGGCCGAAGTCGAGCCTCACCTCACCGCGGCTTCCTTCCGAATACCTGTTACCGAAACGATCCCCGCAGACGGGAGTTCACACCGAGCGGTGATTGCAATAATTCCGCTCGAAGCGGAGTTTCATTTTGAGAGTGTGCCAAGAGTGACAGAACACACCTATCTCACTGCAGAGGTGAGGAACACATCTTCCTATCCCCTGCTTCGCGGCCCTGTATCCATATTCCTGGATGGGGGATACATCGGGCGCTCCGGTATCGACGATGTGATTCCCGGTGAGGAGTTTGCCATCGACCTTGGCATTGACGAGGCCGTTTCAGTCGAATTCGAGCTCGTCTCAAGGAATGTGAGCTACCACGGTCGGGGGCAGAAGAGGCAGAGGGACAACTATCATTACAGGATAAACGTTGAAAACCACAAAGACGACGAGGTAGAGGTGACGCTGACCGACCGGATCCCCGTCTCTCGCCATGAGGAGATCGAAGTGAAAAACATCGAGATTATCCCCGTTCCCTCTGAACAGTCCGAGCAGGGGATACTCACCTGGCACCTCGTTATCCCCTCCGCGGAGGTCAAAACGATCGATCTGGCATACTCAATAGAGTTCCAGAGGGGGATGAGACCCGTGGAGCTCTACAGGTAGGATAATTCTTTATAAGTACGGGGTTCGGAATCTAAGTGCTGCGTTTCACAAATATGGTGACGT
>JBHIFB010000094.1:0-12934 GCA_046760905.1 Candidatus Glassiibacteriota bacterium | reverse complement strand
GACAACCTCGGCACTCGAGAGGACCTGATCGACAGATGGAAGGTTTTTCAAGCCCTGCATGCCCATTTCATACCAACAATTCTCCGGAGATCGATTGCAAGCCACCATCGAGTAATGCTTCCTCAATGAGGAGGCTTGCATTCTCCTCTTCACTATTCGGAACCATTATCCTTATCTCACCAACCTTACCCATCTTCATCCTGCGGGAATCCTCGTCAATGTTGCTCAACAGACACGGTATGTTGTATTCTTCGAGAAATGAGCGGACCAGAATTGCATCATCCATACTGTAACAGAGAAAGACGGTGGTGAAATCCCTGAATGGATCCCTCTGATCCGCCTCAGGAAACACCTCTACCAGTTCCACATGACACTCTGGACAGGTCGCCATCCCCTCTTCAAAATCCAGTCCACATTCGGGACAGTAGGACATTACTAATCTCCTCTCTCCGAATGTAGAAAAAGATATACCCTATATGAGTGTATGTCAATGAGGTGAGGCTTTTGCTGGAGAACCTGAACCGGGGGACTTCCCTCTAGGGGAGGGCATTTTGGTGACCTTGTTCGGGAAGCCCCACCGATTCAAGAGGGCACAACTTCTTCAGTAGCATTCGGAGTATGCGCAGTTCCTGCAGAAACAGCAACCGCTTTCATACTCCAGGGGGGATCCGCACTCAGGGCATGTCCCTCCCTCGATTTGATGCCTGTACTTCGGTTCGCCGCGGTAAAGATAAAGCTGAATTGCCTTTGCTATAGCATCGGAACATGATAGAATCCTTGATTCGCCAACACCTATTGATTTGTGGCACCTTATCCCAATGAGCTGTTTTATTATAGAACCTTCATCCAGACCGCTTCTCCAGGCGAGGGAAACAAGTCGTCCGATAGCCTCTGACTGACTCGCCGCACAGCCACCCGCCTTCCCCATTGTGTTGAACAGCTCAAACGTTCCGTGTTCATCCTCATTGATGGTGACATAGAGCGGTCCACATCCCGTCTCCATCTGTATCGTCTCGCCGTTCAGCCGCTTCGGCCTCTCGCGCTTGATTACAGGAGTTTCACTGCCTGTTTCCAGTCCGGTTCTCTTCGTGCTTTCGCGAACTAGCCCCTTGTTGAGGACCTGAACGTCCCTGCTTCCATCCCTGTATATCGTGACACCTTTGCATCCCAGTTCGTATGCGAGCATGTATACCTTCTTCACGTCTTCCACGCTCGCATCATGTGCGAAATTAACCGTCTTCGAAACAGCGTTGTCTGTGTGCTCCTGAAAAGCTGCCTGCATTCTGATGTGCCATTCAGGAGTGACATCGTGGGCGGTCACGAAGAGTCTCTTCACCTCATCCGGAACTTCGGGGATATCCCGCAGGGAGCCGTCCTGGCTTATCTTCTCGACTAAGTTATCGGTGTAGAAACCGTCCCTTTCGGCGATCTGCTTTAAGTACGCATTCACCTCGAGGAGTTTATCGTTGTCGAGAACATTCCTGTAAAATACGAGGGCAAAGAGAGGCTCGATTCCGCTCGAACAGTTTGCAATTATGCTGAGAGTACCTGTCGGAGCAATCGTAGTCCTGGTCGTGTTCCGTATCGGCGGTTCACCTCGGAGCTCGTATGTACTGCCCTTGAAATTAGGGAATGGACCTCTCTGGACTGCGAGTTCCCTGGATTTCTCTTTCGCCGTATCGTTGATGTATCGCATCACTTCACGTGCAATGAGTATGGCCTCCTCCGAGTTGTAAGGTATGCCGAGCAGTATTAGCATATCAGCAAATCCCATCACTCCAAGACCAATCTTCCTGTTCCCCTTGGTCATCCTCTCGATCTCCGGTAGGGGATACTTGTTCACCTCGATTACATTATCCAGGAAGTGCACTGCATTGGCGACCGTGGATGAAAGCTTCTCAAAGTCCACCTCATATCCATCCCCGTTTTTCTTCAGCATCTTCGCAAGGTTGATTGATCCGAGATTGCATGACTCATAAGGAAGGAGCGGCTGTTCCCCGCAGGGATTTGTACTCTCTATATAACCGATGTGCGGGGTGGGATTGTCCTCGTTTACACGGTCGAGGAAGATGATGCCAGGGTCTCCGTTGTTCCACGCCAGCGTGGTCATGAGATCGAAGACCTTCTTCGCATTCAGTGTGCCGGTTCTCTCCCCGTTCCTTGGGTTTATCAGGTCGTAATCGCTCCCCTCGCGTACAGCATTCATGAATTCATTTGTGACGGCGACAGATATATTGAAGTTCGTCAACTTAAAGCCGTCTTTCTTCGAGGTGATGAATTCGATTATATCCGGGTGATCAACTCGCATTATCGCCATATTCGCACCCCTGCGGGTACCACCCTGCTTGACCGTCTCTGTAGCGGCATCAAATACGTTGAGAAAAGAGAGCGGCCCACTCGAGATCCCTTTCGTGGAGTGTACCATGTCGTTTTTCGGTCTGATGTTCGAGAAACTGAAACCGGTTCCGCCGCCGCTTTTCTGCACGAGGGCGGCATTCTTTATCGCTTCGAAGATGCTGTCCATTGAATCATGTATTGGTATCACGAAACAGCCCGAAAGCTGGCCAAGCTCTCTCCCTGCGTTCATTAGGGTAGGAGAGTTGGGAAGAAACTCGAGATTCGACATCATGGAGTAGAAGACCTCTTCTATCTCAACGACCGGCGCATTGATATCGTAGAGAAGCTCAGCACGCGCGATAGTCCGTGCGACTCTCCTAAACATCTCCTCTGGAGTCTCTATTATGATACCATCCTCGTTTTTCTTGAGGTATCTTTTCCTGAGCACCTTCTCGGCGTTCTCTGTCAGAAACATTGCTTGCGTCTGTACCGGCTCGGCGGGATTGTCTCCGTTGCCCCCATCGGATGCATCTACTTCTCTCAGTATCTTTCCCCCTTCATCCAAAAATGAGCCTGTATTCTCATGGTCATCTATTCCCCCCATGCTCCCTCCTTGTCTGTGGCAAGTTATAACGTGCTGATCTTAATTATAATAAATAAAATAAAACCGATTTTTCAAACAGATGAAGTATAAAACACGACATCTAGTATGTCAAGGGAAAAATAAATACTCTGTCTTGTGCCTATCCGGCGCTGGGATTTATTAAAGCCTGAATCGAATATACACTAAAATTGTGTATATTAATATAATGCGGGTAAAATATAAACATATATTTTCTAGTATTTCACCCTGACTGTGTAGCTTACCACCGTCTCCGTACCTGCCCCCACATCGACCGTGAAACGCACCTCCCTGGCGGAAGTTTTTTCATAAGGATGCGACGATCTGATTATCTTCCAGTCACCGACCATCGGTTCTATGACCGTTACCTTCACGTTTTCTTCCTTGTGGTTTCTGAGGCTTATCTCGTAGCTTCTTTCCGTCACGCCTTTCGACACCTTCTCATAAGAGGTTTGTTTTCTCTCAGCGACTACGTCAAATGCCTCTCCCGTCTTGATTGTGATCCTCTCGTCTTTCGGTGTGTGTGTGATGAGGTCTTCGCCAATGAACTGAAGCGCACCCTTCCTGTCCTTCTTGTATACCTTCATCTTACCCGCAGGCAACGGGATCCCGAGGTTGTTCTCTGCGGTGTTTTTAAATTCCAGGTACACCCCGACGTGATCCGGGGCACCCTCTCTTTGACCCCTAACCGGGTAATAGCGTGAGATACCTCTGTACATGAACTTTTTCTCAACGGGAATTTTTTCTACCTCGACGAGTGATAGCTGTTTCGTCTCGCGATCCCTTATCGTCGTTCGCCTGCCGAGGGTGTAGAGGTGATACTCGAAGAAGGCTTCTTCCTCGAATTGAGGTGCCTTCGCCATCCCCATATCCGCTGTAGCTCTGCGCTCTGCGAACTGTCTCCTCTCATCGGTCACACGCTGCACTTCACCGGCAACGAGCTTCAGTTCCGCGTCTCTGTAACTGGCCCCGCTCTTGTTGTCTATCGTCACCCACGCGTTCATATCGGCAACGTCATCATCCTCCCCCAGCACCATGACATAATCGGCTTTCCAGGAGATGTCGTCGGTGAGGTATGAGGCTTCGACACGCTGCGTTGATGACTTCCTGCCTTCGAGCAACCAGACGAGAGTGGGTCTCGCTTTGAGATCCGGGGGAATGTCAGGAAAGATTATCCTCCTGCCTCCAAGGTCCCCCTCCTTCAGGAAATCGAATGTAATCTTCCCCTCGACTTCATACACCAATCCACCCTGCGTGCTCAGGATCTTCGCCTTTCTTGAGGTCAGCTTCCCCGTTTCGACATCTTTCTCTTCGACCACGACTTCCCTGTCCACGAATTTGTCTAAGAGCTTTGTGGGACTCAGAAGATCGTACTCGAAGTTCTGCTCGAGCACCGTGAAAGCATCTCCTCCAAGCGACCTGATGTGCACACTGGTCGGGTCGATGGCCGATGCGACATCCATGAACTGGAGGCGATTTGTACCCTTTTCGATGGCAAGTTCCCGTTCATCCTTCACAAGAGCAAGGTTAACATTGTAGACAGTGATGGCGACGGACTTCTGGTCGGCGATCGTGCTTCTTGTGACCTTCTCTTCGGCCCTGACTGAAGTAAGAGTGACCAGAAGGATCACCAGGCTTGAGCAAAGTTTTTTCATTGTTTTCCCCTCCCGTCTTCAGCGCCGCTTCGAGAGCAGGCGCTTCATGGTAGCGGTGAATGTCTCAATTTCATCCGGTGAGTTATAAAAATGCGGCGATACTCTAACCGCCCCCTCTCTCACGGAGACGGTTATACCCTCTCCGGCGAGCTCCCTCGACAGTGAGCCTGCATCCTGCACTCGGAAAAGAAGTATGCCCGAGCTTTCCTTGCGCTTGAAGGTGTTCATAATCTCAAGCCCCATATCAGAAAGCCTGTCTGCAAGAAAGTTCAACAGAGAGAGTACGTGTTCCTCTATTCGACGTACGCCCACATCGAGGAAAAGTCCGACAGCTGCTTTCATGCCCGCTATTCCCACCATGTTGGGCGTTGCATACTCGTAGCGGCTTGCGTCAACCGCGAGGCTCTGATCATAGTTGAAGAAGTCGAACGGTTCGCTCACGCTGAGCCAGCTCATGAAGGCGGGTTTGATTTCATCCCACAGGCCGTCTCTGATGTATAAAAATCCCGTACCCAGCGGAGACATGAGCCACTTGTGTCCTCCACAGGAGAGTAAATCTATCCCCCACCTGGATACATTCAACGGGATTACGCCAACCGACTGGATCGCATCTACACATAGATATACACTGTGCTCATCACATAGTTTCGAGATCTCCTCGAGGTCGACTCTAAAACCGGAGACGAATGAAACATGGCTTATGGATATGAGTCTCGTTCTGGGAACCAGCTTCTCCTTCAGTGCATCGAGCTCGATCCGGCCATCGCTACACCGGGCGAAGTCCACCTCAACTCCCCTGCTTCTGAGGTTTGTGAAGGGATAGATGTTGGAGGGGAACTCCCGATCATTGAGAAGCACTCTGTCCCCTCCCCTCCAACTGATTCCCTGTGCGATGATATTGAGTCCCTCAGAGGTGTTCTTCGTAAGGGCGATCTCCCTACCCTCGGCACCGATCAACCTGGCCAGGAGCCTTTTAGTCTCCCCTATGAGGGCGACGTTTCCCTCGAAATCATTTATCGACCCCTCGGATCTCTCTTTGAGATAAGCCTTCATTGATTCAACGACTGGAATCGATAGCGGCGAGACAGCCGCGTGATCAAGGTAAATACTTTTCTCTGCGTGAGGAAAAAGACTGCGTAATTCGTGCAGCTCATCCGTCGTGAATAAGCTCAATTTCCCCTCCCTCTCTCAGCCGAGTACTCGAAGAATCGTTCCAAGACCTCCGATTAACTCTCTATAGTTTTTATTACCCCGTATCAGCTCAAAAAGCTCTTCGATATTGCCTCTCTTCCTTCTTATCAAACGGTATGCAAGGCCGGGAAAACGATAAATCAGGTTCGAAAAGGTACTCGAATAATCGAAGGAGCTGTGAACGAGCTCGTGCACGGCTTCTTCGTAAAGGTTCAGGTCGCCATCCCCCCTCGCCGCGGCACCCGCTATAATCGGCGCGGCGATGAAGGAGCTCTGGACTGCATACGAGAGGCCCTCGGCGAGGAAGGGATCTGCGAAGCCCCCTGAATCGCCGACGAGGAGGACCCTATCGCTTGCCAGCTGCACCCTGTCTCTGCTCCTGTATAACGGTATTGTACCGCCAGTCAAATCTAAAGACCCGGTCTCGTCTATGTCGAGCGCATCTCTCAGGAAACGCCGGAGAAGGGCGCGGGGTGACTTTTTCTTCGGCCACCTTGTGACGATGCCCGCTGCGGTATATCCTTCCTTGGGAAAAGCCCATCCATAGCCCCCAGAAACCGAACCGAAGTAAATCCGCACCGTATCCGAAGGATCATCGAATGGCCATCCCGGTACCCTCACCTCGTATGCAACCATGGCGTTTTGTACTCCCCTCACCCATCTGGAGAGAATCCCATTGACGCCGTCTGCCCCCACCAGGTAGAGCACCCGGTATGTCCCTCTGTCCGTGACGGCTTCGACGTACGAGTTTCTTTTATTTGCTCTCAAAAACTTCTCGGCCTGCTTTACGCAGACACCTGCCTCAAGGGCCTTACCGAGCAGGAGATGGTCGAATGCCTCCCTGCTAACACCATAGGCGATCGGATGCCCTGACCTAAAATGGAGATCCTCCCCCCTCGAATGCACAAGCCTGGCTCCATAATACTCACGCTCGATTGCACCTTCGGTTACGCCACCCAGAAGCTTTTTGACTCGATCCGTGATACAACCACCGCAAGGCTTCCTGCGAGGGAATCTCTTCCGGTCGATCCCCACGACACGCAGCCCTAACGTGGCCAAAAGCCAGGCACATGAGGAACCGGCTGGCCCCATTCCCACAACGAGCACATCGGCATCAGTCTCATCGACCATGACAGAGAGGTTGAGAGGGTCCGCGATGGGTTTAACCCGGGTATGATGCGCTAGGAACCCGATCATTTGGAATATATAATGCGAGGGCTGCCTTGGAAAGGGGTCAGTTAATAGGGCTCAGACCTTCGCTTGGTTCTTGCAAGCACGTGAACTCGTGCCGCTATTCTCACGAAGTATCATGAATATATAGATGATCACAGACCAGAGAGATATGAAAATATAATCGAGGATGTGTTCGAAGTAATGGAAAAATAACAGGTAGAGTATGGGCAGCGGCTCTGCTGAGAACGACGGCTTCTGTGCGAGCTTGCTTATGCTGGTGCCATGTAATGCGATTAGCTGATATACAATGAGCAGCGCCGCCAGCAAAGGCCAAAGATAGGCATGAGTGGTGATTCTCCACTTCCCGTGCAAGGATTGACTGCGATCGGCTGGGCCGGGAAACAGCCTGTTCTCCGTGAAGAAAAGAATTCCGAAGACGAGGGGAAACACAGTTAGAGGGTAGGTGGCAATCTCTCTCATGCTGTGTGCGAGCCACCTCTGGTTCTGAAAGCACTCACGGTCGACTGAAAAGACCAAAGAAAGTGAAATGAAAAACAGCAGGGCGAAAGCAATCAGATACGCCCCGGATGCCTTTGTTCTGTATCCCTGTCTGTAGATTAATGTACGAAGATAAAAGGGCATGGCCACTGCGATAAACATTAGCGTGAGGTTACTGGGAAACAGCATCTTCCATGTTCCGCCATAGCTTGATATGCCATCCCTCTCTTTATACTGCAGTAGGAATTCGAGCGTGCCACTCCAGCCAACCTGTGAAAGGCTGCCCAGAAACGTTAGGACCAAGATAAGCACTCCTATGATGGCGAGAAGCCTGAAACGGTTTTTCAAAGTTTTAATATGTATGCCAAGAGTCGGGGAGTTCGTACTCTCTTTTCTTTGAAAGAGAAGGAAGGTACCGGCACAGAAGAGGCTAAAAAATACAGACGTTGGGAGCATACCAAGGAAGTGGTCGAAAAAGAAGATCGTCTCAAGCAAGGAAAGTCGACCGTTTTCGTGGATTGTTTTAAATAGCAAAAATGGAGTGCCATGAAAGAAAGCCAGATAGATGTAGGAAACCGTCAGCACAGCAGCCGGTATGAGACACAGAATAAGAGGATGGAAGGAGAGGTGTCTACCGTAAGGACTCGATCTTGGATTCACAACTTCCGCGACGGCCTCCGTTTTCTCCTTCAGATTTACACTTTTAATCATAATCCCTGCGATCATTCGCCCGATTCAACCTTCTCTCTCACTTTATAGATCTCGTATCCATCGATCCTATGATATGGAGTCGTATGTTCATTCACGAACTCTTTCAGATCCTTTGCCAATCCCTTGCTCTTCATGTTCGGAGTGATAATCAGGTATTCAGGTACAGAATCTCTGTGCTCGGGTGGTAAACTTTTTCTATTTCTGAACATTCGATCCGCCAGGAAACTGATAGGCCATTCCATGTACCAGCCATAGCCAGACACGATGGCCTCCTGCTCGATCTCTTCCCTGATATATCTTGCAAATTCCTCCTGCCTTTGTCTTTTCCCTGCATAGTCGCCCAGTTTGAAACTGTATAATCCGGTCGGGATCAGTGTTCGACCGAGGACGAGGGTAACAATCATCACAGAAATCATGGAGTACAGCAATGGTGCACTCGGCGCCGCGGCGACTTCTGCATCAGTCTTTATCTTCTTCTCGGTTCGAACCATTCTATATATATCTATCAGGAATTTTGAGATGAATATATTCATGAATACCATTCCAGGAAACACATGTCTGAACCATCCCGTTGTATTTCCAAGCAGCCACCACAGGATCCAGAGGTGCATAAACAACAGAATGAATCCGATTGCAACACTTTGAGCTCCCTGCCTGACCATCAAATAGACTGCGTAAAGAATCGATGGAATGATGAGGCCCCAGCCGATCCACTGCTCGATGTTAGTAAGGTTTCGGAAAGGTACCTCGAGAGAGGATCCTGTGATCTTGGCCTGGAAACGGGAAAGTCCCCCGATCTTTATTATTGTCTCCCTAAAACCCAATACACTGATCTGCCATAGGATCCAGAGAAACAGAAAGCATCCAATGACGACCAGTGGAAATGCAATTTGTCTGAACCTCATTTTCCCTTCGAACAATATCGACAAACAGTATATTAAGACGAGTGCAATGATGAGGAAGAGGAACAAATGTTTTGAAAGTATCGCCATCGCCCAGAACAGTCCTGAGAGTAGTAAATAACGGTTGCTCCCCTCCTGGGTATGGAAAGACCTGAACCAGTATAGACAACCGACTGTAAAAAAGAAAATAGCTGGTACCTCTCCATGTACAGTGGTTCCGAGCGTGTAGACGAAATCATTATTTGTATTGCAGATCAGTAAAAACAGGCAGAGCAGGGCCACCTTACCGTCGAACAGGTATTTTGCAAGTGAGTAGAGAGCGGCAATAGTTCCTATGAAGAAGGCAAGCATTACAAATCGAGCCTGGAGCAGACCGATACCGAACAATTTGAAAACGAGGGCGATAGGCAAAAGAACCGCGGGTCCAGTGGAGACGGCAGGATTGAACGTATCGAATCCCTCCAACGTTGCGGTAGCGTACTGGTTATATCTGATCAGATTCTTCGGAACCTGTAAAAAGGCTGCTTCATCGAATGTCGCAGGGAAACTGAAAAGGCTCAGGAGTGAGAGTGCTGTGAAGAGGGATACCAGGATGAGCTTCAGGTTTCTATCGTTTCTCCCTTTCATCGTTTCCCAGCGGGAGGAAGGGGATATCCCGCTGGACAACTTTTTCACGAAGTCCAGGATTCTATTGAAATAGAAAGTGACTATGGAGAGAAAAACCATAGATAGTCCGATTATGACAGATTTACTGGGCAAGCCCCTCAGAGATGATTTGGTTCGCTCGGATAAGATACCATCTGCAGAGAAATTCTCCTCTACAATGCGTATTAAAAAAGAGGGACCAAGGTTAATTCCAAGGATAAGAGCGAACAGTCCCAATATCAGCAACAAAGAAGCGAGGAGGGTCCGGTTCCGTGAAGCGGCTTGGGAAGATGTCATGGTGCGGTGCCTCTTAGCCTGAGGATGAGTGGCCTAAATCGTCTAAAACCGCCTCAGCGGCAGTTACACCTGATCCGATTGTTACCTCCATAGTCCTTTTTGGGTATGTGAGTGCGGTACCCGCAAGATACAGGCCATCGACCGGCGTGCGTGCTGAGGGCATATACGATAGATAACCGGTTTCATGTATGGGAGTCGCATGGGCGACCTTTGCGAGCTTGAACCATTTTATATTCTCCTCTTTAAAATCAGCGAATATCTGCCGAAGGCACCTGGAGAAAAGCTCCTGGATCTCGCCAGCAGAGGCCTTCCAGATTTCATCCGAAGGGCTTACATAACTGCCGGTATAGACAATATGTGTTCCGTCGTAGTACTCTGCTGAAACGAAGTTCGTGTGTTCCGCAACCAGGACTATGGGGTAGTCTTCAATTATGTTCATCCAGTATGTATCCGAAAGCCGCTCCTTCAAACCAAAAATGGCACATATTGCGGATTGATATTTGATGTGCCGCAGCTGTTTTTCGTAATCCGAAGGAAGTCCTGATGTCAACTCAAGGAACTGAGGAATGGGAATGGAGGATATGAGATAGTCCGTCTGCATTTCTTTTACGGTTCCATCTGCCTCATATTTTACTCCACGGATTTTTCCATCGCTGATTATGATCTCGCGCACCATTGCACCTGTTAGAACGCTTCCACCACTATGAACGATTCTGTCCCTCATCCCGAGAGCCAGCATATAAAAGCTGTCTTCCAGATATCCCAGCTTCTCTCTCGATCCGGATTTGCTCCTCGATCGACCCCTTTTGCGGACCCGCTCCCAGAGAAAGGCGGCCGAGATGTTTTCCGCCGCCTCCCCGTATTTCGATTTCAGCAACGGCTTGAAAACCACCCGGTATACCTCTTCGCTGGTATTGGTGCATATCCAGTCCTTGGCTGATATCTCATCAAGCTCCTTCCATTCATTCTTCATGATTAATTTAGCAAACAGCACGGCCAACCAGAACCGTCCGGATAGGGATAGGGGACGGAATGAGAGAATGTGCTTAGGGGAGTTAAGGCGATGGACTCCACCTTTGTAGAAGAAAGCGGTCGTCGAAGTTCCCCAATGCAGTTTATCCGTCATGCCAAGGTCATCTATTAGTTTGATGACCCCTTCGTCATCCAGGAAAAGATGGTGATAAAACATGTCAATCCATGTATCACCCACAGGATGTGCAACACAGCATCCTCCAACAGTGTCGTCTCTCTCAAGAAGAAGGACTTCGATTCCCATCCTCGACAGGGTGTAAGCCGCTCCGAGTCCCGCCAAACCTCCACCGACAACGACGACGCTGCCGCCTTTGAAATGATTCGGACTCAATGCATCTATATCGTTGATTCCTTCCGTCATAATAATGGGTGTAAAATGATGCGAAATAGAGTTACGGTAAACTCATCGAAGGACCTGAGGTCTTCAACCGCCCGTGACTCTATGGTTTCACACCAATAAGAAAATGCCCACCAATGTCCTCAAGGAACGAGACATTCTGGAATCCGGCCTCATTGCAAAGCCTCTTCATTTCTTGCAATGTATAATGATACGTCTTAGGCTTCTCAATTATCTTTCTGGGTATCGTCTTCCAGTGATATCGCATTGGAAAGGTGAAGAGGAAGTGCGGTGAGCTTTTCCTTACGTTCGTCAAAAAATCGGTTGGCCTCCCAATGTAGTCGATGACACCGAGGGCGATGCAGAAATCAGCTTCAGGGAATTCGGTATTCACTGCATCCCCGACTACGAATGAAAGATTTCTATGGATCGTCTCATCGAGATAACCCTTATTCACAGCTTCCTCTATTCGAGCCTGAGTGACCTGAATCGCTCTCTGAGTAATATCGTTGCAGATCACTGAGTGCCCTTCCCTGAGTAACTCTACAGTGAGCCGGCCCATGCCGCAGCCCACTTCAAGAACCCTCGAGGCATGTGCACCCTGGCTTTCAAGGTACTCAAATGTTAATATGAATCGTTTCCTCAGGGCACCGCGTCGGAATAAATTGAGGAATCCTTTTGTCTCGTAAAAGGAATCGAATGTGTCGAGATAATCTTCCCAGAACTCCTTCTGCACCCTCTTCTGGTTCATCCCTCTGTTCTCTCTTCTAAAATTTGGGCCGTAATTGCATGTGTGCTTGTGAGGCACTTGATTTCCAGTCGCCGCCTCTTTCTGAACGATTCTTATATCTCATGATAAAAGGTGTCAAAAAGGAGGACAATGTAATCATACAACAAATACCCTGTCTGTCGGATTCTAATGCAAAAGTCACACCAAACACTCAATTCGTATTCTTCCCATATACTGTCCAGCCGGAAACCGCATGCCTGCTTTCCTCCACATGGAGACCCGATCTATCAAACCAGTCTTCCAACTCAACTCGATCATAGTACTTGGTAGATGGAACAGAGAATTGGTCAAAAAGATCTGCATGTAAAATCCTCAAGGGGTATTTAATGTAGTAATCATAAGGAAATTTTTTCTCCTTTATTCCGAATTTCCGAAATAATACCGCCGGGTAGTTTGAAAATACCCTCACCACTAAAGCAGCTATGAAAGTGAGAATGTACAAGGTTCGCAAATCCAACTTCGTGGTGTATCTCCTGATGAATTCATAGATTGCATTCTTTCTTGGTTTCTCGTTGTCGTAACACCATATGAAAATCTCTTGATTCGAATCTTGCAAGTCGACTAAGGCTTCAAACCCCTTCTGAGGCTCCGGGAGGTGATGTATCACACCTATAGAGTATATAAAATCAAACGTCCCTTTCCTAAACGGCAGATTGAACAGATCCCCCTGGACTATGTGAACATTCTTAAGATGCATCGTATTAACATACGCTGCTTTCACCGCCTCGCTTAGATCGATGCCAA
>JBHIFB010000093.1:0-12939 GCA_046760905.1 Candidatus Glassiibacteriota bacterium | reverse complement strand
CGCTTCCCAGAGTGATAATATGTTACCGTAATTGCGAACGCGACCACTAAGTGAACTGCTCAAATTGGAAAACAAAGTGTTCCGCCAGAGTCAATCCCGATTGGCTTGATATACAGTGATTGTTCCGGTTAAACAATTTAATGTGCAAAAAGAGTGCCACACACTCGGAGGTCTCTCGGATGTCCTCGATCAATCCCTGATATTTTTTTGGCATTTAACTTACCATATTATTTTCTAAATCAGAGAACCGGATACGGTCCCCGCCGACCGCCCGTTGGCCTGGGCTGCATGGCTGAGGCATTAAAGCGAAACGGCATAGATTACTCAGTCATTGATTGTGACCTGGGCTAAGCGTGGCTATCACTCATTCTTCGTAATTGTTGGGGAAACTCCTCTCAATAAACCCCTTGACAGGTGAAGAATTTTATTTATATTAATTATATATTAGTAATAATTATAAATTAATAAGAGGTTACGACTAATGAGGAACATAGAGGAATTGATAGAGCTGTGGAGAGAGGCCGGCAACAGGCTCACGCCGCAGAGGCTTGCCATCTTCCAGGTTCTATACGGCAATAGATCCCACCCGACGGCCGAGGATATCCACCAGAGCCTAATCGGAGACTACCCTTCACTGTCCCGCAACACAGTGTACTCAACGCTCGACAAGCTCACGAAAATGGGTGAGATTCGGGAGGTTTTCATCGAAAGAAGCGTATCTCACTTCGATCCCGATGACCATCCCCATGCCCACACTATTTGCAGATCGTGCGGCAGGATAGAGGACATCAGGCTGACACCCGGAAGTCCACTCAAGAGTCAGGTCCAAAGCCTCAAGGGGTTTAAGGCAGAGAAATTTCAAATCGTAATCTCTGGACTCTGCAGAGAATGCAAAGGGAAGGCAGGTGATTGAAAAAGGGGGTGAATGAGGAGCAAAAATGATGAGAGCCCGTTTAAAATCTGTTTCTGGTTTTATCGGGCGAAACGCTGACAGGTAACCATCAAAAAGGAAAGGGAGAAGCAGGAAGATGACAACACTGGTTCAAAAGCAGGCACCCGATTTCAAGGGAACAGCGGTAGTGAACAAGCAGTTCAGGGATCTTAACCTTGCCGATTTCAAAGGGAAGTACACTGTCCTGGTGTTCTATCCGCTCGATTTCACCTTCGTCTGCCCCACCGAGCTCATAGCTTTCAGCGACAGGATCGAGGATTTCAAAAAGCTCGGCGCAGAAGTCATAGGCATCTCGGTCGACAGCCAGTACACACACCTCGCCTGGCTGGACACCCCGAGGAGTGAGGGGGGCCTTGAGGGTCTTCAGTTCCCACTTCTGTCCGACATTAATAAAACCATCTCGAACGACTATGGTATACTCACCCAGGATGGAGTCGCTCTCAGAGGCACCTTCATCATCGATGGTGAGGGCATCGTCAGGAGCTGCACCATCAATGATCTCAATGTAGGCAGGACCGTCGATGAGATCCTACGGCTCATCGAGGCCTTCCAGTTCGCAGACGAGCACGGTGAAGTATGTCCTGCGAACTGGACGCCGGGAGAGAAGACCATGGTACCGGACCCGGTGAAGTCAAAGGACTATTTCGCTGATGTTTCCTGAAGGTTTATAAGCCGGAGGGGACTTTCAGGGTCCCCTCCCACCCAATCAACCGGTATCGATCCAGGATGATTCCCCCACTCCCGGCATCTTTCACGCATGCTCATATTAGGATCCCAGGAATTTCGAAACCAGCGATCCGGATGTGACTGTGATGACCGTCCCGACAACGACGTACCAGGTCCATGGCAGGTCCGTGAGGAAAAACACGGCAGCCATCGAGGCTATCCCCGTCAGCATTCCGACGGGCACTGCTCTTTCTCCCCCCGAGAGGCCCAGAATCGAGAGCAGGAAAGCGCCGAGCAAACTACCATAGGTGAACGAGGCTATCGCGAGGCCGGTTTCCAGGACTCCCCCCCAGTTCTGTGCTAGAACCGAGACAAGGAGCAGGACGATGCACCATGCCAGCGTGAGTGTCCGGCCAACAGCTGATTCACCGCGTTTCAGCCACATCAAAAGCCACGATCCGCCCCTCAGCCTGGACAAGACAGGTTTCAGGAAGTCACCATAGGTAGATGAGGCGAGTGAGTTAAGGGAGCTCGAAAGTGTCGAGACCGCCGATGCCATGATGGCGGCGACGATGAGCCCTCTTGCCCCTGAAGGAATCTCTCTCACAATGAAAAAGGGAAACACCTCATCCGGTTTACCGCTGAAAGACTCGCGGGGGTGACCAAGGTAGAAGGCGAATAGCGCCAGGCCTATCAGGAGAAAAAGTGCAAACTGGATGAAGACGAAGATCCCGCTCCCGATCAGAGCTCTCCTCGCACTGCCGAGATCCTTCGAGGCCATGAGACGCTGCACCATCAGGTGATCTGTCCCGTGCGAAGCCATGGACAAAAAGGCCCCCCCGGCGATCCCCGCCGGCAGTGTATAGGGGTTGGAGGAGATGATGCTTAAGTCGAAAAGATTCAGCTTATCAAAAGCTACTGCTGTCTGAAAAATCCCATCTACTCCCCCGGGAATCATTTCGAACAGGAGAAAAACAGAGAAAATCGCTCCGCCCAGGTATACGAAGAGCTGCATGAAATCCGTCCACACAACAGCGACGAGCCCCCCTCTCAACGTGTAGAGAAGAGTTAGCGCCGAAATGGCGGCGATCGCCGGGAGTATCTCGATGCCAAGAACGACGGAGACGACCAGGGCGCTTGCATAGAGCCTGACCCCATCGGCCAGGGTTCTCGTGATAATAAATACAGCGGATGCGAGCCTCCTGGTGGTGTCCCCGAAAGAGATGGAGAGCAGCTCATAGGCAGTGTGATACTTACCCTTGAAATACCCTGGCAGGATGAGATAAGCGATCAAAACCCGGCCTATTATATATCCTGCGGCCAGCTGTATGAAACTCACATCACCCGCATACGATATGGCCGGGGCACCGATAAAGGTGAGTGTGCTTGTTTCTGTAGCAACGATTGAGGCGAGCACAGCGATCCATGGCAGGGCGCGTCCACCGAGAAAATAATCGTCCGGCTTGGTGCTCCTCCAGAATAGATTTCCAGCAACGGCAACGCCACCCAGGAAAAGCAGCGCGAGAAGGATATCGAGGATTGAAAGCATGGAATAACAGAAATGAAATCAGAAAGGAAAGTCAACAGGAAAGCCGGCCTGGCATATATAAAATGGTGACAGACACTATTACATGTAAAGGTGCCTGTCACCATTATTAAAAGCCAGGTGAAGGCCCGACTCTTCTCACTTCAAAAGCACCATCTTCTTCACCTTCACAAAATCACCGGCCGTGATTTTGTAAAAGTAGATCCCCGAGCTCACCCGCTCCCCCGCACCGTTAGTCCCATCCCAGTGGACTGTGTAACGCCCAGGGGCCTTAGGCTGGTTAACCAGCGTTTTTACCTTCTGTCCCCTTGTATTATACACAATGAGCTTGACTGGAACAGTCCCTTCCACAGATACCGGAACATCATACACCACAGAAGTCGACGGGTTGAACGGATTCGGGAAGTTCTGGTTAAGTGCGAAAACCTTTGGAAGGATAGAACCCGTGACATCGTCACCGTCAATCCCGACAGCCACGGTCGTGAGCCTAACGATTATCGAGACTTCCGGATTCACCATGTCGTTCGAATCGACGAAGATCATCGCATCGTAGGTCGTATCAGGATGCAGCCCCGTGGCATCTATCAGAGCCGTGATTTGCATCGAACCGTTCGCCTCGATCGTCCCCGTGTCGGGACTCTCGCTGATCCATGTCGCAGGAGGAGGATCCTCCCCGTAGCGTTCCCTGTCCCATATGGAAAAATGCAGGGGACCACCGCCGATGTTATTTATCGTGAACTCCTCCTCGGCTGTCTCACCGACCGGAAGCCCCGTGACCACAAGGCCCGCCGGTGTGACCTGTATCTTGGCTGAATCATCTGGGGCCTGGATGATCCTGAGCTCCAGATCGTAGGCTCCGTATTCGGTGTAGATTCCACTATAGCTGTACTGGTTCACAGTGATGTAGAAAAGATCGCTCGCTGGAGTTATAAGCTCCACCGAGCCTCCCACATCGGCTGGATTCTCGGGATTGATGTTGTCAGCAACATAGGTGGTGCCATCTGACTCGTATACCGTGATCAGGGAGTGAGTAGCGGGCATCTTATTCATTGCAGCGATCTGGAATTTCGCCCCGGCGATTCCCTGCATGGAAAACCAGTCGATATCATCCACCGGAAAGAGGGTGTGACGAGTGGAAGTCTCTCCGAGGCCGATTGTTGTTGCCGCTTCTTTAGTATTATCAACCTCGAAATCATCCTCCCAGAACTCCATCCTGTGAGAGGCGAATATGGACTTCATCTCATCGTAGTAGGCGGTATCGCCGAATGTTTCCATCCAGGCATCCCAGGCGTCTTCAACGGTCGAAGGATGCCACACAGGGTCTACCAGGACGTTTTCCGCCAGGTACCAGTAATGGTCGAAGGAAAGGCTCAGCGAATCGAAGTCCTCCCCCTCTCCGGGTGTGAAATCATCCCAGTTTTCGTTGTCGAGGATGTCATAGAGCACGGCGGTCACGGCAACCTCACAGGCGGGGCCATAGGAGCCCCAGTTCGGCTGCTCGTACTCGACATAGAAGCTCAGATGGCCGGGTCCGGGCGCCCCTGTGGTCTGAACCTCCAGATTCGCCGGCGGGTTCAAACCGAACATAGCCGCAGTCGTCGAATGCCAGTAGGAGGCTATCCCCTCGCCGTATGAGAGGCGCGGGTCCTGGTTCACATCACCCACGTAATGAGCACCACCGGGATTGTCATCCTCGGACCAGTGGCTGTTGGTGAAATGACCTCCCTCATGCATCACTACACCGTCATCATAGGGGAATTCGGCGCCGATATTAAGCGCCCCGTCATAGAATGCCTGGCCGGAGTGCTGGCCATGGGTGAACTTGGCTCGCATCCTGGGGTAACTACCGGGGTTTTCGCCTGTCATGGCATTCACCATCGACATCTGGTTCACAAGACAGTCGAATATGTTGAAAGGCTCTCCCGGACCCTGGGGCTCTGCGACCACTGTCCCGATATCGAGGTCACTCGATGGATCGTGATCGGCATAGACCTGGCTTTCAACGGCGTACGGATCACCGGCCCCGAAATTTTCCCAGGTTTCCGTCTTCACGTTGAGGAAAGGGTTGTAATCTGAGACGGTAAGCACCCTCACCACGATGTCCCTGACCTGATTGTCATTGACGTTGATATTGATCTCCCCACTCACATTCGTGACCCCGGTGGCAAGTATGGCACTGGTATTATTGTCGAGAACCTCTACATCTGCACCACGTATTGGAAGCAGCGGCTCATCTCCAGTGAAACCCGTCTGATCCTGCTCTCTGTCCCTGTAATTGAACGTGCCGGTCACCTGGTAGGCCGAAAGCACATCACCGGCACAAAGCATCACGAATGCCAGGAGGAAGGTGAATGTAGCTATCCTTTTCATCAATTACCTCCTCCGATGGTGTTGCCCCTGTATGTGACAACTCGTCTGCCCTTCTCATCTATTCTTATAAACGACGGATTCGCCGGCGGTTCGGGCTCCCCGAGGTCCACCTCCAACGACACAGCCTTCCTCACAGAAGCCCCGGTCTCTGCCTCGTACTCCCCTACAGCGTCTATATAATACTCCTTCCCATCAGGCACCGACAGCGTGAACACAAATGATGCCGTCTGATCCTTCCCTACTATACCACTCCAGCTCTCTGGACCGGAATAAGTCTTCACCCCGCCCGGCAGCTCGAGATGCCAGCTCAAGCTCTCAGACTCCAACAATGGCTTCACGTTCAAAAGCACCTCCACGAGACCGCCTCTCTCCTGTCCCCCACCCTGGTTCTCGATGACATTCTGTATCTCCATGCCCAGCTCGAGTGGAACCTTCGCTATCAAACAGTTGCTCCAGTCGCTAGTCACGTTTTGAACACTCGCCATTCGCTCCGTGCTAATGGGAGTGTCATCCCAGGCATTGTTCAGAATGAGAAAACCAAAAGCAGCAATTAGACATATGGCGAGGATGAAAGGCGGGTTTTTAATGAGGGGTTTTAGCGTCACAAGACACCTCCAGTTCTCTCAAATTGCAGATTTAAAGTACTCCTTCTTCCAGGTGCGTGCCCTACTATTTCATAAACCTCCTTTTGGGTAAGAATATTCTACCTCACTCACGAGAATCGTCCGGTTCTCATGGGCAGGAAGAGCCATACAAAACCTGCCAGAAACCCAGGCAAAGCTTTGCTTACTACCGTTCGATTTTTCACGAAAACATCTAAAATATGCACAATCAGACCCCTTTTTTCAAGATTATGAGGCCTTTTTCCTCTTCAGCCTCCTCATGTAGTTGAGGAGTCCGCCTGCCATCAGGATCTCTTTCTGCCTCGGGGTCAGATCATATGCGACCTCGATGCTCGTTCCATTCGTCCTGTTCCTTATAATAAGCGGTTTGCTTTCCCTGAGGGCCCCTATGACTCCGGTAATCTCGAGCCTGTCTCCCTGGCTCAGGTACCGGTAGTCAAGCGGATTCACAAAAGTGAGCGGC
The DNA here is from genome assembly GCA_046760905.1 of Candidatus Glassiibacteriota bacterium. Classification (GTDB taxonomy): domain Bacteria; phylum Gemmatimonadota; class CAZMKB01; order CAZMKB01; family CAZMKB01; genus JBHIFB01. The sequence goes on along the minus strand of JBHIFB010000093.1, from coordinate 6,319 downwards.
AGTATCCCGAAATTCACGAGGTTTGCCCTGTGTATCCTTGCGAAGGACTTCGAACAGATCCATTTGATACCCAGGTACATGGGGGCGAGTGCCGCATGTTCTCTGCTCGAGCCCTGCCCGTAATTCTCACCGCCGACTACCACCCCTCCCCCAGCTGCGCGGGCCCTTCTTGCAAATCCCGGATCAATTCCGCTGAAGACATACTCGCTTATTGCCGGAATGTTGGACCTCAAGGGGAGTATTTTCGCCCCGGCAGGCAGGATATGGTCCGTAGTCACATTGTCGCCGAGTTTGAGGAGAACCTCTCCTTCGAGATGGTCGACTAGCCTCTCCCTGATTGGAAGCGGTTTGATGTTCGGGCCGCGCACCACTTTCACTTTTCTGCCATCTTTCGGGGGCTTTTTTATCATACTGTCGTCGATATGAAAAAGTTTTGGGATGGATACTCTTACTCTCTGTCTGAGCTTTCGTGGGTCGCTTATCCGCCCCTTCAATGCTGTTGAGGCGGCGACTTCGGGACTCGCGAGATATACCTGGGCGGATTTCGTGCCCGATCTGCCCTCGAAGTTCCTGTTAAATGTTCTGAGCGATACTCCTTTGGTAGGAGGGGCCTGCCCCATACCGATGCAGGGACCGCAAGCTGTCTCGATGATCCTGGCACCGGCCGAGATCAGTGTTGCAAGGGCGCCGTTTCTCGCGATCATCTCCAGAACCTGCCTGGAGCCGGGAGCTATGATGAAGGAGATTTCCGGGTGTATAGTTTTTCCTTTGAGAATTCCAGCTACCGTCATGAGATCCCTGTAAGATGAATTAGTACAGCTGCCTATTATTACCTGATTCACCTTCAGCCCTTCGAGCTCGGTCACTTTGCATACATTATCGGGACTGTGCGGCCGGGCAACCAGCGGAACGAGCTTGTTCAGGTTGATCTTCACCACCTCGTCATACTCCGCATCCTTATCCGCAACCAATCCCCTCCATTTCCCCCCCCTTCGCTGGGCTAGAAGAAACTCCTTCGTCTTATTGTCCGATGGAAATACCGAGGTTGTGGCCCCGAGCTCCGCCCCCATGTTCGTTATGGTGGCTCTCTCGGGAACCGACAGCGTTTTGACCCCGTCACCCGCGTATTCCAATATCTTACCCACTCCCCCCTTCACGGTGAGGAGCCTGAGAAGCTCCAGAATGATATCCTTCCCCGAGACCCATGAACCAAGCTTCCCGGTGAGCTCGACCTTCACGATTTTAGGCATCGAGAGGTAGAACGGCCCTCCACCCATGGCCACTGCGACATCTAGTCCACCGGCACCAATGGCCAGCATGCCCACCCCCCCGGCTGTGGGAGTGTGGCTGTCTGAACCCAGGAGAGTGCCTCCGGGCTCGGCGAATCGTTCGAGATGAACCTGGTGGCATATGCCGTTTCCGGGGCGTGAGAAGAGAATTCCGTATCTCTGGGCTACGGTCTCAAGGTAGATATGATCGTCGGCGTTTTCGAAACCCGTCTGGAGAGTATTATGATCAACGTAGCTCACGCTAAGCTTGGTTTTGACTCGAGGCAATCCCATTGCCTCGAATTGAAGATACGCAACAGTACCAGTGGCATCCTGTGTAAGAGTCTGATCTATTCTAATCGCTATTTCCCTGCCAATCTCAAGTTCACCTTCTACGAGGTGTTCCGAGAGAATTTTCTGGACGACGTTCTTCCCCATTTTGATATCCCCCCAAATTTCAGGGTGAATAAGGAACTCACCGACCATGAATAACGTAACATTATATATATCAAAAGGATGGAAAAGTCAAGGGAACGGCCTTAAGAGCCTATTTTCCCTTGACGTTGCGGTTTTCCCTGATTTTTGCAGGAACAGGTATTTCCCGGTCCGTGAGAGTGGCAAGCACTGCCGGCTCTATATCCAAAAGCGACTTAAGATTGATCGAGATCTCCTGAGCCCTCCTTCCCCAGGCGGCGGCCATGACCTTGTGGTGGGTGTGAGTTCTGGTGGTGATGTCCTCGATGTTGCCGTGGTCACTCACGAGAAGCACAGTGATCTCCTCGCCGTCACATTCCAAAAGCAGCGCAGTAAGGAAACGCTCCAGCTTGCTGAGGAGTCCGACGGCTTCCTCCATGTTTCCTCCATGCCCTACCTTATCTGTCTGGAAATACTCGAAAAGGGAGAAATCGTTATCCAGGGCAATCGCCGCTGCTATCCTGCCAGCCTCCTCGGGCTCTAAGATGGGAACATCGTATCCTCGCTCGATGAGTGCAGCATTGGTGAATTCCTGGTATACAGCCCTATGGGAGGTGAGATCATCGAGCGTCCTGAAGGGGAGCCCTGCACCAAGTGTTGCAATAGTGGTCGCTGAAAAGAACATGTACTGCTTCTTTTTTACCATTTCTTCAATACCGGGGCGGTATGCATTTATGAAGGTGCTTCGCAGGCCGAGCTCTCTGGCTTCCTTCAGGATATTCTTACTCAAGAGCAGATCCCTGAGTTTCGGCGTAGGGAAACCGACTATGTGACGCCCCTCGAGGGCCTGCGAATTCTCTCCCGTAAGCAGTGAAGTCTGGCCGGTCGCACTTTGCGGCAGACCGGGAATCCCAAGATGCGCATCCAGGGAAAAACCGGCGCCCCCTGCCGCAAGAGCCTTTCCCCTCTTATCCCCCTGGAAGAAGGAGAGAACAGCCCCATTCAAAGCAGAAACGGGGTTTATACGATCATCCCTTACACCTACGCCAAGACCGTCTATGAATATAAGGAGCACTTTCATGCGAATCACCACCCCCACCTTAATAAATGGCCGATGCGCTGTCAATCATTACAATGTCGTGTGAAGATATTATTTCATTGGCTGGATCTTCAGGTCACTTGTTCTGCGGGCGTTTGTGGCTTCCTCAATTGAAAATTCTTTCAAGCCCCTTCGTCGATGCTCTTTGAGGCAACGTCGAGTCCAAATAGGGTGTCTACTTCTACTGGATAAGGGCAGGTGGATATAGTGCTGCTCGAAAGATGATCCTGCTTTGCCAGCTTTGGAAAGATCAGACCTTATTGATCCTTGATATCAAACGAAATCTCTGGTATACTATAATTGAGGAGATTAGAGTCGTGTCATATTATTGTTCACTCATACCATCCTATCACACTGAAACACACAAGCATTTTTCAAGTAAAATTACTCCTTTTAAAAAACCGGATCCACCAACCGGAGGGCATCATGGAAAGAAAAATCGGATTTCTTGCTATTCTTATCCCTCTCATCGGTTCGTTTATGATATACAACGCAGATAGTATAAGGACTCTTGAAGAAAGCTTTATGGTGGATTATCATGCAGCGCTGAACCTGAATCCCTCTACTGACACACCGGTTCAAAGGTTCACACCGCTTTTCTCTTGCGATGTTTCACGCGACAACTGCGGTTCGATCAGCCCGAGTCCTGCGTCTATCTTTATAGCAGACGGTGCTCTGAACACGCTCGAGGGTACCTGCTTCTTCGTGGATGTGCCGAGTTACGCGGATGGTGTGTTCCAGGTCGATCCTTCAACCTGCTCGATCGTCTCGGGGACTTACCACAGCGTGAACTACGGTTTGTCGCAGAGGGGGATCGGCTATGATCCCGAGCATCACCAGTTCTGGATAGGGGGCTGGAACGACTCCTACATGAACCAGCACGATGCAGACCCGCCATATACGGCGATCTCATTCAACTACGTGGGTATCGCAATTGCAGGGGCTTCGGTGGATGATTCGAATGATTACCTGCTTGTCGCCAGCAACTCATATCCTGACATGCTCTATGTCTTTGACATAACCGGCGGTGCTCTCGGTACCCTTCTGGGCTCATGGTCTATCCCCTGGCAGTCATCGACTGACGGATATGATATGGCGGGCTGTGCATTCGACGATGACAGCGGAAACCTGGTCATGGTGAACCAGTATAATGCTGGTCCAGGAATTGTAAGAGAAGAGTTCACCTTCTCGCTGGCCGGAGGCCTTTCAGGAGCCGGTACCTGCTCGCTGGATAACACGAACTACGCTTGGGGTATCGCACTAATCGAAGACGGTGATCCTGCGCCGGGATCGTATTACACGCTAAATCCCGACATCTATGCCTTCAGTCCTCCGTTCGATGTGGACGAATACGGGATTCCCGCGGTGTATCCTCCGTATGACCTGACTTGCACAGTCACGGAGGATAACGATATCGAAATGAACTGGACGAATGCGGAAGTCTACGATGCGGTGAATATATATGTTGATGATGAGCTCTTCGCCGTGCTTCCCGGTGATGCAACATCCTATACGGTTGAATCGCAGGGGCCGGGCCTGCGCGCTTTAGCAGTATCGGGTGTCATAGGCGAAGAAGAGAGTGGCAGAGCTGATTGCCGCCCTATCATATATCCAGCCGGTGAAGCCTGCTTCTACTTCAACGAGACCGATGGTTTCTGGACCTGGGAAGGGTATGCTGACTTCGAATGGGGATACCCGAGCTATGAGATCGACGGCAATGCCTGGGAGACAAACCTTCAGGGTAATTACTTCAACAACGCATGTGCCATATTCGTTTCTCCAGTCATCAACCTCGGTCCCGAGGGAGGCTGGATTGTTTTCGACACCTACAACGATGTTGAGCCGTACTGGGACGGATGGAATGTTCAGATTTCATTCGACAATGGAGCATCGTGGGAAATGCTATATCCTCTGGAAGGATATGATCAGGGTGTTCCATACGGTGGTGGGGGTTGACCGGAATGGAGTCTCGAGGGCGAGACTAATGCGGGTTATGATGAACTTGAACAGTGGAACATTGATCTGACAAGCTACCCCGACACCAGTATCAGGATAAGGTTCTATTTCTGCTCTGATTCGAGTGTCGCTTACACAGGCTTGATAATAGACAATTTCTGCATTATGGGCGGCTCTATTCCGAGTGTTTTGACCCAATGCCAGCTCCTGAATCCAGACATAGACGGCGATGGTATCAGGGATGTCCACCTCGGAGGTTACCTGTACTATAGTGCGACATTTGTAAACCCTGCTGAAGCTCCGGTGGATTACGGCGCAGAACATATCTTCTATGCAACGCAGAGCTGTCCCGAGCCGATTGATCCGATTGTGAGCGTCGGCCCAACATGCGAGGGGACCCTGGATGTAAACGGGACTGCCACTCGCTACTACAGGGTGCAGATACCTGACAATAACGAGCTCGTTCTGCTCAACCCTTTCTGCGTCGAAGTCGCAGGCTGGCTGTGTGTTGAGGGCAACCCGGTAGGCGAGACAGACAGGTGCTGTTTCGATGTCACGCTGCTTCCTTCTTGGGAGCCTCCACCTGTGACAGAGCCCCCGCTGGAATTTGAGCTTGACGAGATAAAGACACTGACTGTGTTACACTGAAGAGTTGTCTATGCCCTGCTAATTCTGGGAATACTGGATCACCAATTTTACCAAAGGTATTTTCCCTAAGTCAAAACTATCCTAATCCTTTTAATCCCTCTGCGACAATAGAATTCACTATTGAAGGAGTTCACCGCCCTTTTCGGCTTCTCGAGGAGAACTTCGACTGGTTTTGCGTGATGTATGAGGAGCGTTTTGAGAGGGAGTATGGCCCGCTGCGGCCTGTTGTTGTGAAGGCGGTCCAGAAGTATCTCGAGTGTGGGATCTTAGAGAACGGGTTTGCCCGGGTCGTGTGATGATCACTCTCACAGTCCCCAAACGCATCCGCCCGTACTTTCTCATGAAGAGGAAACTGTCGGGGCTTCTGGCCCGATGTGCTGCTCGTACAATCAAGCTCTTCTACCGTGAGATGACGGGCGAGGAGAAGGAGGTTCGCGCTCCCGCACACTGGAAGCGGAAATGGGCAGAACTCCTGCGCCTGGTGTTTGATGTGAGTCTCGCCTGTCCCCGGTGTGGCACCGAGATGAAGATTCTCTCTTTCGTGACGGAGTCTGAGCCCATCGGGAAGATCCTCGCCCACCTGAAACAGAAGGGAACCTGCGCCCGGGCGGGACCGTTCGCAGGTAGTGCCGCGTGAGGGTCTCCCGTCTCTCCTTCCCGATGATTCTTTTCCTACCCCCGGAAGTGTTAGTTTGCCCTGGAAGAGAAATCAAGCTGGTGGGCTCTGCCTCCCAAGACTGTCGTTGAGGATGAACAGCGGGAATTTTGCCGGGAAAATGAGATTTTCGGCTTGGCATTCCCTGATGGATAAGGTAGAATCAAACTGAGAGGAGAAGTGAAATTATAGAATGAACTGCTATGTAGATTGTCAAGCCTCCGTCGGTTATGGCGCGGACGCAATGCGCCGCGCCATAAGGTTTCGGATGGAGTCACC
>JBHIFB010000092.1:0-12973 GCA_046760905.1 Candidatus Glassiibacteriota bacterium | reverse complement strand
CCACTATCATCGTATCTGATCCTGAAGTATCCAGTTTCTCCCCATGTCCAGCCCCAGCTGTTCTTGCAAATCCAATAGTTCTCACTGTCGTCCCATCCTACAAAGGTGATGCAGTGACCCCCCTCATAGGAACCCCAGGTGTGCTCATACACACCGCTCGAGTAGTAGAAGAAGTCGGTGTAGACGTCCATGGTGGTGGTGAGAGGACCATCCTGGAGATAGGATTTAATCGTATTCTGGTCATTTGATACCCATGCCCAGTCCCTTATCTCCACTTTGTGATCCTCCCAATCGCTGCAGGATTCGCTGCAGGGCCTGTCATCAGCCCAGTACACGAAGCATTCCTCCTCGGGAACGCCATAATTTTGAAGATAGTTCATGGATGAATGTACCCACCATCCGAACGAGCAGATTCCCCCACCGCAAGAGAAAAGATGCTGCTCCGACAGGTCCGGGTCCCATGTCCAGTCTCCTGTGAAGATATTGAGCCTTCCCTCTAATGCGGCAATGGCCCCGAATGCGACACAGGAACCGCAGCTGTACTGGTTCTTAACCGAGGTCATCCAGTTATGACCATCGTAGTCTCTCCAGTCCAGGTTGGTTTCAAGAACAGGGCCTTTCGGTCCCAACGGTTCACCCTCGGGAGTCTCCGGAATAAGGCCCAATAGCGACCTCCTCGCATCAGGGTCCATCATAGAGATTTCATTCTCCTGGGCGACCCACCGAGCACCTTTCTCCTGTATCGCGGCCTTTATCTGGGAGAGCTCGTCCTCATTCGAGGCAAGATCCCCTGAGAGGTATTGGGATGCGATGAAGGTGACCAGAAGCGTAACCACGAGTGAAAACGTGAGATGTCTTTTCCTTGCCATGACAACCTCCTTAAAGAGTTTCATTCAGCCCGACCTCACCGCTGACACAGAGATCGGATAATCTACCTATATTACGCACAGATCAAATTATTTACGACTATTTCTTTCAGCGACTTTTAGCTGGGGATGGGGTGAACAGGTTATTCGAGAAATCTCTCCCTTCCGCTTCATTTATCCGGTTCCCGCCGTTTGCATTTCTGTGTTGGGACTGATCTGTGATCTGATTCTCCGGCTTTGATTATATTTGAGGTAGAGATTCCTGTCAATTGAAATAAAACTGAGAAGTTTACATCAGAACAAAACTTCGAATGGCATTTTTCTTTTCTCCATTTCATTTACCAACCTTTCTGTGCATTCATGGAAGAATGCGTCTGTCGCGGCTTTTTCCAACCCGTGACGATAGTAAAAACCTCTTATCGTATTTATATAATTCATCTTATCTATCAGGATCCTATCCGTTTTTCCTTCAAGCTGTTCGATGAGTTTCTCGGGATTTCCCGGAAGTAGGGGGCCTATGAAAGCGAAAGTCCTGATACCCTCTGAGTGAATCTGACCGAGTGCTTCGAGTCTCTCTTTTACTGGAGGCGCCTTTGATTCAAAGAGTTTTGCTACATCATCATCACTTGTGGTGATCGTAAAGCCTACTTCTATTTTCTCGAACTGACGAATCAAATCCAGGTCACGAAGAATCAGGCATGATTTTGTCTGAATGTTTACGGGGAACTGCCTGTTCGCAAGCTCCTGTAAGCATCGCCTTGTTAATTTATACCTTGCCTCCAAAGGTTGATAAGGGTCGCAAACAGAAGAAATCCACACCGTAGCACGTTTCGCCCTTTTCAACTGCATTCTTAGAAGCTCTGGAGCGTTCACCTTTACATCTACGAATTCACCCCAGGCCTCCTTGTGGCCAGAATACCTTTTCATGAATAACCGGGCATAACAGTACTCACAACCAATCTGGCAACCGGTGTATGGGTTTAGGCAATAATCGAATATCTTGGATCTGTTAAGAATGCTTTTCGCCCTGACTTCATTGACAACGAGCATTGGAATCAGCTCTCATTCAAATAGTTTCACATTTCGATCTGAAGCGATGCATATTAAATTAAATCATGAAGAGGAATTTCTCAATTTAATATATCTGTCCGGCTATATAGCAGTGAAGGGCCCTCAATTATCACCTCAGAGAGATCTCTGAAAAAGTCTCTCTTCGCTCAGGCACTGTGCTCTGACCGTTCTACGGTTTGCTCGCTCGATTTCCGAACTCGGGGCTAGCGCCCCTTTAGCCTGCGGAAATCGCCCGAATCACAGACGCTCGCTTCACCGAGAACGGTACCCAGAGCTCCGTGATTCGCTCCGAAAGACCTTTTCAGAAACCTCGCAGAATTTGATTGACATATTCCACTTTTTATGATATCATGACTGGCACGGAGAAGGTGGAGTTGTCAAATCCAATTAATGTAATCGGCAAATATTTTTAGATCACGATTTACAAGCACTCGAACATCTGTCGGATCAGTCAATAGATAGTCCTAAGAAAAAATGTAATAGATAAGCTATCATACCTGTTGTATTACTCACATCCTCATTAATAGAGAGATTTCGATCGGGAGGAAGGGAGTGGGAAAATCGAATTCACTTCTATTTTGTATAGTGTTTCTTCTGACAACCGGATCGTACGGTAGGCAAGTCCATTGGAGAAATTTTGAAGGAGGGATTGTCGCCTGGGATAACGGCTTAGAAGACGGCGGCAAAAGAGCCATAGAAGTTGGCCTGCATGGAGTAGACAATCTCATTTCGGAAAATAAAACAGTTCCGAATATGGAAAGAGAGCATACTCTTAAGAAGAACCTGATATTGGTCACAATATGTGCAATAAGATGTGATGAGGCATTCGAAGACACCACACATGCATACATTCCACGCATCTGGTATGACTTGAGTCCCCTTGGTACGATAGCCATCAATCTATATTCCACATGCATCACCAAATCTACAAGTGGGCACTATGCACTCATAACCGGAACCAGGAATAACATGCCAAATATAGAATGGATCAGGCATCCGTCATTTGGACCCAGGTTCCCCACGTTATTCGATTACATCCGCAGACAGAAGCTGCTGGAGGAGGATGATGTATGGATGATTATGCCGAAATATAATGGGTATCTCATGAACCAGAGTGTTCACCCATATGGCGGTGCCCAATACAAACCGAGTGTGATGAAAACCGGCAGGACACACGACATAGAAACCGCTCTCATTGCAGAAGAAGTCATGGATACCTACCATCCCCAGTTTCTTCAAATGACTTTCACGGAAGCAGACCTCCTGGCACATACGGGAGACTGGGAGGGTTATACGCAGGCAATACGCACAGTTGATGAAATAGTCTACCTCCTCTGGCAGAAGATAGAGAACGACCCGTTCTATCAGGGGAATACTACTCTCATAGTGACAGGCGACCATGGCAGGTATGATGATCTAACACACGGCTTCCGGAGTCATGGTGGTACGGATCACGGTTCACAACACATTCTCTTTCTCGTGATCGGCCCAGGTATCAAAGAGAGCTATATTGTAGAGCGAAGGATCAACCTCATTGACATAGCTCCAACCATTGGAAGGATTTTGGATGTTGATTTACCATTCGCGGAGGGTAAGGTTATAGAAGAAATGTTTGTCGATAGTGATCCGGGAACGTTTGAAGAGGAAAGCGACATTTCCTTATTTAATGGAAAAAGGATCACCCACACTCCTCAGAGGTCACTGAAGCCCGATCTGGCATCTGACGGAGCTGAAATACACATGATATGGTCGGAGGAAGACGATTCAGCTGAAATTGAGAAATGGAAAATCGCACACATAGCGAGCACGGATTGTGGGGCAACCTGGTCTGATGTGAGCCACCCCTTTGAAGGCCTTGAAATTGACGGAACGCCTGTTAATGCTTGCATTTCAATTCATGGAGAAAATCCCGAGGTTTCAGTGACCGCCTATCACGGCAGAACCGACGCATTAGGTAGAAGAAAGTATGGTTGGATAGTTGCTCACACCGTACTTGAAGAAGATGGAACCTGGGAGCCACCTGTATTTCTTAGAAACGGCAATGATAATTACCTGTGGGACCGCATCATCCAGGGTAGGCCCGGTTTCTCCTTCGACGGTTTTAATGCGTTCAACGCTATAGTAATCAACTCCAATGAATTATTCATCTATAAAAGTCTAAGAGGGGGAATCGGTTACAGGTTGCTGTCGCATGTGAATTTCAGGTTTATGGATCCCCTCGCTTATATAGCCAACGTTCAAACCGTAACGGAAGGAGAGACTGCTCATATAGTGCTTGAAACGCATAGTCCTGCAAGCAGGATAATGTATGCCCGAATTTCAGATGAAAGAGCAGCTCCTGATACCCTCTTCTATGTTGATGATTGGCCAGAGCCATCTTTTAAACCGGCGATGGCGGCCGGTAACGGAACAATTCATTTTACCTGGTCGGAATTCTACGATGATACCTGGCAACTATGCTACAGGACTTTGTCAACCGTAAATGACAGCCTGGGACCGACAAACAATCTCTCCTTATATGCTGCAAGCGCGATCAACCCGGATATCGCGGCAAACGGCGACACCGTTGTAGTGATATGGGAGGATTATCGGTATCCCCTTTCCCAGATATTCGCTAAGATCAGTTTTGACAGTGGCATGTATTGGAGTGATGAGTTACAGCTTAGCTCGACGGGTGGGTTGAGCATCAATCCGACACTTCTCTACCACGCAGGCAAATTTTTCCTGGCCTGGCAGGAAATGCAGGATGGAAACTGGGAAATCTATTTCGACGAACTGCCCCTCTCCTCAACGCCGGATTACATGAGCAGATGAAGTGATTGGGTCGAGAAGCTACTCCATCAGAATCATCTTACGAGTATCTGTGAAATCCGGTGTCCTGATACGATATAAGTAAACGCCAGAGGGAATCTCAAGTCCTTTTTCGTCTCTACCATTGAACCGGACCCGGTAAACCCCCGGCGATTTCTCATCCTTAATAAGGGTCCGGACGAATCGGCCACGGATGTCATAGACATTGATCTCGACCGGAAGTCCTGTTGCTTTGGAAGTCGGATCTGATATCTCATACTGTATTATGGTAACGGGATTGAACGGGTTTGGATAATTCTGCATGAGGGAAACGGATCCCGGGATGGACTTAGCGCCCTGAGCGTTTTTGTCTATAGAAACAGCAGGGGCGGAAGTTTCCAGAGATTATGTACCCACCATCTGTCGTTTCCCTGACGGAGCGGCCGGCCTCATCGAGGGTTCCACCAAGAGCCCAGGTCCAGATAGTGTTACCGGAATCATCGGTTTTGATGAGATAAATGTCATCGTCACCGCCACCGAAGGACATCGTCTTGCCTGTAATTACAAAGCCACCCTCAATGCTCTCGGTAACTGAGAAGCCCGCATCCACACTCAAACCGCCGAACGTGCGGGTCCATAATGTATCACCCGATTCATTTGTCCTTATAAGATATACATCAAAGTCACCGGCACCGTAGGATTCCGTTTGCCCTGTAATTATATAACCTCCGGAGGATGTTTGCTCGACCGAGAAGCCGTGGTCATCACGAACTCCTCCATAAGTTCTTGTCCAGAGAGTATCGCCTGACTCATCGGTGCGAACCAGATACACATCGAATTCTCCGGCTCCGAAGGAAGAGGTGTTCCCTACCAGTATATACCCACCATCAAGAGTTTGCTGAACAGAGAAACCCATCTCATCCAACATTCCCCCAAAAGTTCTCATCCATTCAACATCACCGGAGGCATCCGTCTTTACCAGGAGGAAGTCGGAACCTCCTTTACCGTAAGAATATGTGTATCCGGCAGCGATATAACCGCCATCCACAGTCTGTCGGACCGATTGGCCAGACTCGTTCAGAGAATCACCGAAAGTCCTTGTCCAGACTGTATCACCCGATTCATCGGTTTTGATCAGGTACAAATCCAGTAATTTCCCTTCATCGGGCAGCATCGTAAAACCCGTGATAATGTAACCGGTATCTTCCGTCTGATGCACAGACAAGCCGTAGTCCCTGCCCTGAGTCTGGGATCTTCCTATACTTTTTATCCATTGTGCGAATCCTGCACTGTCGGTTTTTACAAGATAGACGTCTGAGACGTGTTCGATATCGGCTCCCGTCACACCGGTAATGATATATCCTCCGTCGATTGTCTGCTGGACCGATTCACCGAAATCCCAGCCCTCACCGCCGAATCTCCTCGTCCAGAGCGTGTCAACTTGAGCGGAAAGTTTGGAAAAAATCAGAAACAGGCTGAATATGACGAATAAATGAAATCGATTTTTCATGAATCTACCCCATCCTTTCGGCATCTCCGTGTTCCAATCAATCAGGATTTCCCAGCAATACGAATCCACCCCATGATAATGGATGGGCTGTTCCGTATTTCTCTCGAAGATCATTCATGACATTCAAGACGGATTGGCGTAACGCTTCCCGCTTGCTGTAGCCCTGGCCCCAGTATTTGTAAAAGCTGTTCATAAGTTCATACGTTTCCCTATCGGGCACCTTCCACAGACTCATCACTATCGTCTCGACACCTGCGCATTGGAAGGCACGCCGCAGGCCATAGACGCCCTCGCCGTTTCTGACTTCACCGATACCCGTTTCGCAGGCGGAGAGTGTAGCGAGTTCGGTTCCCACCAGATTCAATCCGGATACCTCGAGAGCCGTCAGGATACCATCGCCGTTCTGGCCGGCATAGCCACCATTCTCAGCCATCAGATGATTCGCCCCCGCCAGAGCGAGGCCGGAGCGCAGGAGTGGATTCTCGCGGCCTCTCTCTTCGCTGGGATCAAGATCTTCACAGAAATACCCATGTGTGGCAAGGTGAAGAACTCTCGGCGCGCTGCTTATCTTTTTTAGATTCTCCTCGGTGGAGTCGCTGCCGTAATAGATCTTGGTTCTAATGTGAATTTTATTCTCGAGTGTCTTGGCCACGAATCTTGTCTCTTCTCGAGTATAGGGAAGCTGTGCGAACCGGAAGTTGATGCATTCGCTCACCCCACGTGATGCATTATAGTTGTGATGATATATCTCAGATTCCTTATGGACCTCTCCTTTAGATTTGGCCATAGCTTCGGCTGAAAAGTCAAAATCGGGATCCGCCATGACCAGAGCCCAGTCTGAATGTCGCCTCTCCTTTTGAAACCTCAAGAGATCCCGACCGGATGAAACGTAGCTGATCCTGTATTTCTCTATAACATACTCACCATCCGGGCAGGAGAGGATCTCGAAAGGTAGAAGATTGAGCTGTCCATCGGGTGAAATTATGATTGTATTTCCTCCGTCAAGGCTCGCTTCCAGTGGAGCGAAAATCGTATCATAGATCATTTCTGTGAGCTCGGTTAAACGTCTATTCGATTCCATGGCTAAAGGGGAGTAGATTACTTTTCTTGCATCATTGATCATAAATCTTGCCAAACTCACAAGACTGTCGATCAGAGCCGCATCGCCGAGGTCCGTCAAGGTGATATCTCCATCGTGGTTAAGCGTGAAGGCCAGATATCTAGCTCGACTCGTTTTCTCCTCCTCAATCCCCACTCTTGTGAAATCATAAGGTTCATACTGGACGAACTCCCATAACACACTTCCTTCCGGAAGAGTCCTCGCAATACCCTGTACTTTGAACCTCCTTGATACCTGTTCATCCTTGAACTCTCCACATCTTCTGCTGAGCTCCGTCTCCAGTGAATCTTTGATACTGTATAGGGTTCTTTGCCGATCGCGGTACATTTCAGGCTCGAGATGTTCAGCCCCTGAAAGTGTCAAAGTGGCTATTTCCCCGCAGATCTCAGCGTGTCTCTTGACTCTCTTCAAGATATCATCATCATCCGTGCAGTAAGCGATTTCTCTTTCGGCGGAGACTGCGTCAATAACCGCGGCTTTGCCTTTGAGAATCATTTCGAGGGCTGAACGTTTCGATTGGATCGAGGTGTCCATGATCGCAAATGAGAGGAATGAATGATCCAGCAGTGGGTATATTTCAAGATACCTGATTTTCTGATCTTCCGAAGCGTAGGAAAACACATAATCGATAAAATTTCGCCTTGCCTCCTGAAGCTTCTGATAATTAGACAGGCTTCGATCATAATCGCCTAGAGCGCAGTAATTTTTTGCGAGATTGAGAAGGCTTTCGGCCACATATGGGTGGTCGGGCCCCAATCCCTTCTCTCCGAGAGCGAGTGCACGCTTAAGTAGAGGTTCGGCTTCGGTATACCGGCCCATCTCCAGGTAGAGGCTTCCCAGATTGTTTAGACTTCTCACCAGATGGGGATGTTCTGGACTCAGTGCCTTTTCCCTGATATCAAGGGCACGCTTATAGAGATTTTCAGATTCCGTATATTTGGCCTGGTAGGAATACAATCTTGCAAGACTGTTAAGGGCGGGCGCCAGATGCTGATATGCCGGCCCCAGAGCTTTCTCCCATTTGGCCAGGGCTATTTTAAAGTAGTTTTCGGCCTCTGCATATTTATGTTGCTCCATAGAACAATTACCCAGATTGTTGAGTGCGAAGCCGACCAGCGGGTGGTCGGGTCCCATTGTTTTCTCCCAGATTGCCAGAGCCTGTTTGAGAAAATGCTCCGCTTCCGAATTCCGTCCCTGTAATATGTATAGGGTTGCAAGATTATTCGAACTCCATGCCACAGAGGAATGTTCCGGGCCGAGCGTGGCCTTCTTTATAGAGAGCGCTCTCTTGTGAAGATTTTCAGATTCTGCATACTTACCCTGCTCGCAGTAAAGGGTCGCAAGATTATTCAAGCTCTTGGCTACATTAATGTGTTCAGGACCATAAACGCTTTCATAGATCTCCACCGCTCTTTTAAGCAGAGGTTCTGCTTCCGTGTACTTCCCCTGATACATAAAAAGGGTTGCCAGGTCATTTAAGCTCTCAGCCACATCAGGATGGTCCGGACCCAGAGTCCTCTCCCTGATTGACAATGCTTTATTGCAGAGATTCTCGAAATCCGCATAGTTACTTTTTAAAAAATAAACAGTAGCGACGGCACTGAGTGCCGATGCATGGACAGGGTCGTTTTCTCCGAACTCGGTTTTCGATTTCTCTATGGCCAGATTTCCAAGGACCAGGGCTGTATCGAGCTCTCCTGCATTTGCGAGAGAATCACACTGCTGAATCAAGAGCAGAACTTCATTCGAAGCAGGATTATCCAGGTTTGATGTCTGTTCTGCATATGGCATGATAGGTTTGCACAACTGCATGCATGTGAAAACCATCATTATCATAAGATCACGTTGTGATAACAATTTCATTTCCCTCTCGGCAGGGAATTATACATGACACACGTTTCAGAAAGCATGTTACTTCTTAACCCTGAATCGGTATTCCTGTTTATTTGAGGGAGCTTCAGAACGAGGATTTATAACCGTCAAACGATAATTACCCGGCTCCATTTGTGAGAGGGGCAAAATCAACCTTGCCGTCTCATATTCATCAAAACCGGTGAATTCATCCTTTTCGTAGATCAGTGATCCATCTTCATCTTCGATCTTAACATTGTATGCTTCACCCGGGACCGCACCTCTGAAAACGAAGCTTATTAAAACTTCGCTGCCCATGCTTGTGCTAAGTGCTTCTTCCTGGATGGATCTGTCGGGAAAGAAGTTCACGGTTTTAACCGACCTGATCTTGTTTTCTCTCATTGTCCTGAGTCCATGATAGGCCGGCAGGATCATTAGCAGGATCAGGAGATAGGCTATGGCGGGTTTGAAGGCTATCGGCTTATCGGGCCATACGTATCGCAAAAATTTTACGAGGGCCGATTCGGATTCAGATTGGAATCCGGTTGATGCCTTACTGATTATATCCTTCACCGCTTCATCCGAACTCAATAAAATCGCCTCTCTGGTGAAATCCTTCACCTCATTGAAGCAGTATTCGCACTTCATGATGTGTATCTCAAACCGCCTGGCATCTTCCGTTGAGAGAGCATTCAACTCATACGCATGGATGAGGGCGCCGAGGTCTCTGTCCTTGCAGCGAGCCATAATCTATATCCTCCCTGATTCAAGACACTTCCTTAGTAATGCTCTACCGCGATTGAGTATGACGTAGCAGTTGTTCTGGCTTATCTTGAGTTTTCTGCTTATCTCCTCAGGAGTATAGCCGTGGATGACTAAATTCATCGCCCTCGCATAACGGGGATGGATCTTGAGAATCTTTTGAAGGCAATCGATAAGAGCCAGCCTTAAATCGTGATCCGGCTTTGAGGAGAATTTCATCTTATTTTCAAATTCCGGCTTCTGAACCATGTGGTCCTTCCTGATTCTCGAGCTCCGAAAATAGTTACGCATGACATTGGCGAAAATGCCTTGAGTCCAAGCCTCGAAGCTCTTCGTGAATTCCACATTCTTGTATTTTTCCAGAATGATCTTGCAGGCCTCCATGGCAATGTCATGTGAATGACCTTCACCTATTTTAAGTGTCGCCAAGACTTTAAATCTTACATAAAGATATTCGAAAATCTCCTCCTCGGCGCTCTTGTTGCCTGAATTAGCTTCAGCCAGAAGGATATCAAGTTTTTCCATAATAACTTAACTCTTTAGATAATAATAAGTTGTTAGAAACTACAATTCATCATAAGGTATATTGTACTGAGTGTCAAGTAGTGTAAGTGAGAACTCTGAAAGAGTATCCAGGAGTGCGATGTGTTAGCGAGGAGGTTCTTTTTCGGGTTCTCTAATTTAGATAATTTCAGATGCAACAACGATAGCATAAGAACGGAAATTATGTAAGAACTCGTTTTGTTATTACACTTATTATAAGAGGCGAAACATCTTAAGTCGCATTCTAAAATGCGGCTTTGAGGAGAATCTATAAAAAGCTGGCTGATTGAAAAAACAAAATCACCGAAGGGTGGTTGACTGTTTGAATCCACTTATGATATAATTTCTTGAGATTACACTGTATCATGTCGAGTATGCCAAGAGGTAGTTGTGTATCGAATTGAAAAAATTTCACCTTTGATCACTATTCCCATTCTTTTGCTGCTGGCGAAAAACACGAGTCAGAAGGCTCTCATGAATGATCAGTATTTCGTTGATCTCACATTCGAGCGTATGCCGATGGACAGTGATTATACCAATGATGTCGATCTCATTGATATTGATGGTGACGGCGATCTTGACATTTTCTTCACCAACTCGGCGCGATATACTCCCTATGATGGACAGCAGTCACGCATCTATATAAATGATGGAACCGCACACTTCACCGATGAAACAGATCCGAGATTACCTTCGGAACACTTCGATACAAGGAGATCGGCTTTTGCTGACTTTGATGCTGATGGTGACCTGGATATCATAATCACTGCAGCGAGTGGATACTCAAACAGATTGTGGTTGAACAACGGGGATGGTTTCTTCGTCGATGAATCAATGAGTCGACTTCCTCCGATTCTGGGAGGCGTTTTCTCGGCAGAGCCGGGAGTGGGTGACCTTGATGGTGACGGCGATTTTGATATCATGCTGCCGGAGTTTCAGGTGGAGCTGCCCTGTCCTCATATTAATAGCAGCAATACCTTTAAACTGGCCATATTCACGGATGAAAGTGGTCACAGACCTCTCATCGAACCTTCCCGTGTACCGGCCTTACAGCAGTGTATTATCGAATGCAGGCATCGTGCTCATAGCGACCATAGCGAAGAAAATCGCCTTCACGCCTACTACTGCCCAAGCAGGCTGCTCATAAACGACGGCGATGGTTTTTTTTCAGATGAAACGGAAAAACGGTTACCTGATAGGAGCGATGATGGTGATAGAACCACCGGTTTCATTTTCTTCGACATTGATTTTGACGGCGACCTTGACGTCTTTGAGGCTCATTCTCATTCCTCACTTGGCAACCGTCTGTTGGTTAATGATGGGTTCGGGTTTTTTTCCGATGAATCCGAAGGGAGAATTCCACTCGATAATTTCAAGTCACATGTGGGAAGACCGGGTGATTATGATGGGGACGATAACCTGGACATTATATTATGCATTGCAAATGCAAGAAAGAATCCGCTTCTTATGAATCATGGCGGATATTTCATCGAAGAAACTGTCGGGAGATTACCTGCCTCGGCAGATTCAGCCTACTCTTCAGATACAGCGGATATAGATGATGACGGATGGCCTGATTTGATCATGGCGAATAGTTATACCACAATACCTTTACAGAATAGGTTGCTTCTTAATGATGGAAAGGGATTTTTCTACGATGTTACCAGAGTAAGATTACCACGTTTGCTGGATCAGACAACGAGAATCAAATTCGGTGATTTAGATGGAGATGGTGATGTGGATGTGGTGTCGGCGAATAAGGAAGAACAGAATCGACTATATATTAATAGAGGCACATCGGATACCCATCCGCCCAGGATCTTCGGATCGAGGGAAATAAAGGGCTTGATCAGTACGAAAGGGCCTTTCCTTATAAGCACCCACGTCATCGATTATGTATCTATGAACATTGGCGAGCTAAGGGTGAGTCTCCTCTACAGTACGGATGGAGGATACAATTTCAATGAAGTTTTAATGGTCTGGAAGGGAGGAAGGTTATATTCGGGTGAGATCCCTTCCCAGGAAGCAGGGACGGAGGTGTGTTACTATTTCAAGGCAATCGACACAGCCGGCAATATAGGCTTTGATCCCGTCGATCCCTCTCGGAATCCTGTTCACCATGGGATGTACCGTTTTACAGTGCAACCGCTACTCGCTTTGACGGGATTGGAGCACTGATTTTCTCAGTATAGTGAGTGATCTCCGGCCGGGGGAGCTGTCGATCATAAAAAAGCTACCAGCGGCATTAGTCCACCGGTAGCTTTTGACTTATAAAGGAATCAAACCTTATTAGGAGGGCGGAAATCCCGGCTCCTGAGTCAAGTTGAAAAACCCGTCAGGACATTAACCAATTCTTATGTAACTTACAGTTGTTTCGTTTGAACACTTTGCATTGGCCCAATGCACTCACGACTCACTTAAGGGCTCTAAGTGGTCGCGTTCGCAATTACGGTAACATAT
>JBHIFB010000091.1:0-13078 GCA_046760905.1 Candidatus Glassiibacteriota bacterium | reverse complement strand
AACTCCGTGGACGCCTGGGGCGATAGACCGAAGTGGCAGGTTTTTGGAGACAATCCGCCTGTGCCACGTTCTTGCCCTCCTGGCACGCACTAATGAGAAAAGCGTGGCCGTGGCGAGAGAGTACCGTGGAGAGTGCGTATGAAAAAAGCGTGCCGTTTGAAAGAGAGTGAAAGATCACTCAACGAAACTGCTTGAGAGACAAGGGAGCAGGAGATCTACAAGGGAGGATGAGCGAATAAACCGAAATATCATTGCTTTATTCGTGAAAACCTGCGAGGATTTCATATCCGCTCCACTTCATGGCGGTTGACAGCGGGATCCACCGATTGTATTATCGTGCTGACATGAGCGTCTCTGTATCCGACGATGTTAAGAAAAGCCTTCGTATAGGAACCGGAGGCTATCTCCTGGTTCTCCTCGCCATCTCGATCTCCGCCATTCTCTTCCTGGTTCATGAACCTGACGGCGGCGGCTTCCCGCTGGATGACTCATGGATCCACCTCGTATTCGCTCGCAATATTGTCACCTCCCATGATTTCAGCTTCGAAGGGGATTCCTGCGGCGGGGGGATGACCGCCCCTCTCTGGACGCTGATCGTCTCCGTAATCTACAAGATCTGTGGCACGGAGACAAATACGACCCTCTGGGGGATGAAGGCTACGGGTCTTGCATTTTTATTTGTGACGGCAGTCGGCTTGATTAGACTTACCTTGATTGTGGGCGCTTCACGGTACTGGGCCGTTTTCGCCGGGATTCTATCCTGCCTCGTACCGAGGCTTATGTGGGGAGCTTTGAGCGGAATGGAGGTAACGCTCTCGTCAGCGGCATTCACCTGGACAATGGTTTTCTCTTTTAAAGAAACGAAGTGGTCCAGCATCGTAACCGGATTCCTCTGTGGAGCCTCTGTAGCTGTGAGGCCCGAGCTTTTGCTCGTCCTTCCACTTGTGATTATTTCGAGAATAGCTACAAGAAAATCGGCTGATTCGATCGGCCTATCACCGCTGCTTGCCGGGTATTTCGCCGCAATGATTCCTTATATCATGTTCAACCTATACTGCTCTGGCAGCATATTACCCTCGACTTTTTATGCCCTGAGTGATCCGGTAACCGCAATCGGCGCCAGGATATTTACTGCCCCTTTCACGGGACTCTCGAGGCTCCTTTTGTTCCTCCTGAGGGATAATTTTTTACTGCCCTTGATGGCCATCGCCGGTGCTTATTCAGTTTACATCGGCCGCGCAAACCGCCGGCTGGGCATCACCCTCATTCTCGTTTTAGTGAGCATCCCGATATCGAAAGATGCCATCACACCTCACATTCCGATCGGTTATCACTGGGGGCGTCATGTCGCTTATCTTTCGGTCGCAGCGATCTGCCTCGCGTCGGTGGGTCTGAGTACTATGGAAGATGCGTTTTCAAGATCGGGAAAGGCAACCTCAAGGGTCACCGTTTTCCTGGTAGCCCTGTCGGCTCTCTTCTTGCTCATTACAGGTTCAAGGTCCTACGGTGAGAACATATATGAAGTGGAAAGTGTGAACGTCCGGGTGGGGAAGTGGCTGAAGCTGAACACACCGGAAGAGGCCATTGTCGCCACTCACGACATTGGTGCCATAGCATTTTTCTCAGAGAGAAAAATCTTAGATACGGTGGGCATAGTGAATGCGCAGGCGAGAGATCTTTCTCGAGAATATGGTGAGGGGGAGGGATTCGTGGTTTTCCTTGAGAGAGAGCGACCGCACTACCTCGCCATCTTTCCAGTATGGTACCCCAACCTCTATACCGGTAAACTCCCGCTAGTTGAGGTCTACAGGGTAAAAATCCCCCGCAGAACAATCCTTGCTGACGACGAGATGGTCGTATACCGCATTGAATGGAGTCCCAAAGAACCCCCTGCGACTTTGCCATCCGGGTAAAGCTACACGCCGGCTCCTTTACGCATCGAACCGCCTGAGGCGAGCGTCCCGGCTCCGGGCGATTTCCGCATGTTTGATTCCTAAAAGCAAGGCGTGGCCTATCTGCGTTGATCGTTAAGCAGCTGTTTTACCAGGCTGGATTCCCGTTTGAAGAAACCTTCCGTGTGGAATGAATTTCTCAGGTTGAAGTAGGTGAAATCAAGGTGATGAATGAATTCATGGACTATGGTCCTAAGGAAAGTTCGAAAGGCAACTGTCTGTTTCCTCTTTGCTGTGCGCATCCAGACGGTCAATACGGTTGCCTTCCCTTTTCCCGCTTCATAGAGACCATGCATCTCAACCCGGTTCCTCGTTGGTCTGCGGCTGAGAACCCGCACTTTCATAGGCGGTACGCAAAAGGCCTGGCAGAGGTCTCTGATCAGGTGTTCGGCTGATTGCTTGGTTTGGGCAAGGTCATCACCTTCGAGTGATGATCTAAGATCATCCGTGATGGAGGAAAAATGCTCAGGCTGTGGCAGCCGGACATGTTCTATCGCATCGCTCCTGTCGTAAATCCGTCTCTGGCTAGCAGGAAGATTATTATAATATGCGAACTTTCTTCCTGATCGAACCATGACACGAGACCTACGCTTAACTGTCATCATTGGCGGAACACTTCAACTTGAAACCAAGGCTTTCACACTTTGCGGGAGAGCCTGGTCAGGGTTTGAAGGGCTCCTTGAATCGTTTGGAGGTTTTGTCGTTCGGCCAGCTATCGATGCCGTCGCCTGGACCGGCTATATGGTATGTATTCGGGTAACCGGCATTGTTTTCGAAGTCAGACCAGTAGTTGCCCTCCCTGCCGCTGGACCAATCGTTGCCGTTCGCACTGGCCTCTTCGTAAGCATTCACCGCGTTGTCTGTGAACTCGTTATCCCAGATAGTGTTGTACTGCGAGTCATCCAGGTATATTCCGAATTGGCCGTTTGCCGTCAGTGCATTTCCCTTTATGTTGTTGCTGTAGCTGTTGATTAATGAAATGCCGCTTTCAAAGCCGGACACGAGACAATTCTTGATGAATACCGCTTCCCTGTTCTCCACAAGGATCCCGGAACCGTTCCCCGAACCGTTGATGGATCGTCCATCGCAGTTGAGGGTGATGTTGTCAGAACCGATGACCAGTGCATCACCTTCGCAATTTGATATATCGTGGGTCAACGTCGTGTAAGAGTAAATCGTGTCGCCGCATGCGATTATGTTCGCATAATTGACCGAGGATTCTATGTTGCATTCCCCATAACCTATCTTGAAGAAACCGCCGTCCCCCCATCCGGATCCCCAGCTGTTTTTGCCAATCCAGTATTCTCCCGCATCATCGTAACCGACGAGGGATATCACGTGATTGGAGCCGTTATCATTGGTACACCGGTAAATGTCCCCATCCCAATAAGCGCCGTATCCGGAACCCACACCCAGCGCCGCCGCCACAGGGCCGATACTGGCTATAGCTTCCTTGATGCCGCTGATGTCGGTAACTTGGCCTGTTTCATCTATCCTTGTCAGCCTCTCCTCCCAGTCAGAGCATCTATCAGAACAGGTCACATCACTGCAATTCGTTCCATCCCTGTATTCACAGTTCCAGTCGCAGGTACCACCGCCGCAGGAGCATCCCCATCCATCCACGTAAGGCATACACGATTCATCGGGGATTCCCTGGTTTTTAATGAATTGTAGTGCCCTGAATTGGTAGCCGCCACAGCAGTTCTGCGGTAAAACATTGCCGTGGCAATCAGAGACTAAATACTCCTCAGAAAGGTCCAAATCAAGGTCGGGATTATTCAATCTTATCTTCACCACTGCCTCAACAGCGGCGACTGTTCCAAATGCCCAGCAGGAGCCACAGCCGCCCTGGTTCTTCACGGGAGTGACCCAGTTGTGGCCGTTGTGGTCTCTCCAGTCTATGGAAGGCGGTGTGACGGTGATCGGTGCTGGAGTCTCTCCTGCTTCCTCGGGTATCATAGATGACTCCGTGCTCGCCTTCGTCGCCTTCAAGCTCAAGCCCATCAGGTCAGTCACGGACCCGATTATGCGACCATCCTCTGAAACGCAGACCGCATACTCTTTGGAGAATGGGTCGTTGCCGTCGTTAAGTGTCACTATGTCATAGCCTCTTCTGGCGCAGTAGGAGTACTGCCGCCCGCATTTTCCCTGGAGAAAAGTCCATTCCTCACATCTCTCTCCGTCAGGCAGCATACAGAAGCCCTTTTGTCCCTCCTCATCGGCTATCCGATACTCATAGCCCATGGCAATGCAGTATATCGATGCCGGATTTGCCGTTCCCATCCTGCCTGAGGGCGATTCTTCGCTATGGACAGACACGCCGGTTTCCGGGCGCTTATCTGTCTTCCCACGATCTGCCCTTAATAACTTCACCGCTACATTCGAGTAGGTGATACTCCCCGAGAAAAGCTCGCCGTTTACTAAGAGGGTAGGGGAAGCACTCACATCCTGCTCCTGTGAAGCATGTATATTTTCCTCGAGAAGCAGCTCGCCAGTACCATCGTGAACCATCTCGTAAATGAGGGAGGTGTCCATGCCGAGCTTCGATGCGCTTTCCCTCCAGTCCCTGGCTATCCCGTCTGCTCTCAAAAGCAGGTAATCGAGAAAGGCTTCCGGATAGAGTTCCCTGATAATAAGCTGCCTCATGTTCTCCTCGACTTCGACTCTCCCGTGAAGGCTCTTGAACCCAAGATGAGATTCGCTTCCCCGTCCGTTGCATCCCGCCTTCGCCGTTTTTTGACCGGCTGCCTCGAGATGATCACCGTGGGTTCTTTCAGCCTCATACCCCGATTCCTTGCTTGCAATGTAGTGAATCCTGAGCTCAACCCTGCCTTTATTCTCCTTCACGAATGGTATTAATTCCTTCTCCGCAACGAGGGTATAGGGGCAGTAACTCATCGCGAAAAGATCGAGCGTCACAGCATCATCGATTGCGCCTTGTGTCTTTGAGGTCGCCGGACTCGCCATACAGACTTTTGAGAGAAGCATCAGTGTTATGACACATGAGGGTATGATGGAATTTTTAATCATTTTTAAACTTCCCCTGTCTCGAGGACCGTGTTTAAGGAAAAACGGATTTCCACTCACTTTTCAAGCGTTTCTGCTAATATTCAAGCTTATGATATCACATATGGGGATGTTTTGTCAACAGGAGTCGCCTCGTCTCCTTCATTCGAGTCACGGAGCGGCCGCAGCCACCAAGGTTGATTTCTGGTGATTGAGATATCTGCCTGGAGAAGAAGCTCCTCTCAGTGACACGTGCCATGGCACCAATGAGTGTTACGCGCTGCTGGAATGTGTGTTGTAATCCCAAGTGCAAGATGTGCAGAGAAGAGGGAGGACGACATGGTCCTTTTCTCTACTATCGCTGGTTTCTGGGCTTCTCCTTATACGATGGATTACCTGAGCAAGGGGCATGAGTGTGTTTCGTTCTAGAATAGGAGAGGAGGGGGCTGGTGAGATATTTGAGGTGATAGTGAAAGGGATCAAGGATGCGGGAGTGCTTGTGGGGAGAGAGAAGGCGGTGGATGATACGCATGTGGAAGCGGATGCTGCGAGCCACCTCACCTTTCTTGAGCTCATGGATCACAACTATCGGCTTTAGCGGGAACCTGCCGAATAAGTTTCCCCTCACACAAGGGAGATACTATGCCCATGAAGGTGGTCTGTCAAGTAATCAGGCGGTGATAACCCGCGTTGAACGGCGGCCGGCTTCTTATGGCCGCCGGCTCAACGCCAGTAGGGATATTGTAAAAACGGCAGCCGTATTTAGTCTGCGGTCGCCGCTTTACTCTTTCAGTGTGAGGCCTATGAGAAGTCCCGGTCCATGACGGTCTTTCGGCCTGCCTCCTTTGCCCTCTCTATCGCCTGATCACACATGCTGCGGACGGCATCAGACAACGCTGGAGCTACATTTCCCGCGGTGTTCATTCCGGAGGTGGAGCGAATATAGTTTTTCAGCTTGGACACCACTACCAGGATTTCCTTCTTCCCCTCTGTGTCGTTCATGTCGCCCTCCTTTCAGAAGAAGACAGTTGAGGTTCATGCTTTGACGGCTGTCGGTCAGGTATATTTAGCATACAGGTGCAAGAATTAATCTGATAGTACAATCGCCGGCTGTAGGTGTCAAGGGTGCTGTTTCGCAATATTCTAAATTACTTTCTGATGACCAGTGCATCGACCGCTTTTACCCCCTTACCTTCCGGTAGGACAAGTAAAGGGTTTATGTCCAGTTCTACAAGATAATCCTCCAGGTCGATTGCCATGGCGCCTACCTTGACAAGTACATCAGCTAAGGCATCGATGTCTGTTCTGGTTCTGCCGCGTGCGCCATAAAGGATCTCTGATCCCTTAATATCCCCGATCATCTCCAGCGCGTCTTCTCGCGTCAGTGGTGCAACTCGCAGAGAGACGTCATTGAGTATTTCGACGAAGATCCCCCCTATGCCGAACATGACGGTAGGCCCAAATTGTGAATCGTTGTTTACGCCCACGATGACCTCCGTACCGCCGCTGACCATCTCCTGTACAAGTACACCTCTGAGGCTTGCGTTCGGCTTGTGTTGCCGTGCATTTTGCAGCACCTCCCGGTATGATGCTACGAGCTCCTCAGGATTTTTGATGTTGAGCCTGATACAATCGGCTTCGGTTTTGTGAAGTATGTCAGGCGAGTCGATCTTCAGAGCGACGGGATATCCGATTCTTTCGGCAATTCGAAGGGCCCTATCCTTTGAGGTCGCAATTTCTTCTTTCGTAACCGGTATATCATAGAGGCCCAGCAGTTCTTTCGCTTTGTGCTCCGTCAGGGAGGCCCCGGCCTCGAAGAGAATTGAGATCGCTTCATTATAATTATCGGAATGCGAGCTCCTGGTCGAAGCCACCGAAGCTCGAGACAGGTACCTTTCCCTGAACGCTGCGTAGTTCATAAGTGCCCCCATAGCCCTCACGGCTCTCAAAGGGGATTTGTAATACTGAACATCTCCTTCTTTGAGTATCTTCAAATTCTTCCCCACCAACTTGTCGCTTGCAGTCCAGGCGACTGTCAACGGCTTTCTTGTGGACCTCGAAATCTTGACTATGTCGGCAGCCATCTGCATGCCCGGCTCTCCAATGATCTGTGTGACCACAATCACCAACGCATGAATGTCAGGATCGTCTATCACAGCATTGAGCACCTTCATGAAATCTTCTGCTTCGTTGATAACCTGGGCCGTGACGTCCACAGGGTTAAGCGTTGAGCCATAATCGGGTATGACAGTGGAGATGGCCTCCCGTATTCCGGGGTCCAGCTCTGGGATTTCCAGCCGCAGGTCGACCGCCTCATCGGCAACCAGGATCCCTCCGCCGCCGGAAGTGGTAACGATGCCCAGTCCTCTACCATTCGGAAGCTCGGGTACTCTCTGCATGAGCGCTGCGATATCGATCATGTTCTCGATATCTTCCACCCTGATTATTCCCTTCTGCCGGAAGAATGCATCGCAGACTGCATCAGACCCTGTCATAGAGGCGGTATGAGATGTCGCGGCCTTCTTCCCGATTTCACTCCGTCCCACCTTAAGGACCACGATGGGCTTGCCCAGTTCGAGCGCACGGTCGGCGATACGGATGAATTGTCTGCCGTCCTTTATGCCCTCAAGATAGGCGATCAGCATCTTCGTGTCGGGATCCTCCAGGATGTATTCCATGAAATCGAGGGTGTGTAGGTCCACCTCGTTACCGGTGCTTGCGACATAGGTGAAACCAACGCCGGATTCCTGGGCCTGGCCGAATATGGAGTAGCCCAGAGCACCGCTCTGGGTTACGAATCCAATAGGACCAACAAGCAGTGGTTTCACTCCCAGCGATGCACTGAATCCTCCGATAACCTTCTCCTTCAGGTTGACCGAACCCTGGCAATTTGGTCCGCACACCCTAATCCCCGATGCCTTGCAGAGTTCGGAAATCTGTTCCTGCAGGTTTCTCCCCTCATCTCCTGTCTCAGCGAAGCCGGAGCTGAAGATCGTGGCGAATTTCACCCCCTTCTTTACGCATTCCTTCAAGACGGGCAAAACGAGCCTGTAATTCACGGCGATCAGCGCGAGGTCAACCGGCTCCGGTACGTCGATAACACTTTTGTAACAGCGGTAACCGCCAAGCTCCTCATACTTGGGATTGACGGGGAAGATTCTGCCCCGGAAACCGTGTTCTTTCAGAAACCGCAGGGGCTTGCCGCTTATGATATCGAAGTTCCCGGAGGCCCCGATTATGGCAATGGAGCGAGGACTGAAGAAATATTCGAGTTCACTTGCCGCCGCATTCATGGTACGGTCAGGTTAAGAAATAAGGTTTATTGGCATGAGCCGGGTATGGGATGGTGTAGCGCTTTCTCCCGGTCGCCGATTGATTACAGATCTGGGAGTACGGGCTACGGGCTGGTCACGACATATTCGAAACGACCGGCTTTCAGGCGCGCGAGAACACCACCTTTCAGTACCGTCTCTCTCAAGAACAGATTGCCCAGGAGTCCCGCTAAGGAAGCTACAATCACCATGGTATCCATGGTGCCGGGGCCGCCTGGTACCGTAGCCGATACCACAAGCAGCAGAAGGATAAGCGGGATGAATATCCCGAGGCCGACCGTGCCGAGCCAGAACAGATTGGCTCCGGTCTCTTTCATCAGAATAGAAGCAGCTGCTTTCCCCTCCGGAACACGATGGGTTGCCTGCATGTGAAACGTTAACACAAGCGCCTGAGCGATGATGAGAACGATGGCTCCCCATTCCAGCGCGAGCAGAATATCATCAGAAACTCCACCGCGAATCGATGTGAGCAATAGGACGGCAAGCACCCCGCTCACCAGTGCTGATGATAGGAAGAGAACTGGTAGTATACCTGTACTCCAGAACGCGATTGGACGTGAGGCACCGAGGAGAAACCCGGTGTAAGTCATCACGGCAAAACCGGATATTATACCGATAACAGATATCAGCATACGAAATCCCATCGCATCTTCAAGCATCCGAAAAGGCCAGATCCATAGACCCAGGTGCAGGATGGCAGCAACCATGAAGACGGTTATGAACAAGACACCTCGTGATATCCAGGACGTTCCCGGGCACTTCCAGGCATGGACCGCCCTGGACGGTGCTCCCAGGCCTAAGAACAAAAAGAGCGAACCAACCGCAACAGCCGGGAATCCTGTGCTGACTCCGGTTCTTGCAATAGGATCCCATTGAGGACCAAGAAATCCTGCGATCGCACCTATTACATAAGCCGCACCACCCAGTCCTCCAAAAAAAAGGTACACAGCATGGTCCCATAGCCACTTCTGTTGAGCTCTCATCTTAATCATGGTCTCTATCTCGCTGGTAAATAGTAGACGGATGGATCAGTCCCGAACTCAGGATTCAGCTGAAAGCCACGCTCCCGCCTTATGAGTATCGAGACTTCACTCTCAGGGTCGTCAAGATCGCCGAAAATGCGTGCCTTCGCAGGGCATGACTCAACGCAGGCAGGTTTCCTGCCCTGCTGCACGCGCTCATAGCAGAAATCGCATTTCGTGGCGATGCCGTAACCGTACTTTTCCTCCCATCTCGCCCTTGCATATGCCTGGTATGGATCGAGTCCGCTTTCCGAGTCAGGGAAGTAGGTCTCCCACCCGGACACCGAATGGCGCTGCCCGTACGGGCATGCCATCATGCAATACTTGCAGCCCATGCACAGATTCTGATCCACTGTGACGATTCCGTATTCGTTTTGCTTTGTGGCCCCGGTAGGGCACACATTAAGGCATTCCGGCTCGGCGCACTGCATGCAGAGAGTGGGAAGCATCTGTCTCAGAACAGAGGGATAGATGCCGATCTCCCCCTGGATGCATTTCGCGAAATCGATGCCCTTGGGCGTATGATTGGCCGCCTTGCACGCCACGGAACACGAATAGCATCCGTAACATCTTTTAAGATCGATGACCATTCCGTATCGCATCATGCCGCCTCCTCACACTTGTAAATCTTCACCTTTACGCAGGCGTCCTGTCCCTGTGTCAGCGGGTCAGTGTGTGCTTCATCAATAATAGTGAGGTCGTCGAAGAATTGTCCCTTTCCTCTCGCTATTGGTGTTCCTCTTGCCCAGTGTCCATGGCAGCCCGCGATGCACACATGCTCAGGATGCACTCCCTGGACCAGCCTTACAGGCCCCTTGATCCGCTTACCTATGGAGTTCTCGACCCATATGATATCGCCATCTCTTAGGCCCTTCCGCTTCCCTGTATGTTCGTTGAGCTGGATGAGATAGACGTAGGGATCATTCACCGATATCTCGTCAAGCCAGGGATTGTTCTGAGTCGATGATTGCGTGTGAAAGGATGGGCGCCAGCAGAATGCCCACAGGTCATATTCCGTCCCATCCATCGTGTGTGATGGGCATGGGTTCCACTGAGCAAGCGGCTCATAGAAGGACAGGTCGAACATATCCTCCCGCCCGAATCTTGATAAGACGTCTTTCAATTTCTTACCGGCATCAATGAAGTACTCGAAGTAGATCGGTACCCGGACCGGCACGAACCACCTCCAGTACATCTCTTCGACCTTCGTAGGCCATTTCACCAATCCCGTCTTCTTCAGTTCTTCGAGGCCTTTGTCATCTCCCAGCCTGTCTCTTAGGACCCTGTCGCAGATAGCCTGCCAGGTATAATCACCCTTTGGGTCCAGCCTGTACTTCTCGCTCAACTCACCACCATAGCGGACTGGTATGGTGTCATTGATGGCTTCATAGTATTTGTCCTGTATGCCGAGCCTCTTCACTATCTCGAGCATGACCTCGTTGAAATCGCGGCGTTCATAGAGCGGTTCCACCACCGGCTGCCTGATCTGCCATACCCAGTGATCCATGCCTGTGGGATGACTGAAGATGGAAGGGAAGGTGACGCAGGGTGTGTACCTTTCGAGAAAGCAGGCATCCGGCAGAACGATATCGGCCACCGCTTCTGTGAACTCATTGTGGAAGATGTTGAAAGAGAAAATGAACTCGAACTTCTTCAGAAAGTTTTCTGTCACCTGCTCGGCGTTGCCCATCGTCATGACGGAGTTGGAGCCGAAGTTGATCAATATAGAAGGGCGATAGTCTATTTTGAACTGCTCCAGATATTTCTCCCAGTCGGGAGAGCAGATGGTGAACGCGTTGTAGACAGAACATGGAAACATGTCCTGAAGGTCTAGCCTCGTCGGTTCCCTCGGCTCTCTGAGCGGGTATGGCTTGTGATCATACACCCATCCTTTCACAACCATCAGACCGTCTTCGCATGGGTACGGTATCGTCTCGGGTTTGCCAGTCTCAGGAAGTCCGTGGCTTACCGGAGGCCCGTGGCCCATGGCACCGCCGGGAACATCCGCCGCACCTATTATGTGATTTAGAAGATCGATGCACAGACACGTCCAGCCCGAGTTGAGGTGGCCCTGGCTACCTCTGAAGAAAATGGCGGCAGAGGGTCTGAGCGGAAGCTTCTTGCCGTCGATGACGATGGTGCTTCCTATGCGGGCATTATCGACGAACTCCTTCGATATGCGACGGAGCGTCGAAACCGGTACAGAGGAAATCTCCGATACCTTGTCGATTGGATACTCCTTCTTCAGATGTTCCTTGAAGAGATGAAATGCCGGGATGCAGCCTGTGCCGTCTATAGTGTAGTTCCCTTCGAGCGCGAAGTCCTGTATGGATTCGTCATCAAAGGTCTTGGCCTTTTTATCGACCGAATCCCAAATGAGAGGCTTTCTGGTTTTTGGATCCCTGGCGTAGTGGCCATCGGGTTGAATCAGGTAAGGGGCATTCGTCTTGAGCTTGAGATACTCTGCATCGTAAACGCCGAGCTCGTTCAGGATCACGTTTATCATTCCCAGTGCGACTGCACCGTCAGTCCCCACCCTTATCGGGACCCATTCATGACCTTTTGAAGCCTGCGTTGACAGGTACGGGTCGAAGACCACGGCCTTCATGCCTCTCGCCCGGGCATCGGCAACCCACTCGGCGGTTTGAAGCGCCGCGTGGCCGGCACCATGACCTTTAGAGCAACCGAAGTAGATTGTGAAGTTGTTGTAGTTCCAGTCCGGTACGACAGACCATGCCGCGTGCATGATGCCATTCATGAAGTGGGCACCATTCCCGCACCAGAGCCCGCCTCCCGAAACCCAGTAATTCTTGAACCCCATCGCTTTCTGGAATGCGGGGACCGCGAATCGGATCTCACTGGTCTGCACCGTCGTTGCCTGCCAGTAGCAGCCTCGCGGGTCCGTCTCATATACCTCCTTGAGCCTGGACACAATCGTATCCATTGCCTCGTCCCAGGAGATACGCTGCCACTTGGGATCAACACCCACTCCCTTTTCCGGATTCGTCCTCTTCACCGGATAGTTTATCCGGTGCGGATCATAGAGGGTCATCAGCTGTGCCGCCCCTTTTGCGCAGATTCTGCCACTTCCGGCCGGACTCTCGGGATTACCCTCGATATCGACGACCAGACCATCCTTTCGATGGACCCTGATGCCGCATTGGCCATAGCAACCGCCGCAAGAGGTATAGATCCACACATCTTCCCCCGTGTTTACTGATTGCGTTTTCATCCTCACCTCGCGCTTCTTAGAAGTGACTCAGCAACTTTGTGAACATGCGTTAACTTTAAGTAGTGATCTCCCCGCCGTAGGATGAAGCTGAGTCATCGTAAGAGTCTTTTCAAGACCTATCTTGTACCAGGATTTTGGATATCTGGTAGCCGTTTGAAGGAGACCGAGGATTGTTCCCCAACTTTTACAGTAGAATATTTTATTGTGAGCGGAGTAATTTGTCAATAAAGTTCTGGCGTGGAGTTTCCCAAGTTTTTCTGGAACTTAGAGTCCTTGAGCGAGTCGTGGGAGCATTTTGGGAAGCTTTCTTAAGATCAGGGCAGTGTCCATGATGCGAGTCAGATAAAGGTTGGGCAACGGTCTTATCGGTTAGTATTACAGGGCTCCGAGTCCTTGAGCGAG
This sequence comes from Candidatus Glassiibacteriota bacterium, assembly GCA_046760905.1. Lineage (GTDB taxonomy): Bacteria > Gemmatimonadota > CAZMKB01 > CAZMKB01 > CAZMKB01 > JBHIFB01. The sequence goes on along the minus strand of JBHIFB010000091.1, from coordinate 132 downwards.
TCGTGAGAGCATTTGGGTACCCATCCTGGTCGAGCAGGAAGGGGAAAGCCGCATTTTTAAGTATCAGGGGAGTGTTAATTTTGTGAGTCAGGCGGATTGGGTACCGGTCTTAGCGAAACGAGCGTCGTGAAT
>JBHIFB010000090.1:0-13256 GCA_046760905.1 Candidatus Glassiibacteriota bacterium | reverse complement strand
CCGCCTCCGGCCAGCTGTCCCCGTCAAGGTCCTCAATGGATGCCAGACACTCCACATTCTCGATGCCCTGAAACCACCAGAACAGATTTCCATTTGCCTGGGCAGTGAGATGTTTCGGGGAAAGCCCGAATACTGTAATTATTGCCGCCAGAGCCGTCGCTATCATATTGCCCATTGTCTTCATTCTCTGCCTCCTTTCCATCCGAATTTATTATATCCGATTCACCTCTTTTTTTCAACACACCTATCTTTGAAAAACCTTACTTCAAGAAAGGGCGTCTGTCCCGATTTTTCATTTACGAGGTGGCCGATTATAGTTATTATACTAAGTGGAATGTATGTGATTTGCGATTACCCGATCTGAGGGAGGGAGACCATGAGAACATTTGTTTTGATGACGAAGCTATCGCCCGAGGTGACCAGGAAGATGAAAGATCGCGACGTAATCGGTAGGAGATGGCTGGAGCAGGTGAGGGAGAAGTGCCCGGAGGTGAAGTTCATCGGCCATTACGGGCTCCTGGGGCCGTACGATTTCATGGACATATACGAAGCTCCGGACGAAGAAACCGCCGCCAAGGTATCGATGATAAGCCTGGCCAACGGCGCCCTGACTGCGGAAAGCTGGCTTGCCATACCGTATAAGAGGATTGTGGAGCTGGCAAAGGAGATTTGATGGGGGAGATGTCGGTGATGGTGCTTCTCAGACAGCATGTTGCATAAAGGGTTTCTTATGCTCGGTAACAGATATGCATGATCCTGGGAACGAGTGGCTGCTATTATCTGAAGCATAAAAAAGGGCCCCCTTCCTGAGGCCCTTTTTCTCGCTTTTTTGATGTTCCAGTTATTTCAGCACGACCATCTTCTTCGTCTGTGAAAAGCCCTCGCTGGTTAGCCTGTAAAAATAAACACCGCTTGCAACCCTAACGCCAAACTCATTCCTGCCATTCCATGTCAAAGTATGCTGCCCTGCCTCGAGCGGCCTGTCAACAAGTGTGCGAACCTTTCTGCCGTGGATGTCATAAATGATGAGCTTCACGGTAGAGGTCTTCGGCACGTCGAAGCGTACCGTCGTCGTCGGGTTGAAGGGGTTCGGGTAGTTCTGGCTGAGGGAAAATACCTTTGGCAGGAGCGAACCGCCGGTTTCGTCTCCTTCAATGCCTCCCGGCGTCGTATCCCACCACAATCCGCCCGGGCCGTACCAGTACATCAGCGTGTCTGCAAGCGCAACATCCGACGCCTCTGTCCAGTCGCCTATGTCGGTGTCGGTTATGCCGAAGTCGGGAACGTTGGCGTTAGTCGGATTTCTGTGGCAACTTACCGCACAGGCGTTGGGCATCTCGTGATCAATCGTGTCCTCCGGCGGGATCGGATCGAAAACATGAGAGTGAATGTCATAGTTTACAGCTGATTTCGCAATCTTCGGCTGGTGGCACTTCGAGCACCTGCTGGCGCCTCCTGTCTGGCTGTTGTTCTCCGGATCCCAGCTGTGATGCGTATGGGCTGTGACGACTGCTGAGATCGTGTCGATATTCGCCTCGAACTCAGCGATCATCTCCTTTGTAAGGCCCTCGAAATCGCCGTGAGTTGAGTGACACGCAAGACACAGGGTGTTGTTGTCGTTCTCTGTCGCGATCACAGTCGTGTCAGTGTCCTCGATTTCGACTATCTCCTCCAAAATGTCATGCTTGTTCGCAGAGCCATGGGGATCGTGACATTCCCAGCATCTGACCTCATGGTACGCGAAGGTCGGCTTGGGGCTCCTGTAGAAATCGAGAAACTGCTGTCTGTGTTTTTTCGAATGGATGTGATCCGGCCAGAACGCAGAGCTGAGGGTGTCCTCGTACACGAAGAAGGCGGGAAGAGAGTCAGTCGGAATGAAACCACCCGCATCGCTCCACGGGAACCCCAGCGTATTGCCGCCGAGTTCGGCAACACTGTAACCCCTGTTGTGGCACTGGCCGCACACCTCGTTCGCTCGCTCCGTGTTTTCGATATCCTCCGGGACAAGCTGGTGCCCTTCACCGGCGCCGCCATCGTAGTCACCGTGGCACATCTCGCAGCCGATTCCCATTTCGACGTAGGTTGCGGTGTAGGCACTGTCTCCCTGGGCGTTCCACTGGAGGTTAATACCGGTTACGTGACATCCGTCGCATCGTCTCTCTGTACAATTCTTCTTGACGATGTCGGCCTCGATTGTACCCGGATCGGTGTAAAGAGGATTGCCGAGATCATCGTACCAGTGTTCCGGGTGGAAGGTGACCCAGTCATCGGTCGCCATATTGTACTGGATCGGCAGGACGTAGAAGGAGTCACCAATCTTCACATGGAACCGCTGCTTCCATCCGTTTCCACCGTGGGTACGGTTGACTGTATAGGTGATGTTCCCTATGGTGACTCTGTATCCGCTCGAGAGATCCGTGCTGTCACCAGGGTCTGTCGGATCGAACCACAAAACAGGTGCGGGGTCATAGCTGGCAAAGTCCGGATCTGTCGAAAGGTCGAGGGAGTCGACGAAATCATCATGCGGTATGACTCCTGGCGATCCGTCGGGATCCGCGTAGGCCTTATGATGGAAGGTTGCCAGCCAGCTGGTCTTATCCGAACCGTAGCCTCCGGTGTGGCAGCCCAGACAGACGCTGGAACCTACATACTGTGCCTGGAGTGATGTGGCGGATAGGAGAAAGGTGGATAGTAAAAGGGTCCAACAAGCAACTCTCATGAGTTCCCCCTTTCTGAAGAGTGAAGGTGGCTTGCAGGTTAGCAGAAAGCACTTACGATTTCTAGTAATTTCTATTGACAAAAAGATAACAGGAAATTTTAAAATTGTCAATATAAATTTTAGAAATTGACAAAATGTCAATAGTGAATAAATAAGATCTAGAGTAGACTGTGCACTTAATTAACGATTATTGTTTTCTGACCCACGTGAGAAAATTTGCTTGTGGATGAGGTTCGAAAGAACTCATCGTAGAATATTCTTGACATTCCATCACCTGATATATACTATGATTCATAATGTTCACAAAATTTTCGCGAGGGCGTTCGGTGAGATCTGTTCTCCTGTTTACTCTCATTTCAGTCTCATTCTCATTCACATATCTCTACCCGTTAGATCTAACAGGAAACCTCAGAACCTCTTACTACGGTCTTGAGGGGAGAGAACCGGGCGGGGCCAAGGCAAGGAACAATCTCCTCTACCAGTCAATTTCATTGAGGGCAACCGAACTCGGGCTCCAGGGCCTCTCTCTCGGTGCCAACTTCAGGTTCAGGGGGGATGCCTCCGATAACCTGGAAGGTGGTGGAGCTGCACGATTCTACAGCCTCTACCTGGACATCGTGGATGTCCTGCCCGCCGGCTTGGCTCTTCGTGCAGGCAGGCAGTTCCTTTACAATGGTGTGGGAACCGGTCATCTTGACGGGCTGAAATCGCAGATCGAGCCCTTGCCCTGGCTCCTGCTCACGGGCTGGGTGGGCACACAGGCAAGATACGGCGCTGAAGCGAAAGTCGCATCTTGGAACGAGGCTGCCATGTGGGGGGGACGTCTTCTTGTAAAGGAGAAGGGTGGCAGCAGGGTAGGCGTGAGTTTCGGACAGCGAAAGAGGGGAGGAAACCTCGAGAGAAAGCTCCTTGGTTTCGACGTGAATAGCCCACGGCTACGATGGGCAGATGTCTATTTCAAGGCCGATATCGACCTCGAACTAGATAAGCTCAGGAATGCTACCCTGCGGGTCAATCCCCGAATCGGTGGACCGCTTAGACTCGATATCGAGTATTCAAGGAGGTCACCGACTCTGAGCGCCAGCTCTTTTTTTACGATAATTGAATACGAGGGGTATGACGAGGTGAGGATACTTCCCACCTACACAATGAAAAACGGGCTGTGGATGGGTGGGGAATATTCGTATGTCCGCTATAGGGATGATGATACGCACAGGGCAAGAGGCGGGGTGAGCTGGCAGGGTATTGGCGGGGGGCTCTTATACCGCCAGGGTTATGCCGGTGGAAGGTTTGGAGGCTATGCGAGTATGAGGAAAGATCTTCCACATGAGGTTGAAGGGCTCATCCAGTTCGATTACGTGAAATTCAACCTTGTAGAAGGCGGCTCGCTCAGGGCCGAATCACTTGTCGCAATATTCAGGCTGACAAAACGCATGGCCGGTGGATCGCATTTCGTGATCGAGTTGCAGGAAGGCAGGAATCCGGCGTTTGAGAGCGACTTCAGGGTGTTTGCAAGGATCGATTACAGATTCAATTTGAGGCGGTAGGCATGTGAAGAGAGCGCTCTGCATCTTTATCATTCTGTTTTCTGCGGCTTCCTACGGCAACCAGGCCAAATGGGAGATTCCCAGGGGTGATATCATCTTCAGCCACAATAAGCATGTGGGCACCCGATCGATCGGATGCACTTTCTGTCATGAGACGGTGGAGAAAAGCATTTCATCGGCGGACAAGAACCTGCCGACCATGGAAAGGTGTTTTGTCTGCCACAATGGTCAGACGGCCCCGGTTGACTGCGATCTCTGCCACAGATCACCTGAAGAGCCACTGGCGCTTGAGAATCCGGCGAGAGAAATCATATTCTCCCACCTTAACCACCTGAAGCGAGATCTCGGGTGTGAGAAATGCCACAAGGCGGTTAGCCTTGCCGAAGAAATGACGCAGAATCAATTCCCCGACATGTGGACCTGCATGGAATGTCACGATGGAATCAAAGCTCCTTCAGAATGCGCGCTCTGCCACACCGAGTCAGAAAGGGTGAAGAGACAATTCCACGCAGGAGGCTGGGAACACAGGCACAAATTCCAGGGTACGCAGGAGCCCGAAAGGTGCAGGCTCTGCCATGTCACAGACCAGACATGCGAAGAATGCCATCTAGGTGATAATCTTCAGCAGCGTTCCCATGCGCTGAACTACACATACGAACACTCTCTCGACGCAAGAGGAAAGGAGAGGGATTGCATGGCATGTCATGATGAGGTGAGCTTCTGCACTCCTTGTCATCAGGACTTTGAGGTGATGCCTGAGGACCATTCAGCCGCGGCGTGGACGCAGAGAGAGCATGCCGATGCCGTGCGGAGGGACGTCGAGGCATGCCTGGCCTGTCATGAGACCGATGAGCCGACGTGTATCAGGTGCCACACGGACAGGGATGGCTTGAAAGGTACTGACCCGGCCATCCACGGCAGAGACCTGGGCAGAGACGATGAAGGCCCATGGCACCACGATACCGGCTATAGCTGTTATGACTGCCATGATCCTGGAACCATGACGGCAGGGGAGTTCTTCTGTGGTTACTGTCATGGTTCGAGGGAGGATGATGGAGATGACGATCGCTTCTAGGACCTCCAGATGCGTGGTGCTTATGCTTGGAGCACTCCTCTTTCTTTTTTCCTGTTCAGACCAGAGGCCGCTCGGCCCTTCGGTGCATCCGGCTAACTGGTTGATTCCCAGTTCGCCGGACTTCCACGGACGGAGGATCACATCTGATGGAATTGAATTCTGCAAAGGCTGCCATGGTGGAGATCTCCGCGGAGGGAATCGCGCTCCTTCCTGCTATGTGTGCCACGGGCTTGGGACGGGATGCGCAGGGTGTCACGGGAACCTGCTATGGGCATACGCTCCGCCTCCTGACCTCTCCGGAAATACCGAATCAGGTGCCATAGGTGTCGGTGCGCATCGATGTCAGATGGGTACGATTGCATTGAATGTCACATAAAACCAACAGAACTCGCCTCACCCGGGCACCAGGATGACGGTCTGCCTGCTGAGATAACTTTCGGAGACCTCTCAAAAACCGGTGGTGCAGATCCCTCCTGGGATCGTTCGGTTCCTTCATGCAGCGGCGTCTACTGTCACGGTGCGACTCTCGAGGCAGGTGCAACACAGAGTCCCGAATGGACCGATTTCCCACCGGAGGCAGAGCTCTGCGGTATCTGCCATCCCTTGGAGGAGATGTCACAGGGCAGTCACGAAGCCCATATCGAACATGGATTCGACTGCTTCTTCTGTCATGAAGGCTATGGATCGGATCCTGAACGGGTCGTCACATCGAGCCACGTCGATGGAACGACAGATGTGAATCTATCGAGTACGGCCGGAGGCTCTTTCGACGGTGCTAGCTGTGTTGGTGTGAGGTGTCACGGAGCTGGAAACGCGAGCCCGGTATGGGGTGAGGAAGCTGATCTCGGGTGTACCGGGTGCCATGGAGGAGGTCCCCTCCCGGCTGTGCCTGTATACTCGGGTGATGTACAGATCGCCCCTCCAACCGACCTGTCTGGAAGCAGTGACTCCACATCCCTCGGGGTAGGGGCCCACAGGAGTCACCTCGTAGAGGGGGAGTTTCGAACGAATCTGGAATGCGAAGACTGTCATATAAAACCAGGTTCGATCGAGGATCCGGATCACATCGACAGCGACCTGATTGCTGAGATCAGTTTCGGAGACCTTGCGAAGGAGGATGAAGCAGATCCGGTGTGGGATAGGGGGACAATGACATGCTCTGGGACTTATTGTCATGGGGCGACCCATGAGGGTGGAAGTTTGACGGTACCGGACTGGACCATCGTGAACCCGATTGATCCCGAAGAGAGTCAGGCCTTCTGCGGCTCATGCCACGGAATCCCACCTCACGATGATCGTGGAGCGTGCAACCTTTGTCACGGGAACGTGGTTGCCGCCGATACCACAATTATAGACAGCGAGCTCGCGAAATCCCTCCACATAAACGGTGAAACAGATTTTTGATATTACCGGAAATGAATCGTCTTGATCGGATTCTATAATAAGGGATCAGCCCATTCTCATGACGGGATCTGACCCCTCCTTGCTAACCAATTACTAGTTTTGAACCTATCTTGCCAAGATCATCTTGTGAGTCGCTGACTCGTATCCTCTTCTTAGCTTGTATATAAAAACTCCAGATGAAAGGTCCCTGCCCGCGGAATCCTTCCCGTCCCAGTGGATCTGGTAGCTTCCAGGCTGCATCGGCCTGTCTATCAGTCTTCTGACCTCCCTGCCTCTCAGGTCGTAGATGGAGAGTATGACGTGTTGGTTGTCTAAATCCTCGACATCGGATATGGTGAGAGGGATAGTGGTCGACGGGTTGAAGGGATTCGGGTAGTTCTGTCCCAGGGCGAAGGCCAGAGGCACTGAATTCTCTTCTCCCGGCTCATCGATGCCGGTGCCGGTTCGCCTAACGACGATGTCGTCTATTAGAGTCTGTGATTGCCCCATGAAATCGAAGACATAGACTCCGAAAGGTCCCTTAACGAGTTCGAAATCGTATATCGGGTCAACGGTGAGCTCCGTCCTGTCCCAGTAGCAACGGATACCGTAGTTCTCAATTTCGAGCTTCATGGTATGCCAGCCGTCCTCCGTGGGCGGTCCACCGGGTATGTCTTCTCCTTCCCAGTCCATGAGATCTTCTATTTCCGGTTGCATGCTTGAATACCTGCGTAATCTGATCCTTTCAAGTCCGAAAGCTGAGTTGAAGCCTGCCACGAGCTGGTATCCGCGAACCACTCCTCCGATCGTGTCAATGTAGGCCGTTAATGCATTGTAGTAGCCGCTTGTAGGAGAGACGAAGACCTCCGCCTCAATCGAATAATTCATGAGATCGAAATCACCAGCATACGCAAGCCCCAGCCCTCCCAGCAGCTCTACGTTGCCGGTCACCACTCCGATCCACCCGTCTCCGCTCGGGTTGAAATCGACGCTGTCTACTTCCATGGGCGTGAGGGGGGTTCCTATGGAATCGATCCAGGCCGAGGTCCATTCTAAATCGGTCGTTCCGTCAGTGAAGTATTCCTCGTAGAGAATTTCCTGCGCCTTGAGGCCTCCCGTGATCAGGGAAAGTGATACTGTGAGGAATATGATTGTAGCGGTTTTCATCATGCCAGCCTCCTTTCATGAACCTGCATCAGAAAAGGACTCGTTTAAAACAAGAGCGTTATCGAAGCCCTCTGGACATCCTCGAGGTCTCCCATATCGGAGAATGAGTAATCGACTCCAAGGTCCACGCCCGAGATGCTCAAGTTTATGCCTCCTCCGAATGTCAGATCCTCAGTGTCATGGTTTCCCTTGTAGCCTACCCTCAGTGATGCCATCTCAGACCATGTGTATTCCAGCCCGAGACCCAGACTCTCAACATTATCGTTCGGGTGGACGCCGTCCACGGTCATGGTCATTCTGTGGTTGTCATTCTCAGCCAGAGCCCCTGCTATACCAACCAGATCCATCGCCATCCCGACTCTGAACCTGAGTGGAAGGGACCATGAATCTGTGCTCAGAGAGGCATCGGTATCCGGAACCCCATCGAGATTTCTGTCGACTCCGGTGAGGATGTCTCTTCCCGAGAGCTTCATGCGGCCTCCGAAGTTTGTGATGCTCATCCCTATTCTCAGGCTTCTATAACCCACATCCAGGAGGGTTCCCAGATCCAGTGCCGCGGTCTGAGCACTAACGTTGAAAGCCTTTTCCGAGATGTATTTCCCGGTGAGGCCGAAAGAAAAGCGGTCAGTCATCTGCCTTGCATAAGAGAAGCCAATTGAAATGCCTGAGTAATCGACGAATATGCCGGTGCCTTCGGGTTTTTCCTCCGTGGTCTGCTCGAATCGGCCTGTGTTGAGTGCAATCACGTTCACGCCAAAAGCACCATCTCCGACAGGGACTGCGAATCCAACGAAGTCGTGCGTGATGTCCACAAACCACTCAACATGGGATGCGGTGAAAGCCGGCCCGCCTAGAAGCGCTATTCCCGCAGGATTCCAGTAGAGAGCGCTTGGATCGTCTGAGAGGGCGACGAAATTTCCGCCCAGGGCGGCGGCACGAGCCCCCACGTCTATCTTCATGAATTGAGCCGCCGTGGTTGCAACATTGTCCAATCCGGCAAGAGGTGTTGTTGTGAGAAGAATCAACATAGACAGGAGTCCGGCCTCTGCACGATATTTTCTGCTTCCTGTGATCAACATCACGTCTTTCCGCTTGCGAATGAAGGATTTCGTAACTTACTTTATAACAAGAAACTTTCCTATTTTTTTCTTTCCATCGTCCGATTTCACAACGTATATATACAGGCCATACGCCACGTTCTGACCATCTCTGTTCTTGAGATCCCAGAATGCCTGACCGCTCGAGTTCTCATGATGGAGGCTGACGACAAAATCACCTGCCAGCGTATAAATATCGATCACGCAGCTGGAAGGGAGATGAGTGAATGCGAGTCTCTTGTTGAATCTGTCTTCCTCCCAGATCGCTGAAACAATGTAGGGATTTGGAACGACTTTTACCTCGTCCAGCGTAAAGTCCTGGTTCCCTCCTGTGGCGGCCTGGGTGCTGAAAGTGTATCGCACCCCTCTTTTGAAGGGTTTCAGGGTTTCGATCGTGTACTCATCGCCGGGGGAAGGGGGGATCGCATCAGATGGGCCATTCTGCGTTCTGAGCCATACCTCGTTCTCCCAGTCTCCATTATTGTCACGGATCCTCAAGATGTCCGGCCACATGTCACCGGCGACAGGGTTGTAGCCTTTACCGCCGGGTATCAAGTCATATCCGAGCGGGCCGAGGAGCTCCGATTCCGGAAAGACGACCCTGAGATCTATGACCTGAAGATACTGGCTTACATCAACCGGATTGTCCGGATCCGTCACCTTATAGACCCTGAGCGGCACGTCGTTATATTCTGCGATCGTACCGGAGAAAGCCGGACCGTCTGTGATCGGAACGCTTATCTCATCACCCGGTTCGGTGATGACGATCTTCCAATCGTCAGTAGTGGCCACTATCTCCGGGAACTCTGAGACGTTTCCCGTCCTGTTCTTGGTCCACCAGTCGAATGTGGATTCATCCCCCAGGACATTGGTCCACCCCATAGATTTGATGCCGAAATCCTCAAGGTTTTCCGCATATATCCGGAATCCATCTACCACAGGGAGGTTGTCACCATTTATCGGGAAATTCTTGAAAATGAATTCCTCCCCTGTTGCCTCGTTGGTGAACTGGTATGTCCCCTCGGTAAGGTCGTAGACATTGATGGTGGTTTCTTGTGCTATCGTCGTGTCCTCTCCAATACTGACCACATCCCCCGAGTCATTGAAGGTTATTTCATAGTCGTGGCCGGTGAGCGCGAACGGATCTATGGTATTGACTAAAATGGTGGCTTCGGATGTACCCTGGACCGGTGAAAGCGTGTCGCCGGAGACGGTGCCGGGAGTAATATCAGCAGGTGCGAACTCGGGAATAACGGATACTGTGTGCTGTTCTGAGGTGGAGTTGCCGATTCCGTTCTCATACGAAGGCTCACCGGAAGCGGTGTCACCACGGTCGTATGCGGTGACACAGTACCAGTACTCGAATCCGTTGTAGAGATCGGTATCCACGAATGAGTGTTTGAGACCTGTCTCATCACCCAGGTACCCGTATCCGAGCGGGTCGGCCCCCATAATAGAATCTATGAGATCGAACTGTGCGATTGGTACATAGCCCACTACATCCCCTCGATGATCCGTGACGGGATCGCCCCAGGATCTACCGCGGTCTGTGCTCCTGTATACCTTGTAACCTTCGAAATCCACAACACCGGTCCTGGGGTCCGTTGCCGTTTCCGATCTCTGACCGTCCCAGAAAAGGGTTGCCTGGTTATCGGCGGCTACAACGGAGAGATGAGGGGCAGGTGGCGCCGAAGATCCCTGGTAGGCCAATTCTTTGGCCATCGTATAAGCGGTCTTCGCATTCTCCCACAGATCGGCTGAATCCGCCCCTGCCACTATAACTATACTGTATCGGACAGAATCTCCAGGGGCCAGGCTGAAGGGCCCAGTCGAGAAGATATAGGTGATGTCGGCCCCCCTGAAGGGGTCGGTCGGGTCTGGATCCAGGAAATCTCCATGGAGGGAGTCACTGTCGAATCTGACATCGGAGCCGTGGAAGTAGAGGCTGCTGTCGATGCTCGGGTCCCCGGGATTGCTCGAAATAATCGGCCAGAATTCGGCATCTGTCACAGGGGAGTAGTTATCATCGAAGAAGTGGAAATCTGTGACGCCCATATCGTTCGGTGTGTGGATTGCGCCGATACCCATGTAACCAACGGGTCCTACCCATTCTGTCATATCGCCCCCGGCAGTGTTCTGTGGTAAGCCGTCAGAATCCCACTCATAGAAAAAATCCCCGAGTGTGTGTGAATCCTCCTCCCACATGTCCGCCACCCCGATCAGGTCATCGTTGTTGAAATCCTCCTTCGTGTCTGCCATTATGGCCACGTATACACTGTCGTATGTGGAGGCCTCGACATCCGGGTTTTCTGAGCTATTATTCCTCACCCAAAAATCGTAGAAGAAGAAGTCCTCGGCATAAGGCCTCGCATAGGAATAGGTCATGTGACGAACCTCGATGCCGATCGGGCCCTGGTCGCTTTCCTGGTCATCGAAGATTCCAATGATATCCCTGTCGGAAGTGAATTCACCGGTAACAGGTTGTCCGTATGTTGGTGAACCGGGATCGATGTCGATCCTGAAAGGACCGGGCCAGTAAGGATCACCGAAGGCATCCAAAGGCCACGTGCTTCTTAGATCGCTGTGGGCTAGATACGGCGTGCCGTCTGAAGCGGTATTGGACTCCTCTCTTTTGTCCGAAAACAGTGTGCCCTTGCTGCCATCTCTTGCCTCCCAGTCGAATTCCTCGAGCTCAGAACGCGGGTCGGACACTGATTTTATAACATTCCCCCTGGTGGCCACAATGAACTCTACTCCGAAGCCATACTGCTGGGTGTCATCGCCGTTCGATGGCCAGTGTAAAGCCGGGGCGAAGTAGTGGAAATCCGAGAGAAGGCCGAAATTGCCAGTCACATTGCTGAGTTCGCCCTTGATGATCACCCCAACCCCTCTGTCCGCTTTCGAGAAAAGTTCGTATCTGCCGCCTGCAAAGCCCGGAAGTGAAATGGACTCACCGTGACAGCTCTCACAGGAGGCAGATTCGGGAGTGTAGATCTCAACGATATCACCTGCTTTCGCCCGATAATTAAGGAGAGAGAGAAAGATGCAACAACCGATTAAGATTCTGCTAGAGTTCATCTCAGAACTGGCTCCTCAGACCCAGCCTCCATATACGAGGAGGGCCCACGTCAGCAGGGTTGAACGCAACGTCCAGGTTTTCTGCGCTTGCTCCGCCCAGGATTCCGACCTGCCACACGTCTCCGGTGATGGGATCGACCCTCAGCACATTTAGTCTGTCTGTAAGGTTTATTATCTCAAGGAATACAGAATGCTTCACCCGGGAGCTCGTCAGATTTTTCTCAAGATGCAGGTCTATGGTACCCGTCCAGGGCTTTCTGGCCGAGTTCTTCTCAGCCAGCAGCTCACCCGTTTCTGTGAACGGTGTATAGGGCAGACCGCTTGCATACTGGATGATTACATTCAACGTCGTGTTCTCAAACGGGAAAACTCCAAGAATCCTGGGACCGTCACCCTCCAAGAGTGCCAGGGTCACATCGGCGGACAGAACGTGTCTCCTGTCAAAATCAAGGAAGAATTCCTGCTGCTCCTCGGGCTGCTCCGTCAGAACGTTGAAGTAACCTTCAAGGGGATCGGATCTGTTTCCCTTCGCGACGGAGAGCGTGTAATTCACATTCGCCCCGAAATGCCTTCCCCTCCGTCTCTCCAGTGAAAATTCAATACCCTTGACGTTTGCGTAATCGATGATAGAGTATATGACATATTGATAAGGATACTTCTCGCCGGTAACCCGCACAAGTTCCGTTCCGAGAAGGCCTGTGATGTCCCTGTTGAATGCGGTGATATTGAGGCCCGTTCGTGGATTCAGTTCCTGCCTGAGCCCGAACTCATACGCTGTAGTCCTCTGGACATCCAGGTCGCTGTTACCCACCAGCCCGAATTTTAGTTCCTTCAGGTTCTCAGGATCAAGGTTTCTAGATTTGGAGTAGAAGGCATCGTAGGATGGGGTCTGAAGGAATCTTCCATACGAGAAATACAGCATCGTCCTGTCTGTAATTGGATGGGAGAGGCCGAGGCGCGGAGAAAGTTGGTGTTTTGCCCCGACCTTTACAAGTTGTGATTCCGGGTTTTCTAAATCACTCCACATCCTCGTGCGGGGGTTCACGTAGTCAAATCTCAAGCCCGCATTGAATATGAAATAGTCTAATTCTATCTTGTCCTGCACGAAGGCCGAGAACTCCACGGGACTTCTTGAATACCGGTCCTCGAGTGCAAAGCTTTCCCCCTCCCTTTTCCAGGGTTCTATCACC
>JBHIFB010000089.1:0-13263 GCA_046760905.1 Candidatus Glassiibacteriota bacterium | reverse complement strand
AGAACGCCGGCCTGTCACGCCGGAGGTCGCGAGTTCGAGTCTCGTCGGCCCCGCCATTTTCAAGACTGTCCCTATGAGTCAGTATTCTCCGCTGAATATGTAGTGAATATCTCACTTTTCATACCGTGCCTGATCGATCAATTCTATCCAGAGGTTGCATTTTCTACATACCGTCTCCTCAAAGATCTCGATTTAAAGGTGGATTATCCCAGGGATCAAACATGCTGTGGTCAGCCTGCCTACAATGCCGGATACTTTAGAGAAGCCGGTCGCCTGGCCACACATTTTCTTCAGGTTTTCCACCACTGCGAGTACGTAGTATCCCCTTCAGGATCCTGTGTGAGTATGGTGAGGAATTCCTTCAAAAATCTACCGCTGAGCAGCGAGTCGAAACGGATACTCGGTGAGCTTGTTCCCAGAACATATGAACTGACCGAGTTCCTTGTGGATATATACGGTGAGTCTTCCCTTGGAGCAGTCTTCCATAACAGGGTGACGTATCACGACTCTTGTCATCTTCTCCGGGAACTCGGCGTGAGGGACCAGCCGAGGCAGCTTTTGAAGAATGTCGAGGGTATTGAATTAGTCGAGATGCAGGGCAGCATGGATTGTTGTGGCTTCGGCGGGGTGTTTTCGGCAAAATACAAGAAACTTGCTATGGACGTAGCTCGTTCGAAGATCGAAAACGCATCCCTGACAGGTGCCGATTACATCGTATCCTGCGACGCGGGATGCATCCAGCACCTGGAAGCTGCAGCGAAGGTTTCAGGGATGTTCATAAAGCCTATTCACATAGCATCTGTGCTTCGGCCAGGGGGGATACGGTGACAGGTCGTGCAAGGGCGATGAGAGTGAGGGTCGAAGAAGCTCTCGAGAAGATGGGCGAGCGGAAGAATCTCGACAAGGCACTCTCCACGTCCAATCAGAAGCGCAACAAGACTATTTCGACGATACCAGAATGGGAAAGTATGCGTTCGTGGGCGCGAGCTGTGAAGGATGAGGTGCTCGCAGGATGGGATTATTACCTTGATACTTTTTCCCGGAGGGCAGAAGAGAACGGAATGGAGGTTCACTGGGCCGATGATGCCTTGGAAGCTTGCAGCATCATCGGAGGGATCGCCGAGAGAGGAGAAGCCAAGCTCATCGTGAAATCGAAGTCAATGCTCACTGAGGAGATAGAGCTGAATAATTTTCTTGAAGGGCGTGGCTTCGAGGTTGTGGAGACAGATCTCGGTGAGTTCGTGGCTCAGATCTCTGGCGAGAAGCCAAGCCACATCGTTGCGCCAATCATCCACAAGAGCAGGGAACAGGTGATCGATATATACATGAAGAGGCTGAATGCACCACCGCTTGAGTCTGCCGAGGAAATCACCGCCTTTACACGGGACCTGCTCAGGGAAAAATTCCTTAAGGCGGATGTCGGAATCACAGGGGCTAACTTCGGCCTGGCAGAGGAGGGCGCCGTTGTGATCGTTGAGAATGAGGGGAACGTGAGGCTCTGTTCCACGCTTCCCAGGGTTCATGTAATCGTGATGGGAATAGAGAGGCTGCTCCCTTCTGCAAGAGAACTCCCCACTTTCCTGAGGCTTCTGGCGGTGAGCGCAACCGGCCAGTCAATCACCAACTATGTATCCATGATCCGGTCACCGAGGCTCGAAGATGAATGTGACGGTCCGCGTGAGCTGCACCTGGTACTCGTCGATAACGGCCGAACCGGCATCAACATAGACCCTGACTTGAGGGAGATACTCCATTGCATAAGATGCGGCGCGTGTCTGAACGTATGTCCCGTCTATCAGAGGATAGGGGGCCATTCCTACGGCTGGATCTATCCAGGGCCGATGGGTTCTGTCCTCACCCCTCTTCTCTGTGAATCGCACGATTATCAGGAGCTTCCATACCTCTCTACACTTTGCGGCCGCTGCAGTGAAACATGTCCGGTTAAAATCGAGTTGGAACATTTGCTTATCCAGATGAGAAGGAAAATGGTTGATAGGGGGAGCGGAAGAAAGCTGGAGAAATTTCTCTTCCTACTTTTCTCTCACACCGCCGAAAGTCCCACTCTCTTCAGGTTTCTGGAGAGAGTGCTGAGGATTCCACTCACCGTTTTGGCAAAAAAAGCCTCTATTCCGCTGCAAGATCCATCCCCGAGATCTTTTCACAGGAGATGGGTGGGGGGAGAGAGGGATTGGGGGTAGCTGTGGAGAAAAAGGGGAAAATTCTCGACAGGATCCGTTTGGCAAAGGCGCCCAGGCCCCGAAAGGAATTCTCTGGCGATAGTGGCTTTTTACCAGATTTAGTCAAGGAGAATCAGGAATTAATAATATTGCGGGAGAATCTCAGAAAAACAGACACCGGGCTGATTATGGCAAAGAACACGGATGAGCTTGGAAGAGCACTCCTTCGTTGCTTCGAGGATGCAGGTGCACGAAGGGCTATCGTTTTTTCCGATGAGATTCCCAAAGGTCACGATTTGGTAAAGTGGTGGTCTCGCAGCAGGGCGAGAAAGGATTCATGTGAAGTTCAATTTGGGACAGAGTCTATCACGAGTGTTGGGGAGGACCTTGGTCGATATCTTGCCGGTGTGGACGTTTGTGTGACAGGTTGCTTGTATCTAGTTGCCGATGGAGGTGTCTGCGTCATGGATTCATCGGCCGGCTCGGGGAGACTGAGTTCGCTTCTGCCACCCCATCACATCGTTGTCGCAGAGAAGTCCAGACTCGTCTCTCATCTGGGGAAGGTAATGGGACAGCTCTCAGGTGAGGAATTCAAGAAGAGGAGTTCCCTCATTCTCATCTCCGGCCCCAGCAGGACTGCAGACATAGAGAAAGAGCTCGTGCTAGGCGTGCACGGTCCCCTCACGCTCACGGTCATCCTCACATCCGGATAGAGCAAGCACTTGACCGTATCCTGACATTGACGTAACTTTATGTTCTATGTGGAGATTCCCCAGAAATTTGAAATTTCTTTCTGTAACTGTTCAAGTGGATGGAAGTTAGAGTTCAATTTGACTGGAACTCAGAGTTGTTTCGTCGGGACGCTTCGCATTGTCCCATCTAAGGCTCGCAGGTGGGAAAAAGACTTGCCCCTTCCGCGCTAACTGCGCGCGGTTTTCCCCTTCCTGCTCGCCTAAGATGGGTACCCAAATGCTCTCGCGACTCACTCAAGAACTCTAAGTTCCAGAAAAACTGGCGAAACTCCACATACGTTTTGAGTTGAAAAGCGGAGGCAAAACTCAGGTAAGGAGGTCTTTCATGGCGAGGGCGAGTAGCTCGATTTTTCTCTTTGCTCTATTGATTTTCGCTCTGCACTTTTCTGCTTCAACAGGCGTTTCCTCACAGCAGCCAAAACTGGAGGAGGCAAAAGAAGTTCTGGAGAAAGCAGAGGCGAAAGGAGCGGATATCTTATCGCCTGACACCTATGGCAGGGCGAAGAAGAATTATCAGGAGGCTGTCAGTAAGACTGAGAAGGGGGAATCCCTTGAGAAGATCAGGAAGCTTATCGATGAGGCAATCGAGCTGGCGAACACGGCGATACGTAATACTGAACTTGCTAAGGTGACTTTCGTAAATGTAATTCCCGCCAGGCAGAAAGCGCTGGATGCCCGAGCTCCGGCACTCACTAAGAAATCCTGGGAAAAAGCTGCTGAGAAGTTTTACGATGCTGCGAGTGCACTCGAAGATGGAGATGCAAGCGATGCCAAGAAGAAGGCGGCCGAGGCGCTTGACCTTTTTCGAAATGCGGAACTTCTGGCGATAAAGGAGCACCTGATAGGCGAAACCGGCAGATTCATTAACCAGCTCGAGGATGAGGATACAGGTAAGTTCGCATTCGAAACACTCGAGAAAGCAAAGCAGCACCTGAGGAAAGCGGAGGAGATTCTCGACAAAGACAGGTACAGGAGTGAAGACGCGGAGGCACTGGACAAAGTTGCCCGTTACGAGGCGGAGCATGCACGTGATATAGCGAACCGGATCAGGAATGATATCCAGAGGGATGTGAGCCAGGAGAAGATTTACCTCGATTTTGAGGAGGATCTCATGAATCTCGGAAAGGAGATTGGGGTGAGTCTTCAATTTAACAATGGGATACGAAGCCAGTCAGAGATTCTCAGAGAGGAGCTTGCCAGGCTGGTTGCTGAGAGAGATGCTTTGAAGGCGGAACTTGCAGATCTCCAGGAGAAATACGCCGGGACTCAGGAGGATCGAAGAGCAATAAATGAGCAATTGAGACAAGAACGGATAAAACGGGAGAGAATCGAGAGAGTAGGATCCCTGTTCGAAGAGGATGAGGCAAAGGTGC
This sequence comes from Candidatus Glassiibacteriota bacterium, assembly GCA_046760905.1. GTDB lineage: Bacteria > Gemmatimonadota > CAZMKB01 > CAZMKB01 > CAZMKB01 > JBHIFB01. The sequence goes on along the minus strand of JBHIFB010000089.1, from coordinate 8,961 downwards.
TTCAGGAAGGCGAGAAAGTCATAATAAGACTGACAGGGTTCACTTTTCCAATTGGGACCTCCGTGATAGAACCCCGATTTTTCCCCCTTCTCTCAAAAGTGCAGAGAGCGATCGGGGAATTCCCCACATCTCAGATAGAGATAGAAGGTCACACTGATTCACGGGGGGAAGATGCATTCAACTTAAAACTCTCACAGACCCGAGCAGATGCAATAAGAACCTACCTGGTCGCCAACCTCGGAATCAATCCGGCCAGGATAGTGGCGATCGGCTACGGTGAGAGCAGGCCTATTGCGAGCAATGAGACCGATGAAGGCCGTGCTATGAATCGAAGGGTGGATGTGGTTATCGAACAACAGGAATGAAATCGGTCATCTCAGTCGGGCATAAGTAAACCCGCTTGATTTAACCTATGAGAATTCTCCCATCCTGCTGATCCGGGATTTACTATAATGTTCGGGAGGAAACTGCGTGAAAAAGCATGACAAGAGAGTGAGGAAAAAAGCGAGGACGGAGAAAGATCTGCTGGGGAAAATGGAGATCCCATCCTCTGCTTATTACGGTATCCAGACTCTCAGAGCAGTTAACAATTTCCCGATAAGCGGTATACATAACCATCCAGCGCTTATCAGGTCATACGCCATCGTGAAGAAAGCCGCTGCTGGCGCGAATCATCGTCTCGGCCTGCTCGACCGCGACAGGTTCAGGGCGATCTCGGCAGCCTGTGATGAAGTGATAGAGGGTCGACTGGCTGACGAGTTTCCCGTTGACTTTTTTCAGGCTGGGGCAGGTACCTCGACAAACATGAATCTCAACGAGGTGATAGCAAACAGGGCTCTTGAAATTGCAGGAAGAAAAAAGGGGGAATATTCATACATCCACCCCAACGACCATGTCAATATGGGACAATCCACAAACGACACGTTTCCCACTTCGATGCACATAGCCCTCCTCACACAGGTGTCGGGACTCATGAGAGAACTGAGATCCCTGGAAGAATCGTTCGCGAAGAAGGCGCGGCAAAACGCAGGGCTTTTGAAAGCAGCCAGGACTCATTTGCAGGATGGTGTGCCGGTGAGGTGGGGGCAGGTGTTCAAATCATATCATACCGCCCTCAAAAAAAGCAGGAAGGCGCTCGAAGCATCAAGGCCCCTCCTCGAGGAGGTGGCGATAGGCGGAACCGCAGGCGGGACAGGCCTGAACACGCATGAGGATTACACAGATGAAGTCGTGAAGCTGCTCTCACGGTATACCAGGCTCACTTTGAGGAAATCAAAAGATCTTCTCGCATCTATGAACAGCCACATAGCTGTGTCGACGTTTTCCTCCGGCCTCAGGAATCTCGCCCTTGAGCTTACGCGGATTGCGAATGATCTGAGACTGCTCTCATCAGGGCCGGTCACGGGGCTGGGCGAGCTTACGCTCCCACCGGTTCAACCCGGTTCCTCCATCATGCCAGGTAAGGTCAATCCTGTCATTGCAGAGATGCTCAACATGGTCTGCTTCCATACTGTTGGTGTCGACTCGGCCGTATCGATGGCGGTCCAGGCCGGACAACTCGAGCTAAATGTGATGATGCCGCTTATGGCAAATGAATTGCTTCATGCCCTGGATGCACTCACCAACGCCCTGGGCCAGTTCAGGACGAAATGCGTCGATGGCCTGACCGTAGATGCGGAGAAGGGAAGGGAATATGCATTCAGCTCCCCATCGATCGCCACCGTGCTCAACAGGATAATCGGCTATGAAAAGGCGGGGGAAATCGTGAAAAGGGCACTCAGGGAGCATAAGACGGTTCTGACTGTGCTGAGGGAACAGAAGGTAATACCAGAGGAGATCCTTGAGCGGGTTTTTGATCCTTTCAAAATCACCGGCCCTGGCATGCCGGAGCGGGAGGGAGGGAAGAGCAGGCGGAGGAAAGGATGAATTTTATCAGAATATCTTAAGGTTGATATACCTCTTGGGATTCTCCTTCACATCCTCCAGTAGTTCTCGAAGACTCACGGAAACCTGGTTCATCTGTTCATAGAGTTCCGTATCGGTGAGAAGTTTCCCTGCCGTCCCTTTTCCATCCCTGAGCTCTATGATCATCGAATCGAGTCTCGAGGAGAGGGAGGAGAGGTTGTTGTAAAGCGTCGGGTCCGTCACGAGCTTTCCGACAGTGCCCTCGCCTCCTTCGATATCGCTCGCCAGGTTCTCGGCCGTTGACACCACCCCGACAAGCCTGTGATACAGATCGGGGTTGTTTACCAAAAGACCTATTGTACCATCTCCGCTGTTCAGTTTTCCGATCAAATCTCTTATATCCGTTGTGAGGTTGTCCAGATTGTCGAGAGTAGTCGGTTCGTTCACGAGTTTCCCGAGCGCACCGGAGCCCTCGTCTATCTTCTCGGCGATGCTCTGCGCGTGTTTCAAAGTCACTACCAGATCATCAACCGCACCCGAAGCGGTGGCGATGAGCTGTTCCACGTCAATAGGCGTATCCGCCTCGATCGTCCCGCCAGCCGGGACTATTTCAGCCTCGACACTGCCCTGGGTGATGGAGACAAATTTATCTCCGAGTAGTCCGAGGGTGCCTATCCTTGCTCTGGAATCCTTCCTTATCCTCTCCTTCACATTTTCGTTGATCTCCAGCGTGACCTCGATCTCGGTTCTATTGATATCTTCCGGGAATTGAATCTCAGTGACCGAACCCACTCTAACGCCGGCGAGCCAGACAGGAGCACCTACTTGAAGGCCGTTTATCCTCACCATGTGTGTCTTCAGTGTGTACCTTTTCATGAACAGTCCGCCTTCCCGACCCAGGAAGAAGATGCCCATGGCCAAGAGGAAAAAAGTCACCACCACGAAAAATCCCACTTTCAGTTCAGACCAGGTTATGTATTTACCCCTTCTCATTTCTCCCTCCTCATGAAAGGTATTCCCTTATCCAGGAATCCTGGGCGTTCTTAAGCTCTTCAACCGTGCCTTCGAAGATAATGTTCCCCTCTTTTATCATTGAGATCGTATCGGCCACCATGAAAGCGCTGTCGAGCTCATGTGTTACTATGATCGAAGTGACCCCTTCTTTTGCAAGCTTTATGATGAGTTTGTTTATCTGCTTTGCCGTTATGGGGTCGAGGCCGGTCGTCGGTTCATCATAGAAGAGTATTGAAGGATTGCCCGTGATCGCCCTCGCGATTGCCACCCTCTTTTTCATTCCTCCACTCAAATCAGCAGGCATCATATCTATCGCTTCCTCCAGGTCCACATACCTCAGTTTCTCTTCAACTATCCTGTCAATTTCCTCGGGTTCGATTGTTCTAAGTTCCGTCAATTTGAATGCCACATTCTCCCTCACCGTCATTGAGTCGAAAAGGGCGCCGCCCTGGAAAACCATTCCCATCTTCTCCCTGACCTCATTGAGCTGATCCTCGTTCATGTTGGTTATGTCCTGGCCATCTATGACCACGGTTCCCGAATCAGGCTTCAAGAGGCCGAGGAGAATCTTAAGAGTAACACTCTTCCCGCATCCGCTGGGTCCGAGGATGACCCTCGTCTCGCCTTTTTCCACACGGAGGTCTATGCCCTTCAGGACCTCCTGGTCTTCGAATGAAATCCGTACTTTGTTCAGCTGGATCATCCTGCATTCAAAGTATTGCGAAGAGGAGCTTGGTCATGAAGAAATCCACCACGAGCACCAGAATTGATGCCGTGACGACTGCGTTCGTGGTGTATCTTCCCACTCCTTCTGTACCTCCCGTCGTGCTCAGGCCGAAATGGCAACCTATCATGGTGACGACGAAGCCGAAAACAAAGGGTTTGCTGAGACCTATGAACATGTCTGTGAAATCGAGGGCGTCTATAACCGAATTCCAGTAGAACGTCAGGCCCAGGTTAAGGAATACGAGGGATATGATGAGACCTCCGATGAGTGCAACGAAGTCTGCTAGCACTGTTAGGAGTGGGGCCATGGTGAGACCGGCAAGCACTCTCGGAACGACGAGTTTTCTCACCGGATCCGTGCCCATGGCGGTGAGTGCACTTATCTGTTCACTCACCTCCATTGATCCTAGCTCGGCAGCGATACCGGAACCTATCCTTCCGGATAGCATGAGTGCCGTAAGAACCGGACCGAGCTCTCTTACCATGGTGACCGCGACGAGCCTTCCCACATACATCTTCGCTCCGAAAGCTTCAAGCTCATAAGCTGATTGAAGTGCCAGCACCATACCGGTGAAAAGACCGGTGAGTATTATGATAGTGAGAGAGCCGACACCTATCTTGTCCATCTGATCGACTGTATCACTGAAGTAAAATGGTGGCTTGAACACGCGGCAGAGTGTCTTAACCGCCAGGAAGGTGAAATCCTGGATGCCCAGTACAACCTTTTTCACGGGGGTGCCGAGGTTCACAACAAATACCTTTGCCTCTTCTTCACCGTTCATTGTAACCTCAAACCGGAACCTGAATTCAATAAATAACACTCAACGCTCAATTATGTCAATATCTGCAGATTCCTTGCCAGCTTATCTGAAACCCTCAGTGACAAGGACTTCGATGGGTTACAAAGCCAGGGAGTGGATCTTGACAGAGAATTTGCTCAGGATTATATTGATTTTTCGGGCGGGAATAGCTCAGTTGGTAGAGCGCAACCTTGCCAAGGTTGATGTCGCGGGTTCGAGTCCCGTTTCCCGCTTTTTATAACATTATGGTGGCGGCGTAGCCAAGTGGTAAGGCAGAGGTCTGCAAAACCTTTATGCGGCGGTTCGAATCCGCCCGCCGCCTCATTTTTCCCGCTTCAGCTGTGGTATAAGACGATTTTTCCCACCTTACCACTGGCGATCATCTTGATCCCGCGGTCGTATTCATCGATTCCCATCTCATGCGTAAGAACCGGTGTGATGTCGAGCTTACCCGAATCGAGCAGGCTCTGTGTCTGAAACCAGGTCTTAAACATGCGCCGGCCGTTTATGCCCTGGAGGGTGATCCCCTTGAATATCAACTCCTCTGCGAGATCCATTTCGCTGCGGCCGTGAGGAATGCCGAGGAATGAAGCCCTCCCACCCGGCTTGAGGAGCTCGAGACCCTGGTGAATTGCAGTCTCACTGCCCGACATCTCAAGATGTATATCGACCCATCTCCTCCCCGTCTTCTTCCTGACCACGCTCACGACGTCCTCGTTCGATGCGTTTATCATGATATCGGCACCCATATCTGCAGCGATCTTAAGCCGATAGTCCTGGATGTCGGTGGCGATAACCGTCCTCGCTCCTGTTGCCTTCAACACACCGATGCTGAACAGGCCAATGGGTCCGCAGCCGGTTACGAGAGCCGAGAGCCCGACTACTTCTCCGGCCAGCGCCGTGTGAACAGCGTTTCCAATTGGTTCCATGACGCTGGCTACTTTCAGGGGAATATGAGGGCTTACCTTCCAGGCATTCTCCGCCGGGATCGTCACTAATTCGGCATATGAACCATCCCTGTCTATGCCAAGAATCTGTACGTTCTCGCATATGTGAGCATTTCCGGTTCGGCAAAGGTCACATGTGTTGTCTGCGATATGCGTTTCAGCGGTGACTAGGTCTCCATTTGTGAGTCCTTTCACTCCCTGCCCGAGGTCGATGATTTCACCTGCGAACTCGTGGCCTATTATTCTGGGTGGCCTTATCCTCGATGCGGACCACTCGTCCCATTCGTAGATGTGAACATCTGTGCCGCAGATGGACATTACCTTCACCTGCAGAAGAACCTCGCCCGGTCCAGGGCGCGGATTCTGGACTTCTTTGAGTGTGAGGCCGGGACCTCTCTTTTCTTTAACGAGGGCTTTCATCGCTGGTTTCCCTTTTCCATCCGCCTGTGAGTAGAGGTTTCAGAAGCTGTTTATCAGTTCTCCATGTGCGGCGGCAAGCCCCGCTCCCGGCTCCACTTCATACCCGCAATGGATGAGGGCCCGCTCCATCGCCGCTACCGCCGTGAGCATATCTAGATCGTCGAAGTAGCCGACATGGGCTATGCGGAATATTTTTCCTTTCAGATGACCCTGTCCTCCGGCTACCATCACTCCCATCTCGTTACGTATATAGTTCATGAATTTCTTGCTGTCCACGGAATCCGGTATCCACAATGCGGTTAGCACGTTGGACGGTACATCCGGCAGGAGTTTCAATCCCAAAGCCTTCGCGGCCGCCCTGGTCGCACCCGCAAGTCTTTCGTGCCTTTTGAATGTCGCCTGGAGACCTTCTTCGAGGATCATTTCCAAAGCCCTCGTAAGGCCAACGACGAGTGATATGGCCGGTGTCCAGGGATTCTGTTTTTTGCCAAGGCTGCTTATGTATCTCTCCAGGTCGAAGTAATATTTAGGGCACTTTGATGTCTTCGCTGCCTCCAGTGCCTTTTCGCTGAGTGCGATGAAAGCCAGACCGGGCGGTATCATTAGACCCTTCTGCGAACCCGTAACTGCGGCATCGACTCCCCATTCATCGAACCTGAAATCATGCACTCCAATACCTGTGATTCCGTCCACAATCATAAGTGCCCCGCTCCCTTTGATGGCCTTACTGATGCCTTCGATATCGTTAAGCGCACCTGTGGAAGTCTCACTATGTGTTGTGAAAACCGCAGATACCCCCGGATTTTCATCGATGGTCCTGGCGACCGTTGATGGATCCACACTTCTGCCCCATTCGATATCGATACCGATCACCGATATACCGTAGCTTTCGCATATTTCTCCCCACCTCTCGCCGAACTTCCCGCCGCGTACCACTACAGCTTTATCTCCCGGTGAGAGAAGGTTGCACACAGCCGCCTCCATTGCGCCTGTACCAGATGATGTCAGGGTGAGCACTGGATTTCTGGTCTGGAATAGCTTTTTTAACAACTGAGATGCTTTCATGAAGATGTCTTCATATGCTGGTAGCCTGTGGTGCTGTATTGGTTGTGCCATGAGAAGGAGCACGTCTTCAGGAACCGGTGTTGGACCTGGTGTAAAAAGCCTTCTCTTCATCTATTCACCTCCGATCGTGGCCATCCTTATTCATTGAAGAGGAAAATTGAATCGGGATAGAACCTTATCCGTCCGTGATCGTTCAGCCTTTTGAGTTCTGCCTGAAGCAGTCTGTTCTTTATGGATATGTCGATATTCTCGCTTAGCAGGCTTATCTTCACATTCACTTTGAGAGGCCTGCTCGGTATTATATGCCTTGTTGTCTTTCTTGGAAACAGTTTCCCGCTGAGTGTCCTCGAAACCACCTCTTCCTTGGTGAATCTCGGCCTGATCATAAGAAGAGAATCCTCGGCATGCCGGAACGTTGCTTCAGAGAGGGTGTCGGCGAGGTATGTCAGCGTTATCCCCTTCTCGTCGAATAGTTCCTCGCACTCCTCAAGTGTCGTGATTATCTCATCCAGACCCAGGACCTGCTTCTTACCCCTGGTGACGGCCGTTGTCCTCCCCTCATGGCTCTTGAATCCGAAGTAGCAATGCCTCCCATACAGCAGTTCTCTAACATCGCCATGGTGTTGTCTGAACTCGAGTCCCTTGCTTTTCGAGAAATTCTCAATCAGGTCCTTGAGCCCCTGTTTCTTTTTGATGATTGCATCCCAGCTTCCGAGAATGATGTGCTCATCTGCGTAGTTCACCAGATAGACTAGGATGTCCCTGCAGCCTAGCACCCTCAGAGCCTCAACCCTGTGCATGCCATCCAGGACGATATACTTCGATCCGGTCTCGGCCACTACAATCGGATCGCTCTGTACGCCATCATAATCGATCAGCGTCGATAGGTCTCTGGCACGTTCCGGTATTATCCCCTCGGATATGAGTGCATCGCTGGCATGGATGATTTTTATGTTTTTAAGTATTTCCTCCATTCTCACTTGCCTGCATTGAATTCCATGATCACCCGCACCACCTCCTTCCCGACCCTCTCCTGGGCTTCCACGGTCGCAGCTCCGATGTGAGGTGTCCCGATGACACATTCTTTCTCAAAGAGAGGGCTTTTCCCCGGTGGTTCGCTTTCGAATACGTCGAAGGCTGCGCCACCAACTTTGCCCGACTCTATGGCCTTCAGTAGAGCTGCCTCATCGACGATGCCACCCCTTGCACAGTTAATGATCCGTATCCCGTCTTTAACTCCCGCCAGAAACTCCGAATCCACGAGATTCTTTGTCTCCTGCGATATGGGGACGTGTATCGTGAGGAAGTCCGAAGCACGCCGTATCTCATCCAGAGTTGCCGGATTCGCTTTCGCCCGGCGTATTACATCGTCCTCCACATACGGGTCATAGCCAAGGACGGTCATGCCGAGGGCTGCCGCTTTCGCGGAAACGGACCTGCCTATTCTTCCCATTCCTATAATACCAAGGGTCTTTCCGCCCAGCTCGAAGCCCCTGAACTTTTTCTTCTCCCAGCGGCCTTCAACGAGGGTAGCGTGAGCCTGTGGTATCTGACGGGCAAGGCACAGCATGAGGCCGATGGTGAGCTCTGCAACCGACTCGGCGTTGGTGCCGGGTGTGTTCAGAACTTTTATACCCTTCTCCTTCGCCGCCTCCAGATCTATGTTGTCCAGTCCCACCCCACCTCTGACGATCAACTTCAAATTGCCTGCGGCCTCGATGACCTTTTTGGTCACCTTGGTTCTGCTTCTAACAACGATGCATTCATACGGTGAAATGGTCTCAACCAGCCCGTCCTCATCGAGTTCCGTGATTACATCGACTTTGAACTCGCCCGAGGATTTTAAGACATCCAGGCTATCCTGGGAAATGGGATCGCTCACGAGAACTTTCATCGACCACTTCCTCAAATGAAGGAGTAAACGAAATCGCGATGGAAAGGGCTTTGGCCCATATTGTGCTGCTTGTCGGGAGTATTAATCTATTATGGATTATTCCCCCTGTCAACGGGAATTGCGTGCGGGCTTTCCCCATTTTTCCTGGAACTCAGAGCCCTTGAGCGAGTCGTGAGAGCATTTGGGTACC
>JBHIFB010000088.1:0-13273 GCA_046760905.1 Candidatus Glassiibacteriota bacterium | reverse complement strand
GCTTTTCGAGCGTTTTCTCAATCCCGAAAGAGTGACTATGCCGGATATTGACATCGACTTCTGCTACGAGCGACGCAACGAGATCATTCAATACGTGAAGGATAAATACGGAGAGGATAATGTTGCACAGATCATCACATTTGGAAGGATGTTGGCCAGGGCCGTGGTCAGGGATGTCGGGAGAGTAATGGGAATTCCTCTTTCTGAAGTCGACAGAATGGCAAAGTTGATCCCGCAGCAGCCGGGGTTTACTATGACTGTCGATAAGGCATATTCGGCAATACCCGAGTTCAAGGAGAAGGTGGATGGGAGTGAAACATACAGGAAGCTGTTCGAATATTCAAAAAGGCTGGAGGGACTTGCAAGGCATGCCTCCGTCCATGCAGCTGGTGTGGTCATCGCCCCTGGTCCACTTATAAACTTTGTTCCTCTTTACAAAACAAGCAAATCAGAGGTCACTACGCAATACGATATGAAGTCTGTAGAGAAGATTGGCCTCTTGAAAATGGATTTCCTGGGTCTGAAGACGCTGACGGTCATAGAGGATTCACTCCGTCGGGTAGAGCGTATATACAATAAACATATCACTGTTGAAGAAATACCTTTCGATGACAAGAAAGTTCTGAAGCTGCTCGGTGAAGGACAGACGGCAGGAGTGTTTCAATTTGAAGGTAACGTCCCGACTGAGGTTCTCAAGAAGATGAAACCGGACTGTTTCGAGGATCTTATTGCGGTCAATGCTCTCATTCGTCCGGGGGCTCTGAACAGTGGGATGACCGATGAGTATATCCTGAGAAAGCATGGGAAGGCCAAGGTTGAGTATCCTCATCCGATCATTGAACCGGTATTAAAAGATACATACGGTGTGATCCTCTATCAGGAGCAGGTGATGTCGATTGCAAATATGATGGCCGGCTTTTCCATGGGCCAGGCTGACATCCTGAGGCGTGCGATGGGTAAGAAGATGCCTGAAGAGATGGCAGCCCAGAGAGAGGACTTCGTGAAAGGAGCTGTTCTGAGGGGAATAAGAAAGGAGGATGCGAGCAGGGTCTTCGATTTGATGCATCATTTCAGCGGTTATGGCTTCAATAAAAGCCACAGCACAGCTTACACCATGCTCTCATACTATACGGCTTACCTCAAGGCGCATTATCCGAAAGAGTTCATGGCGGCGCTTCTCACAAGCGAGATGGGCAATACCGAAAAAATAGTCTTCTACCTGTCCGAATGCCGGGAGATGGGGATCGATATCCTTCCGCCAGATGTGAATGAGAGTGATTTTCAGTTCACTGTGGTTCCGGAAGGCATCCGTTTCGGACTCGGTGCCATCAAGAATGTTGGCAGGGCAGCAATCGAGTCGATCATCGAGGTGAGAGAGAAGGCAGGTCGTTTCAAAGGGCTTCTGGACTTCTGCGAAAATGTCGATTTGAGGCTCAACAATAAAAGGGTAATTGAGTACCTGATAATGGCGGGGGCGATGGATTCGCTCGAAGGTCACAGGGCTCAGCTCTTGAAGGGGCTGGAATCAGCTTTGTCCGTTGCACAACGGAAATCTGAGGACAGGAGGAGGGGCCAGATAAGCCTCTTCGATAGTGGTGCTCGGCCGGGCGGAGAGGAGCTTATCAAGTTCACGTTGCCTGAGACTAAACCCTGGACAGCAAAACAGAAGCTCGCAAAGGAGAGGGAACTTGTCGGTTTTTACATTTCGGGACATCCTTTAGAGAAATACAGGCCCATCCTTTCATACTATGCGAATGCAGATACCCAGAGTATCAAGAGCCTGCCTCAAAATAGAGAAGTTCGTCTCGGAGGTATAGTGACCGGGGTGAAGAGGCTCATCGACAGGAAAGGAAAGGAGATGGCATTCGTTGCCCTCGAGGACTACTCCGGAATGGTCGAAGTGATATTCTTCAATGATGCATACAGCAGTTCCAGCGATATGTTGCAGATCGATTCCGTTCTTATGGTAAAAGGCAAAACTTCGAAGCGTGATGAAGATTCTCCGAAGCTCATTGCGAGCAAGGTGTATGATATGGAGAAACTTCTATCCGAAGGGAAAATCGGCGTGACGGTTGACCTTTCCCTGCTGGACGAATTAGGGGAGGAGGACCTCATCGCCCTGCGGGGGATTCTTTCCGAACACCCTGGACCTTCCCCTGTTTTTTTCCTGGTCGGGCGTGGAAGGGATCGGCGCACATTCGTCTCCAGAAGCTCCACTGTGTCGATTAGCGAATCTCTCATCGAAGATCTGAAGAGGTATGCCGGCAAGGAGGCCGTGAAGATTGAAAATGCTTTGTAGCCCATTCTTTTAAAGCGGGGTCCCTATGAACAAAAGCATGCTCACTGCATTTCTTCTCTTTATGATGCCCGCATCGGTTCTTTCTCAGGACTCATTCAGCAGGATGAGCGTGGACACGCCTACAGCTGGTCTGATGCAGAGAGGCACATATTCCTTCGGTGTCAGATTGTCTCCGGGTGGAGGGATGCTCGGCGAGCTGGATCTGGGAATCTTTGAGAGATTTGAGCTGGGGGTTTCGTATGGAGGGATGAACATCATCGGGAGTGGTGATGTAGACTGGTACCCGAGAGTCGAGTTCCAGGCAAAATACCGGCTTATCGATGAAACCGTGGGATTTCCCGCGGTAGCCATCGGGTATAACTCTCAGGGTTACGATGCTTACGATAGTGAACTTGAGAGATACGAGATCAAATCCAGGGGCTTTTATGGTGTACTGAGCAAAAACTACAATTTCTTCGGGGAACTGGGCTTGCATGCAGGGTATGGTGTATCATTTGAGGGAAAGGATGAAGATGAAGGGGAGCCCACTTTCTTCCTTGGTTTGACCAAGAGTTTGAATCCGGATCTCATGATCATGGTCGAATATGACCTTCCCATATCCAACGATAACATAGCCAGGTCATTAGATGAGGGCGAAGGTTTCCTGAATGCCGGCTTCAGGATGCGCCTGGTGGAAAGCATATTCATAGAGGTCGATTGGAGAAACCTGAACGAGAATGCCAGGAGCAACAACAGAACAATCAGAATAGTCTATGAGAGCCCTCTCTTTTAAGAGTTCGGGAAAGAGATAGAGTTCAAATGGAGTATGCACAACTCACCAGGGGGTAGGTGATGGATGATCAATATCTTGACTTCGAAAAACCTATAGTTAATCTGGAAAGGAAGATCGAAGACCTGAAGGGCTTTGAAGGGGTGGGACTGTCGGATGAGATAAAGCAGCTTGAGAAAAAGCTCTCGAAACTGAAGAAGGAGACGTTTTCGAATCTCTCTCCAATGCAGAGGGTACTTCTTGCGCGGCATCCTCTGAGGCTGTATTCCTACGATTATATCCAGGCTATTTTCACCGATTTTATAGAACTTCATGGAGACAGGCTGTTCGGTGATGACAGAGCTATTGTTGGTGGCTGGGCTCTTCTGGAAGGCGAGCCGGTGATGGTGATAGGTCAACAGAAAGGCAGAGACACGAGGGATAAGCTTCTCAGGAACTTCGGAATGCCTCACCCGGAAGGATACAGAAAAGCTCTCAGGCTGATGAAGATGGCTCAGAAGTTCCGGAGACCCATAATCACAATCCTTGACACACCTGGCGCCTATCCTGGAATAGAAGCCGAGGAAAGGGGACAGGCGGAAGCCATAGCCAGGAACCTGAAAGAAATGTCTACGATAGATGTCCCACTCATTGTCGTCGTCATAGGTGAGGGGGGTAGTGGAGGAGCTCTCGCTCTGGGCCTTGGGGACAGGATACTCATGCTCGAGAATTCTGTCTATTCAGTGTGTTCACCCGAAGCATGTGCATCCATTCTCTGGAGGGACAACAGGAAGAAAGATCTCGCTGCCTCCGCCTTGAAGTTAACTGCGATCGACCTGCTCGATCTCGGAGTGATCGATGAGATAATTCCAGAACCCCAGGGTGGGGCACATGCGAGGCCGGCCGAGGCGATCGCCAGCGTGAAAGAAAGCATATTGAAGCATCTACAGCAGCTGAAAAAAATACCTCCTGAGAAGCTGCCTATATTAAAACTCGAAAGATATTCGAAGATAGGGTCATATCTGGAGGAGGGGATGTGAAGGAGATTTTCTTATGAAGGGTGATGCAAAAGTAAAAATGGTGGATGTCTCCGGTAAGGAAGAAGCATACAGGACTTCAATCTCATCCGGACGGATAACAATGAATGCCTCTACATTGGAGCTGGTAAAGGGTGGAAAAGTAGAAAAGGGGGATGTCCTCTCTGTTGCCCACGTGGCTGCTATTCACAGTGCGAAGATGACCCCTTACCTCGTTCCGCTCTGCCATCCACTCAACATTACGTGGGTGGATGTTCGATTCATATTCGAAGATAACCCACCCTCGATTCTTGTCAGAACCTCGGTGAACGGACATGACAGGACAGGCTTCGAAATGGAATCAATGACGGCGACCACTGTAGCACTGCTCACCATCTATGACATGTTGAAACCGCTTGATGATTCCATGGAAATCGGCTCGGTGCGCCTTGAAGCGAAAAGTGGTGGCAAGAGCGGTGACTGGAGGCGTTCAAGGGCTCAGGAGGAAACATGAAGCTATTGAGAAAACACACGCTTTCTTCCACCGGCGCATACATCGCTGTTCTCATGGGTATTCTCTCTCCTGTCATAATTTTAGGCATAGTGGGCTGCGGCGACGGAGAAAAGAGTCTGACTCACACCGGTAAGCTCGTTTCACTTATAATGGAACACAGGAATGTGGTCGAGCACAGCGGTGAGGGTGGCCCGCAGATAAGTATGCTCGTGACGAGAGGCCGTGTAAAGGGAGCGATTCCAGAGGATGGAGTTAAAGTGAATTACAGCGTAAATGATGGACCATTCCAATCCCTGGTAATGAGGAAAACAGCTTCAGGGAGGCGTTTCATAGCCACGCTCCCCGAGCAGGAGAAAGGCGCGAAGATCAGGTATTATATAGAGGTGAATCACAGAACCGGAAAGAAGCTGACTTTCCCGGGAGAGGCCCAAGCCGGAAATTACTTCACGATAAATATCAAATGAAGCATGTTTTCTGATTGCAGTGCTATAGCTGCTATTTCACACATCGATTCTATTCTAAGGATAGGGAGTTAGTAATAGATGAGGATATTGAGATTTGCTTTCATGTTTTTACTCACCATCCCTGCAGTCGATCTCGGCTATGGCAGGGATTTAGAATATAGAAACTTCATTCTCTCCAATGGGATGAAGATCATCATGAGGGAGAATCATGACAACCCCCTGATAGCCTCCCTGATATACGTGCATGCAGGGTCGGCTTATGAACGCCAGTGGAATAATGGCGTCTCCCACCTGCTTGAACATCTGCTTTTCGATGGAACGAGGGAGAGATCCAGAGAGGATATCAATGAGGGCGTGAAGGAGTTGGGTGGATACATCAATGCATTCACAAGAGATCTTTACACATCCTATATACTGCTTGTACCGACTGAGCACATCGAGGAAGGACTTTCTCTGCAGAAGGATATGCTCTTTCACTCCATAATCCCGGATAAGGAGCTCGAGAAAGAGCGAAAAGTAGTCATCGAGGAGATTAGAAAAGACGAAGCAAGCCCCTACTATATAGCAGAGAGGTTCCACAGAGAAAAACTTTTTGCCGGTACTCCTTATGCACTTCCCGTCGTAGGATATCCGAACGTCATCTCTACAATTACAAGGGATGAGATAGTCGAATATTACAACACGTACTACGTTCCTAATAATATGACGATTCTTCTTATGGGGGATTTTTATCAGGATGAAATGCTTGAGCTCATAGAGACTGTCTTTGGAGATGTTCCATCCAAGACTCTGCCGCCGAGAACCCTTCCCGAGATGAAACCCCCTGTAGAAAGTTATTTGTCTATGAAAGGCGGGGATACGAGCATATCATATATAACCGTTTCTTTTCTCTGCCCTCCACCCTATCACAAGGATTTCAATGCATTAAACCTGCTCAGCCGATACCTCTCTCAAGGGGAGGACTCTCCCCTAAACAGATCCCTTGTGCGTGTGGAGAGGCCGCTTGCACTGTCGGTATCATCAAGCATTTCCATAAAAGAAGGCTTCTCCGTCCTTGATATCACAATCTTCACGATGGAGAGAGAACCTGATGAGATCATAGAGAAGCTTCAAGGTGTGATAAAGCAGGTCTCACATATTAAGCCGGACAGGGAAAGGCTGGCCCAACTAAAGACGGAAATGCTCGTGAGCGATGTAATCACACAGGAGAAATTCCATTATTTCGGCATCATGATGGCCGATGAAATAGTCATTGGAGGGATAGACAATCTGGTTAACAGGTGGAAAATGCTGGATGACGTTTCCTCGGAGGATGTAAGGCAGGCTGCATCCCGTTACCTCGATGGGGCAAACTATGTCGCAACATCCTTCGTGCCGGGTGAAATCGATAAAGAAGAGCTGCGGAGTGAGCCGAGAAAGAACGTGGAGAAGAAGGTGCTTCCCAACGGATTTACAATTCTTATAGAGAGCAGTGAAGGTTCTGATGTGTTTGCCATGACCTTGTTCGCCAGGGGAAGAACGTTTTTCGAGCCCGCCGACAAGACGGGCCTCTCTGAATTTCTTTCGAGGCTGCTCCTGAGAGGTACCAATTCGAGGAGCTTGGAAAGCCTTTCCAGAGAGATCAGGTCCATAGGTGCTGATATTACAGTCGTAGACAACCCGGCGATTCCCTACGATGACATTTACACAACGCCGGCATACAGCTTCGTTAAATTTCAGACCATCGGAAAATTTCACGATAAAGCGATCGAAATCCTCTCTGATATCATCCGGAATCCCTCGCTTGAAGAGAACGAAATTGAAAAAGTACGAGATGAGCTGGAGAGCTTGATCAAACAGGCCGAGAAAAGCAGCAGCAAGGAAGGAAAAGCCATCCTCATGGAAAATATGTTCCAGAGGCATCCGTTTGCAAAGAGAATCCTGGGCGAGAACGAGCATGTCTCCGGTATAAACAGGGAAGATCTAGTGGAGTTTCATTCCAAGTTGTATTCACCAAAGAACCTCATACTTGCTGTGGTGACCGATCTTTCCACAGACATGATCGTGAAGGAGATAGAAGACGCTTTTAGTGGAGATTTCGGTGCAAAAGAGGAATTTGAGAGCTACCCGGTTCCTCTTCCGCTCGAGGAGAGGCGGGAGTTGATCGTCGAGAAGGATTCGAAGCAGGCATACATTTACATTGGATACATCTTGCCTGGAGTAGAGGATCCGCACATACCCCACATAATTGCTATGAATTCAATTCTTTCATCACGACTTGGCCTAGCCCTCAGGGAGAAAGAAGGACTTGCATATTCGGTTGGATCCTCGGTAGAATTTGACAGGGACTTTGGTTATCTTGTAATATCAATGGGTACTGCAGGGGAATCGGTAGAGAAGGCAAAATCGGGCATCCTTTCCGAAATAGGAAAATTGATAGAGGAGGGAGTTACTGGGCAAGAACTGAGGCGGGCGGTTGGCGATTATCGCGGTGACCTCCTACGGAAGAGGATGTCGAGGGTGAACAAGGCATATTACATGGCGCGCGACGAGTATCTTGGATGGGAGGGGGAAGATGTACTGTATGAGCGCATGAGTCAGCTTGGTGTCGAAGATATTAAGGAGGCGGCCGGACGGTATCTCTCAACAGATGTTTATGTACTCATAATCGTGAAATAAGTATATGAAGGCAATAACTACCTGTTCCGTAATTCGAAGGGAGGCACGGAATGGCAGAAGAAAAGGTGGGAATCGTCGAAAAGTACTTCGCCAAGATCGGGGTCGCTGCCGTAACGGTCACTTCCGGATCCATCGACCTCGGTGACACCTTACATTTCGTTGGGCACACCACCGATTTCACTCAGGTTGTCGATTCAATGCAAGTCGAGCACCAGTCTGTCCAGAGCGCAGAGGTGGGACAGTCGATCGGTCTCAAGGTGAGGGAGAGGGTCAGGCCACATGATGAAGTCTTCAAGGTGACCGAAGACTGACTCGAACCTCTTCTGGCGCACCTGGCAATCTTAGCATCATTGAGGGGAGTGATAGTATGCTTAAAAATTGGCTTGCTATGGTTTTTATCATCATTATGATGTTACTCCTGGCCCCGCGGAGTGGAATGTCAGGGTTGATCCAGACTTCGGTGAGTAGAGAGCCGGAAGATCCAAAAATAGAAAGCTACCTTCCGATCGATTTCGATAAACGGCCTGATCAGCGTTTCAAGGTCTGGGTGTTTTTCACCGACAAGGGAGCGACGGAGCTCAATGAAATAGAATTCCTGGTCGAGAATAAAGTGAGAAAGTTATTGCCGAGGACACTGTCGAGGAGGAAAAAAGCGACAGGCGAGGAAAGAATATCAGGACTCTTCGACCTCGATGTTTCGAAGGAATACATAGATAGTGTTCTGAGAACCGGTGCAGTACATAGGACCACCTCGAGATGGTTAAACGCCGTGAGCATCGAGGCCACCGCCCGAGAGATCCATGAGATCTCACTCCTTCCCTTTGTATCCTCGGTGAGGCCCGTTGCAGGATTAATGCGAAGGGAAATCCCACCTGAGATATCTGCCACAAGAGAGGAGCCTTTCCTTAACCTCCGAGAGGCCTTTCAGCATGATTACGGAAACTCATTAACACAGTCCATGCTGATAGTCGTGCCGCCTTTACATGACCTCGGATACAGCGGTAATGGCATATTGATAGGGGTTCTTGATACGGGGTTTAGAAAGGACCACTTGGCTATCAGCGGTCTTGATATCGTTGCCGAGCATGATTTCGTGTTCGATGATGATGATACCCAATATGATCCTTCTGATCCCGATGATTATTCTGACTCGCACGGGACAGCGGTACTCTCTATCATGGCCGGAAACGCGGAAGGAGAATTGATAGGGCCGGCCTTTGGGGCTTCCTTCCTCCTGGGAAAAACAGAGGATACCAGGAGCGAGACACCAATTGAAGAGGACTACTGGGTTGAGGGAATAGAATGGATGGAGACGCAGGGCGTGGACATAGTTTCCAGTTCCCTTGGTTATACAAGATTTGATGACGATACGGGATACGAGTTCAGTGATCTGGATGGGAATACCGCGGTGACCACGGTTGCAGCAGATTTCGCAGCGAGTCTTGGAGTATTCGTAGTGAATGCTGCTGGTAATTCAAGAGGCAGTGAATGGGGTCACATCATCACCCCTGCGGACGGAGACAGCGTGATGGCGGTAGGAGCGGTGAACAGTGCGGGAGTCCTGGCATCCTTCAGTTCACCCGGTCCTACCTACGATGGCAGGACGAAACCGGACGTTTGTGCGATGGGTGTGGGTAACTACTACGCCTTGAACGTCGACACGGTATCTTACTCTTATGGGAGCGGCACCTCGTTTGCAACGCCGATGGTGGCGGGAGCCGCAGCCCTCATCCTCGAAGCCCAGCAAGGTTGGACGGCCATGGAAATCATGGAAAAATTGAAGGACACCGCCTCCCAGAGCGATTTTCCCGATAATGATTATGGGTGGGGTATAATAAATGCGCTTAGAGCCGCTGACCTTGACCTTCCGTTTGTGATGTTTCTGGATCTAACAGTGGACGATGATTCGACTGGCGAAAGCCTTGGCAACGGTAACGGTTTCCCAGAGGCAGGGGAAACAGTGGAACTTGCAATTACTGTTACAAATCTGGGTGACACAACAGCCAGTGGTTTGACTGCTGCGCTCCGGACACAGGACATCTACGTGTCACTCACTGATTCAGCTGAAACCTTTCCTGATCTTGAGCCGGATGATAGCACCGCCTGTGAAGATGATTTCGATTTCAGCTTAAGCGACACACTCCCGATGGCTCACGATGTATCCTTCACCGTCCTTATCAGTGATGGTGAGTCGCGTGAATGGGAATATGACTTCCTCATACACACAGGTCAGATGTTCCTTGTAAGTGGAGAGGTGATGGGACCTGATCTTTTGCCGCTTCCCAACACTCTGATTCTCTCTTTGGGCCCTATAGATAGCCTCGGGAAGTTCTTGGAATTCGATACCACCCTCACAGATGAGGAGGGTCACTTCGAAAAGTACTTCTTTCCTGGTAACTATTCCGTTCAGGCTCTGCAGGATGGATACCTGCTCAGTGACGGGATGTTCATCACTCTACCACCTGATACCTCTCTCTCCTTCACGCTAACCAGTCCGGAGCTATCGATAGACACAGATTCGCTGGTAATGTGGCTTGATGAAGGACTTGCCGGATCTGATACCATCACCGTAACCAACACGGGAACCGGCACGCTTTTTTTCTCCGTGCAGGAGGCGAATTACCCCCAATCAAGAGCTTGGAGAACTTCACCAGAACATACAGAAGTCATAGCAGGAGCGGTCGCGAGATTGTTAGAAGACAGACAGCAATGGATGAGGCGTAGTGCAAATATTACCGGAGCTTACGATGGGAAAGTGTCGCCGCCTGCCATCAATTATTCGCCTGTAGATTCGCTATGGAATTTCATCTATCCGGACACCGACCAGAAGACCGACATGGATATCAAATCCTTCTACTTCCAGTTCAACCCTGGTGAGGATATGTTGTACTTCAGACTGACCGGATACAGGCCCTGGGCGGAAGTGCCTGGTACATGGTGGGGTGTGTTCGTTTTGGATGCCGATGCAAATCCAATGACCGGTGATCCAGAGTTCGGAGGGAACGAATACATACTGCTTAGGGATCCGCTCCTGGGAGAACTGCTCCTCGAGTGGAACGAGGTGATGCAGGACTACGATTTCATCGATTTCCTTCCGTATGCGGTAGTCGAAGATAGCGTATTCGAGGTGGGGATAAACCGTACAATGATAGAACTCACGGGCGAGGATCCCCAGCTCATGAACGTTGTGGGGGGGTTCCTGTGGCCCGTAGGGTTGGACACCGCAAGCCTAGGAGATGCGTTTCCGGCGGATGGGGGAACTGAAGTCATATCGGTCACCATCCATGATGACCAGTGGCTCAAATTCGAACCGCAATGGGCTCTTCTGGCGCCGAGCACATCGGCTGAGATCATCGTAGATGTCGAGCTCGAGTCCCCGGAGGAAGAGACGTTGAGGAGTTCTCTCCTCTTCGTATTCAACGAACCCCTCTCAGAACCTTTCAAACTACCAGTGATAGTACATACGCCAACCGGAATAGAACCCGGTGAAGAGGAGAAACAGATCCCTATCGCATATTCCCTGTCGCAAAATTTTCCAAACCCCTTCAATCCGATAACCAATATGCACTATGATGTTCCCAACAGTACAGCTGGAAAGGTCAAGGTTCTCATCAGGATATTCGATATGAGGGGAAGGTTCGTTAGAACACTCGTCGATGAAGAGAAGGAGCCGGGCTCTTATTCTGTTGTATGGGATGGGACAGATGAGAGGGGAGAGGTCGTCTCATCAGGGGTTTATCTGTATCGCATGGATTCGGGTGATTTCAGCAGCCTCAAGAAGATGATACTGCTGCGGTGATCAGGAGCACTTATGGATGATAAGCTTCCATTCAGCCTGAATCTGTACTTTTTCTTCTTCGTGCTCCTCATCATCACTTACCTTTTCATCAGGGTCATCTGGCCTTTTTTCTTTGCCATTCTTCTGGGAGCAATAATCACAGGCCTGTTCTATCCACTTTACAAGCTCCTACTGCGTGCCACCAGGGGCAGAGCATCTCTTTCTTCCGTTCTGTCATGCCTTGCCATTCTTCTTCTTCTCATCCTTCCGCTCGCGGGCCTTCTTGCAGTCATCGCCGGCCAAGCTCTGGAGTTCTACAGTAAGGTGGATGGTTATGTGAGAAGTGTGCCTATCGATGTGAACAGGCTGGCAGAATGGTTCAGAGCGGGCGGGCTTCTTGATGAGTATCAGCTCGATGAAGCCCAGCTTTTCAACAAACTTGGTGAGATAGCTAAGGCAATAAGCACATTCCTAATAAAGAGCATTCAGAGCGTGACACAGGGTGCTATTAATGTTATAGCGATGCTATTTGTGATGCTTTTTTCGATGTATTACTTCTTCAAGGACGGACCTGCTTTTCTCGAACGATTCAAACGCATGAGCCCTCTCGACGATGAGCATGAAGACAGACTTATCAGTAAGTTCGCTTCAATAACCAGAGCCACAATAAAAGGCACACTTGTCATTGCTATCATACAGGGCGGAATAGGTGGAATAGCGTTCTGGATATTTGGAGTTCCCTCACCCCTTTTCTGGGGTCTTATCATGGTTATCCTCTCAATTATTCCGGCTATAGGAAGTGGTATCGTATGGCTACCCGCAGGGATAATCCTGATTGTAAACGGGCGTGTGGGTGCAGGATTTGGTATCCTTGCGATAGGCGCTGGTCTCATAAGCACAATAGACAACTTATTGAGGCCGAGACTCGTAGGTAAAGACACAGAAATGCACCCCCTTCTAATTTTCTTAGGCACTCTCGGAGGGATCAGCGTCTTTGGCATAGTGGGATTTATCATCGGGCCTATCATCGCCGCACTCTTCGTCACCATCTGGGATATCTATGCTACCGAGTTCGAGGTGTAGGAGCCTGTAGCCTGCTCGATTCACTAAGATCTATGTAAAGTCCTTAGAGGGCTGTAAAATCGGTGATTCTATGGCATAGATATTGCATTTTCATGTTGAAGATTGCTGTTTAGATGACACCTCAGATTAAAAATATTATTTATGATTGATAAATGCTAGGCGTGGCTTTCCTTAGAGTTGTTGAGAATTAGGAATCGAAATATTAATTTACTCGATGATAAGTAGTGGGATTTTTTCTCCACCACTGGATTTTGAATCAAATTCCTGCGGCTTGAGTGGATATGTGTAGTTATTACTATATCCTGTCAAAAGAGAAATTCAGATGGTTTCTCGACGAGAAAACACAGCTGATCTTTTTTCTCCTTTTTATTATGACCTCGCCGGCGTTAAGAGCTCAAGACATGGACACGCTCAGGATTATGCCCCTGGGAAATTCTATAACGTATGGATGGGGTTCCAGTATTCCCGGCGGCTACAGAGACGATCTCTATTACGAACTTGTAAGCTATGATATTCCTTTCGATTTCGTCGGGACATTGTCTACGGGCGAAGGTTTTGATGCTGACCACGAGGGTCATGGTGGGTGGAGTTCAAGCATGCTCGATGACTCCGTGGATGTGTATTATGATCTCAACGATCCTGATATAATAATGCTCCATATCGGGACAAACGACATTTCCGGGCAACGTCCAATTCAAGACATCATAGACAAC
>JBHIFB010000087.1:0-13317 GCA_046760905.1 Candidatus Glassiibacteriota bacterium | reverse complement strand
CCTCACACACGAATTAGTACATGCCTTCGAATACGATATCCTCCAGATAAGCGCCACAGGCGGTGCGCTGAAAAGCATCCCGCCGCTCTGGGTGATGGAAGGTCTGGCCGAGTATTACAGCCAGGGCCTCGATTCCCAGACTAAAGCCTGGCTAAAAGACGCAATAAAGAACGGGACACTTCCAACCGTCAATGAGCTTTCTAGGATTTCCGATATCAGGGTGTACAGGATAGGAAATGCACTCTGGCATTACATCGGTGCCAAGCACGGGGATGAATCGGTCGGTCAAATACTTCTGAAGCTGCCGGTCACCGGAGCAATAGAGGCGGCGCTTAAAGAAGTCATCGGTATGGATAGCAAGGAACTTTCGCTTGCCTTCTCGAGCTTCCTGAAGGAGAAATACGAGGCGGGGCAGCCGCCTGTTACCGGAATCGCCCTCCGGCAGATCACGCGGCACGAGGGCTTTTACTACAACCTGAATGCTGTCCCGGCTATATCGAGAGATGGGAAGCGAGTGGCCTTCGTCTCGAACAGATCCCTCTACAATGATATTTACGTTCTCGATGTCGGAGGAAAGGGTGAACCGAAGAGATTGGTGAAAGGGTCAAGAAGCGGATCACTAGAGATCCTCAGATTCCTCGATACCTCTATCTCCTGGTCGTATGACGGGAAGCTTGTTTGTTTCGTTGCGAAAGCCGGAAAGCAGGATGCTATATATCTGGTCGATGCATCTAGCGGCAAGGTTAAAAAGAAAGTCAGTCCCGGCCTCAACGGGTTGATGTCGCCCGATTTCTCTCCGGATGGCCGGTATCTGGTTTTCACAGGCGTCACCGGCGGTATCTCTGACCTCTACATGTATGATCTCGAAGAGAACACGATGATACGCCTAACAGATGACTTATATGCACAGCTCAATCCCAGGTGGTCTCCTGATGGTAGATACGTCGCCTTCATCACGGACCGGGGCGAGCGCACAGACGTGGAAAGGCTGCTTTTCGGGGATGACAACATAGCGATCTATGATCTCGAAACCGGTGAAGTGACAGTTGTTGTCGAAACTCCCGCTGACGAGGGTAGCCCCTCCTGGATAGATGGCGGGAGGAGGCTCCTTTTCACTTCAGATTACGAAGGTAAGCCGACGGTGTTTGTACTGGACATGGAGGATCAGACGACATCCATCTTTGCCAGTGTAGAGCCCTGGGTTTCAGGTATCACCCGCTACACTCCCTCCATCAGCGGCTCAGACAAAGAAATCGCCATCTCCGCGATGGACAGAGGTGGCTGGGATATATATCTGCTCTCGGAAATCCAATCGCTTCCGGGGAAAGAGATCATTAGCCGGGCTCAACCAGACACCGGTCTCATAGACCATCTCGAGAAATATGAGCTCATCGACGAGACGGATCTGGAGAATGATTCTTACAGCGTCACGCTGGAGCCGGATTACCTGATAGGAGGGATCGGGTTCAGTACAAACCTCGGTTTTCAGGGTGCGTCACAGCTTTTGATCAGCGATATGCTTGGAAACCATAACATAATAATAGGCACCCGAGCGTATGAGGATTTAGGCTCATCCGACATCTTAGTCGCGTATCAGAACCTCGAACGGAGGGTGAATTACATCACGAGCTTCTTCCAGTTCAGGAATGACATTGGCCTGTTCACCGCCCCGGATTCCGGGGAGGATGAGGTCAAGTTTCAAAGCCAGATTTACAGGGGAGGAGGAGTCCTCGCCGGCTATCCGCTCGATGCGTTTCGAAGAATAGAATTCGGTGCGGGCTTCACGACGGTCAAGGAAAAAATAGTTAGGCAGAGCTTCTCCGGCTTCGATACGGAGGTAAAGGAGGAGGATCTAGGTACTGCAAAATATGTCACCGGTAATCTTGCCTATGTGATGGACAACTCGATATTCGGGTTCACGGGACCTCTGTCGGGAAGGCGTGCGAGATATTCGGTTGAGAGGAGCTTCGGGGATCTCGATTATGCGACTCTGATAATGGATTACCGACGCTATTTCAACATCAGGCGGCGTTCGCTGATCGCCCAGAGACTTATCCTGGCGGGTAGCTTCGGTGACACGCCACAGATATTCAGGATCGGGGGCCCGTATACATTCAGGGGCACAGATTACGGGGAACTTGAGGGAACCAGGGTCCTGATTCTCAACACCGAGTACCGGTTCCCTCTCCTCTACTTTCTCGGCCCACAAGTAGATTTCCTTCAGGGGATATTATTCTGGGACATGGCCTCTGCCTGGGTCGATGAATTTAAGCCTTTCTCGACCGGAGGCAGATTCGGCTTTCACTTCCAGGATCTGATCGGCGCCTATGGCGCAGGCGTTAGGCTGGGGATGGGGTATCTGGTCCTGAGAGTGGATTTTTCCTGGGAGACTGATCTGGAAAAAACGGGGAAGAATTTTACTTTCTTCTCAATCGGTTCGGATTTTTAGTCTGAAACACAGGAGCGGCATCATGGGAAAGAAACTTGCTATCTGCTCGATCGTCGTCATGGTCCTCGCTTCGCCTGTCGCTTTTCAAATATCCGGTCAAAGCCGGCAAGGACAGAGAATCCTGGAAAAGGCTCCCGTAAAGGTGGAGAGACCATCCCTCGCACCCGGTTCGATCGGGAGTTCCCTTAGGGGTGATGAGTATGACGTCATAGATTACCACATAAACCTTATTTTGACACCCGATTCCACATTCGTCCAGGGGGATGTGGTTTTCGAGTATATCGCCGGCGGTAGTGGTGTATCCTCTGTCGATTTCAATCTGGATCAGCCGCTTCTCGTAGATTCCGTAACTGCACCCGTTGGGATTTATGAATTCATCCATGTTGATGATGTTGTGAGCGTATTCCTCGATTCTACGATCGCCGCTGACGATACGTCGACCATACATGTCTATTACCATGGAGTGCCGCCGCCCCCGACCGAGTACGGTACCCTGTATTTCAGCAATCACTCCGGTCAACCGATAATATACAGCATCAGCTGGCCTGATAATGCAAGATCGTGGTGGCCCTGCAAAGACGACATCCGTGATAAAGCAACGGCGAGTATCGTCGTGACCGTACCCGAAGGTCTGATTGTGGCTTCAAACGGTACGCTAGTGGATACGATCGACAACGGAGACGGGACAAGAACTTTCACCTGGAGGGAGAACTACCCGGTCACCACATACAACATATGCATCGCAATTACGAATTACGAGGTGTTCCTCCAGTATCACGAGTACGCTCCTGCCGATACGATGATACTGCCATTCTTCGTCTTTCCGGAAGACAGGGCCGAAGCCGAGGAGGACTGGAACCTGACCGCAACCATGCTTGTAGTTTACGACTCAGTGTTCGGGGAGTATCCGTTTTTGACGGAGAAATACGGTATGGCGGAGACAATGACCGATCCGTTTGCGGCCATGGAGCATCAGACCATAACCAGTTACGGTAATTTCTTCATCACCGGTGATCATCGATGGGACATGATCGTAGCGCATGAGCTTGCCCATTCGTGGTGGGGAAACTCTCTAACACCTTCCGAGTGGGAGGAGATATGGCTCAGTGAGGGCTTCTCGACTTACAGTGAGGCCGTCTGGGCCGAATACCTCGGAGGAATGGATAATTACCTGACGTATATGGGAATTCTCGATACCAGGGATTTCACTGGGAGCGTATATGACCCGGTCGATCTTCTGGGAAGCACCGTGTATAACAAGGGGGCCTGGGTCCTGCACATGCTGAGATATGTCGTGGGGGATTCCGCCTTCTTCGAGATCCTCCCTGCACTGGCAAATGACCCTTCCTTCAAGTACGACCACGTGAGTACACCGGATCTTATCACACTCAGTGAGACAATTTCCGGCATGGAACTGGACTGGTTTTTCAATGAGTGGGTCTATCAGGAAGGGAGGCCCAATTATCTCCTGACCTGGGAGGCGAGTGACACGAGCGGAACTTGGGAAACCACTGTCACGATCGAACAGGTTCAATCGAGTGGGACCATCTTCAAAATGCCGTTACAGCTTCTATTCGTCTCGGATACGGATTCGGTAGAAGTTGAGTTTGTTGATTCAACTGCTTATTTCCAGGATACATTCGAGCTCCCATGGGAACCGGTTGACGTTTTTCTCGATCCCGACGGCTGGGTTCTCAAGAATAAATCGAAGCCTCTCAAGATAACAACCACCGAACTGGATGATGGCACGGTCGGTATCCAGTATTACGCAGTTCTCAGATCCGAGGGCGGCGTTGGCCAGATGCACTGGTCGATCGAGGATGGAACACTTCCGGATGGCCTTGAGCTAAACCCTGATATTGGACTCATCTCCGGTATTCCTACTGTGGCAGATTCGTTCCCGTTTCTTGCAAGAGTGACCGATTCCTATGATCCACCGCATTACGATGAAGCATGGCTTTCCATCGTGATTCGACCATCAACGGGAATCGACCCGGATGACAGGTTGCACCTGCCCAGGGAATTTGCTCTCCAGCAGAATTTCCCGAACCCCTTCAATCCTCAAACAGTGGTAAGATTCAGTGTGCCGGGCAGGAGTCGGGATGAGTTGATCCACGTGCTCCTTCTGATCTATGATATTAGAGGCAGAAAGGTGAAGACACTCATAAACACGGATCTCTCGCCTGGCAATCATAGCGTCGTGTGGGATGGAACATCCGAGAGCGGTAACAGCGTGTCCTCCGGTGTCTATTTCTACATCCTAAAATCAGAAGAGAGGACGATCTCTCGCAAAATGGTCCTCGCTCGCTGATGAGTCAGGCGCTCTATCGGCATTTTCTACCGGTTATTGAATCTCCAATGAAACCTCGCCTATAAGTTCAAGCTGTCCGTATGCGTTGAGGATCTGTGATGCGGGAATCGGCAGCGTATGATCATAAAAATTGGTCTGAAATTTGCTTTTTATACGAGAAGGAATTCTCTCTCCCTATGCATAACTGAATGTTACGCATTAAGATGGAAAGGCCGGTGATTATTGATTTTACAGGGTGTTTGTGATATATTCAGACCGTATATTGTTTCGATTTTTAACCCAGGTGTGGGAGAAATCAACACCTGGATTGTTTAATCATTTCCCGACTGTTCGGGAAGCCTTGATCCTTACTTTTTCAAAGGGGAAGTTTTGCAGAAAAGAGTAGTAATTACCGGTATGGGGATCGTATCGCCGTATGGCGTTGGGTGCGATGTCTTCTGGGACTCCATCTCACGGGGTGTCTCCGGGATCGGTCCCATCACCTCATTCGATCCGAGTAGTTTTACTACGAGAATAGGCGGGGAGGTGAAGGACTTCAACGCCGGAGATTTCGTTTCCGCGAGGAAGTCGCTGAAATACATGGTGAAGGCTACGAAGCTCGGCCTGGCAGCGGCAAAGATGGCGGTGGATGATTCCGGGCTTGATCTTAACACAGAGGATCCCTCCAGGATAGGCGTCATCACCGGCACGGGCACAGGCAACATCGTCATGTTCAACGAAATAGACCAGGGTCAGTTTACCGAAAATCCTCAGACACTCTCCCCGCTGAAGCCTTTGAGAGGGATGCCGAATTCCGTTTCTATACACATAGCTCTCCAGCATTCTATTCAGGGATATAACAACACCATAGGTACAACGTGCGCGGCCGGTACTCAGGCGATAGGTGATGCCTGCCTGGTAATCGAGAGAGGTTGGGCCGATGCGATGATCGCAGGCGGGGCCGATGCCTCTTTGAATCCCATAGTATTTGGCGGGTATTGTGCGCTAGGCACGCTATCGAGGCGTAACGACACGCCCAAAGCGGCGTCGAGGCCATTCGACAGGTTCAGGGATGGTTTTGTGCTCAGCGACGGTGCGGCAATGTTCGTGATCGAGGAGATCGAGCATGCAAGGAAGAGGGGAGCGAGGGTATATGGCGAGATTCTCGGATACGGAGCTTCGTGTGATTCCTTTCGCCTTACCGATCCTCCTCCCGACGGAAAGGGTGCGCTGCTAGCGATAGAACAGGCCTTTCGAGAGGCGGGTATCTCACCGTCAGAGGTCCAGTACATCAACGCCCATGGAACAGCGACGAGGATGAACGACATCGTCGAGACAAGGGTTATAAAAACCGTCTTCGGTGATGATGCACGCGGTATACCTGTGAGCTCAACAAAATCTCTTATCGGACATGCCATAGGAGCAGCAGGTGCAATGGAACTCGTTGGACTGATTCTCACGATGCAAAACTCACTTCTCACACCCACGGTGAACCTCAACGATCCGGACCCGGAATGTGACCTGGATTATGTACCGAACGAGGCTAGGGAATGCGATGTGAACATTGCGCTTAAAAACTCCTTCGGCTTCGGCGGGCAGAATGCTGTGCTGATCTTGAGAAGAGATGTCTGAGACCAGGAGAACTGCTGGAAGTAAATAAAGGGGGATGAGATGGCCAAGATGGATGAAGGAGAAGTCTTTACAAAGGTTGTGAGCCTTCTGTCTGAGGCGCTGGGAGTCCCGGCGGAAGAGATCTCGATGGATTCGCACCTCGAGCAAGATCTGGGTGCCGAGTCCATTGATTATCTTGATGTGATATTCAGGATAGAGCGTGAGTTCAATTTCAAGATACCGACCGAGATCAGCCCCGAAGAAACCAAGAAGATCGATTCACTACCGGGGGATAAGGACTTCACCGAGCTTGAGGGGAAAGTCGATCTGGAGTCGTTGATGAATCTGGCTACGGTGAGGGCGATCGTCGATTACATACAATACAGGCTCGAGAAGGGGGGCGAGTGAGTAAAGATTCCACCGAACTCACTGTCGGATGGTTTGACAGATCGATGATCAATGACTATGCGAACCTCTTCAGTGAAACTTTCGGTGTGTCCGTGGAGAGTCGATATTTTATCTGGAAATATATGGATCATCCGCTTTCGTTCAGTGCGGTTTCTGTCGCTTATCTCGACAGCCAGTTGATAGGAGCGCTTGGCGCAATTCCGAAGAAGATGAAGGTCAACGATATGACCCTCGTTGGTACTCACGAACTGGATATGATGGTTAAGAAGGAATATAGGAATCTTGGGGTCTTTTTCAAGTTGTTCAAATTTCGCCTATCAAACAGGCCTGAGAGGAAGGTTTCCATGAGTTTTGGGCTGAATGACAGTGTCTTGAGAGCATTCGCCCAGCGGTTTCTTGGTTATAGAGACGTGGACACGATACCTGAGTTTGTCCGCGTCCTCGACACCTCGCATTATCTGAGACAGAGATTCGGTGACAGGATTCTTGGGAAACTCCTCGAGATACCACTGCTTTTCATCTTCTTGATGATCGATTTCCTCAGCCATCTAACAGCACTCGTTCCAAGTCTCCGATACAGGATAGCAGCTGTGGACCGTTTCGAGAACGGTTTCGATGAACTGTGGAACAGGGTGTCGATGCAAATGGGGATCGCAGTGGTCAGAGATAGCGCGTACCTGAACTGGAGATACGTGGAGAACCCACAGTGTAACTATGAGATATATGTTGCCAAGGATAGCAGGGGGGGTGTTGCAGGTTTCATAATATTCACACTGCTGCCTGCTCCCCACGAACACGGAGTCATCCTCGAGTTCATAGTTGATCCTAAGAAGTGGTGGGTCGGTTTTATCCTCCTACGGAAGACCCTTTCAAGGATGAAGGCCTGCAGCGCAAAGACTGCGGTATCATGGTCTTTTCCACATCAGTGGACATCATGGCTGCTGAAAGCCACGGG
This sequence comes from Candidatus Glassiibacteriota bacterium, assembly GCA_046760905.1. Taxonomy (GTDB): domain Bacteria; phylum Gemmatimonadota; class CAZMKB01; order CAZMKB01; family CAZMKB01; genus JBHIFB01. The sequence goes on along the minus strand of JBHIFB010000087.1, from coordinate 5,604 downwards.
ATTTCACAGGAGGGGCCAGAACCTCTTTCTCCAGGTCAGGAGGATCTCGGAAGGATTGGAGTGGGAGTATCTCACCGATTCGAGCAAGTGGTTCATCTCGATAGGCGACAATGACTTCTACTACGGCTGTCCGGTCTGATTCAGGCGACGGTCGAGGGTCTTGTATTGATTTCTGGCGCGTCAGTTACCATAATCGAGGAGACATACAGTGAGCGGCGAGAAAATTGCCCTTGTCACCGGCGCATCAAGGGGGATCGGGAAGGCGATAGCACTGTCACTCGCCAGAGCAGGTATGAAGGTCGCTGTCAACTACCGGCTTGATCGTGAAGCCGCCCGATCGGTTGCCAGCGACATCGAATCCCTGGGTGGTGATTGCATTATCATCCAGGGAGATGTTTCACGGAAAGACGACGTAACCAGGATGGTTGAAGAGATAATCAACGCCTGGAAGGCCATACACATACTGGTAAATAACGCCGGGGTAACCGAGGATCTTCTTCTTCTATCGATGACCGAGGATGCATGGGAGAAGGTGCTGAACGTGAACCTGAAAGGCACGTTCATGTGCACAAAGATGATCTCGCGATTCATGATTGAACAGCACTACGGCAGGATAATCAACATATCTTCGGTCGCCGCGCTGCACCCTGGAAGAGGGCAGTCGAACTACGCGGCGTCCAAGGGAGGGATTGAGTCGTTCACTCGAGCGGTCGCCATCGAATTCGCCAAGAAAGGAATCACGGTGAATGCGATAGCCCCCGGTGTGATAGAAACGGAAATGAGCCAGCGGGTGAGGGAACTGGGAAAGAGGGAACTCGATATGCTGATTCCCATGAAAAGGGTTGGCAGGCCTGAGGAAGTGGCAGATCTTGTCTGCTTTCTCGCCTCTGATCAGGCATCTTACATAACTGGACAGGTAATCCACATCGATGGCGGCATGAGCGCTCGTTGATGCTCTGGGGCATTAACCGGCAGGCCGATAAGGATCGCTTCCAGAAATGATGCCTGCCTGCGGAATGCCAGCGGCAGGAGTGGTTAATGAAAGTTACATTCGTCTATGCGGACTACGATGACCTTGACCCGAAGTGGTTCAAGATCTGGAAAGTTAAAAAGTACACAGGAAATATGCACTTTGGAATAGCCATCCTATCAGCTTGCCTCAAGAGGGAGGGGCACGAAACAAGCTTCATCCATATCTCCCAAAAGTATGGCAGGGAAAAATATCAGGAAGAGCTGATGAGGCACTCGCCCGACCTCCTCGCCATCACCTGTATGAGCGCGATGTATCCTTATATGAAGAAGATCGCAGCCTGGTCGAAGGAGAAAATGAAAACGCCGATAATATGCGGAGGGCCTCATCCGACGTTGCTTCCGAGAGAAACACTCCTGACCGATGGGATCGATATTATATGCAGAGGTGAGGGAGAATATGCCCTGATGGAACTCTGCGACAGGCTTGAAAGGGACAAGGATTATTCAGATGTGAAAAGCCTATGGATCAAGCGCAATGGTGAAATCATGGAGAATCAGATCCGGCCCATGGTCGAAGACCTAGATGAGCTGCCTGATTTCGATTTCGATCTCTTCGATGTGGACAACCTCCACTCCATCCTTGTGGCGGGAAACGCTTACGTGATGGCTTCAAGAGGATGCCCTTACAACTGCACCTACTGCTGTAACCACAGATTTAGAAAATTATATCCGAACTATCAGAAATACGTGAGATACAGGGGAGCCAGAAGAGTAGTGGATGAACTCAAACGGCTCAAGGAAAATCATCCCAGGATAGAGCAGTTCAGGTTCTGGGATGATATACTTACGCTAAGGAAAGACTGGAGCCGGGAATTTCTTCCTATGTACAAGGAGGAAGTGGGACTTCCCTTCCATTGTTACGGTAAGATCGATATGCTGGACGATGAGCGGATACATCTCATGAAGGATGCGGGATGCATCATGATGTCCCTCGGAATCCAGAGCGGCAACCCGGAGGTGAGGAAAGAAATACTGAACAGATCCATGTCGAACAAGAAGATCTTTCACGTATGTAATAAAATACACGAATACGGGATCGCAATTCTCACCGAGAACATTCTGGGATTACCGCTGGAAGATAAATGGAAGATTCTGGATACGATCAAAGTGAACGCACGAATCAATCCGGAAAACATGTTCGTGTTCATGTTTCAACCCTTCAAGAATACCGACATCTATGAGATATGCAAAGCCAAGGGTCTCATCCCGGGCGAGGAGGAAATATCGAAACTCGGGATAAATCTCTGGGATGGGCCTTATCTCAAAATGCCGTACATAGAACCGGAAAGAGTAAGGTTCTACCAGAACTTCTTCCAGCCAATAATGGAGGTCTATGGCCTGGGATATAGAAATGCACCGGGAACCATTCCCTTACTTGATGCCTTTTTCACATGGGAGTATCTGCCGCTTAAAATGTTGAACAGGCTCTACCACCGTCACATCGCCCACAGGCTCAATTACAATTACAAGAGGGTTGTATTTCCCCGGCGTCACAAGCTGCCCCTTTATTTCATGTCACTCGCATTGGGAGCTCTGGTATTCGCCTATCGACACATAGCAGGACTGTTCAGGACTCAGCCAGTACTCGGGGAAGCTCGCTAATGGAAAATTCCAAGCTACTCATCATAGGGATAGATGGCGCAACCTGGGATATCATTGACCCTCTCATCGAAAGGGGGAAGATGAAGAACCTTGGGAAGCTTATAACCGAAGGGGCGGCAGGTCCTCTCGAGTCCACCGTCATCCCAAACACTCCGCCTGCATGGACAGCGTTTCTGACCGGAAAAAACCCCGGCAAGACAGGGATCTACGATTTTTTCAGAAGGCAGACAGGCGAGTATAACATGAAAGTATGCACCTCACTCGACAACAAAGAGCCCACCATCTTCGGCATCCTCTCAAGGGCCGGCTACAAGATATGCTCTGTTAATATACCCATGACCTATCCTCCGGAGCGAATAAACGGAACGATGATTTCGGGTATTCCTCTCCCGCCGGAGGTAAGGGATTACTGTTTTCCTTTAGACCGGCTGCATGAAATAGAGAGAGAGGTTGGTGAATATATAGTGGATATCGATTATACGAGGTTCAATGCTCATGGCGGAAAAGGGAAGAACGAGTTCGAAAGTTATCAGGAGCTGCTCGATGAGCTTTTAATCGCACTCCGGAAACGTCAAAGAACCATACTATACTTGCTCGAAACCGAACAGGCGGATTTGTTTACTGTTGTATACAGCATAGTGGACAGGGTCCAGCATTATTTCTGGAGGTTTATAGATCCCTCCCATTCCGGATACTCAGAGGAAGGTGCCCGAAGATTTGGTCATGTGATTGAAAACATTTACGAACAGGTTGATCTCATGATCGGTGAACTTCTAGGAGCCGCTCCTGATCATAACGTCATGGTCATGTCGGATCATGGATTCGGACCATATTACAGAGACTTTCACCTCAACCGTTGGCTGATTGAAAAAGGATACCTCGTTCTGAAGAAAATACCAAGGTGGACTTTGCGAAGAACGTCTCTGGGGAGCATGCTCAGAAACATTGGACTGTGCAGCCTGTCGGATATTCTGCCTGGATTTATCCGGGATTATCCTATTCCGCGGCCCTCCAGAAAGAGTATCGCCGATTATGATGATATAATCTGGCCCGAGACCAGAGCCTACTCGAATCTTATGGGAATCAGCCTGAATTTGAAGGGGAGGGAACCAGGGGGGATAGTGACAAATGGCGCTGAGTACGATGAGCTTACCTCTCAAATAATGAATGAGTTAAAAGAGTTGCGTGACGATAAGACCGGTGAGAAGATAATAGATGCCGTCGACGTGAAAGAGAATATGTTCCTGGGTCCCAGGGTATACCAGGCAGCTGATGTGTATTTCATGATCGCAGGTCTGAGTTACAACATAACAAAGCGGCTGGCTGTGGACCATATGTTTGAAGACAGGACACAATTCGGAATGTCCGGCACTCATAGGATGGATGGTATAGTTATAATCAGGTCAGATGGTGTGAAAGCCGGAACAAGACTCGAAAAAACATCGATTCTGGACATTCCATCAACAGTCCTCTACCTCATGCACCATCCCATACTGAAGGGTATGGACGGGAGAGTCCTCACTGAGATCTTCGAAGAGAACTACTGCGAGAAGTATCCCGTTGAGTTTATAGAAGAGGAACTCATCAAAAAAGCTCAAGATGAAGTAATTTATACCCAGGAGGAGGAGAATGAGATACGCGACCTCCTTAAAGGATTGGGATACTTGAGCTAAGGATTACCCATGAGCACAGGATTTCTGAGATCTGTAATCATTGTAACATTTTGCAGCCTGGTGATAGGCATCCTTGAGTTTTTCCATCAGGGAATGCCGCCTCTCGTCGACGGTTATCTGCCAGCTATCCTCTATCTTCTTCAGCTACTTTCGTTTTATACTGCAGTCGGTGCCGGTATCGGCCTCGCATCTGCCCTAGGTTTGTATGCCATACATCGTCTCTTCGATTCAGAGCTCCTTATGAGGATACTGAGAGATCTGGTACCGGTCCTAATCATGCTTCTTATATACTTCAATCTGGGTGGTGGGTATTCCCCAAAAATAACCGCTGGTCTTGAACCACCGCAGGCAGGTTGCATCGCAGAAAACACTGTGTTTACTCTGGTGATAGTTATCTCACTAATCATCCCCGTAGCTGGATTTTTCGTGAAGGAGGCCATCATTTTTGGAATCGGGACGATGAGGGACTTTGCCCGCGGATTCTCGGTGCTTGTCCTTTTCGTTTCGACATGGGTCGGCTTGAGTTATGCTGTAAAATTTCCGGTCGGAGGAAAGTACGATGAGGATATAGGACAGGCGGAAGGGAAGGATCGTCCTGTTCTTGTGTTCGGGATCGATGGAGCGAGTTGGGAAGTAGCCATGCCTCTCGTCAAAGCAGGAGCCATGCCGAATCTCAAAGCGCTAATGGAAAGAGGGGTATACGGCAATTTCCGCACGGTAGGGACCGCGTTGTCCTCTGCGATATGGACAGACCTGGCGACAGGGAAAGAGAGGTCGAAGCATGGAATAACCGGTAACATCATGGTGAGTGAGGGGAGTTACCAGGCTTTTCCACCGAGAAGTTACCACAGAAAAGTTCCGGCAATATGGAACATTCTCTCCCATGAAGGTAAGAAAGTGGCTATTGCCAACTGGCGCGTGACATACCCTCCGGAGAAAGTGAATGGAGTTATGGCATCCATGCTCGTCTTTGATAAGCCGGGTAAGGTTTATCCTCCATCCCTTGAGGCTGAACTCATTGAGATCAGCAAACCGAAAAGGAGGTGGAAGGCACCAGCGCTCAGAGAAGCGGCAGCTGAGATAAAGGGCCCTGAGCAGGTTGCCAGGGAATTTCTGTATGACATGACTATCGAGCGAAGCGTCTTCAATTATCTCGCCGACCATGACGATTTCGATTTATATGCGTTCTATTCTCACACGACGGATGCAGCCCAGCACCTATTCTGGTTGTACCGTGAACCAGATTTGTTCAAAAATCCTCCATGGAATAGCATTAATCCCAGCTGGATGCCTGACG
>JBHIFB010000086.1:0-13319 GCA_046760905.1 Candidatus Glassiibacteriota bacterium | reverse complement strand
TCCCAGAGTGATAATATGTTACCGTAATTGCGAACGCGACCACTAAGTTCCAGAAGCATTGAATTGCAATTTTTTGCTATTTATACAGTTACAGAAAGTAAGTTTAAACTTTTGGATAAAGTCCTCCATGTGAACGGTTTGTGAAATAAACTTCCAATCTCCCTTGATTAATTCCACCTTTTTTATCAAATTTCAGCTTGGCCGAATGCATTTACAATCATCCCAAGGAGTCTATCATGGCATCATCTCACAGGAGAAGGTCCCTCATCCTCTGGGTGCTGGCAATCATCATCACTCTGGGATCTGTAGCTTATCAACGTGCGACAGGACCGACACATCCCGTCCGCGGAAAAGTCAAGATCGGTGAAGAAGTCTTAGCATACAAGCTGATCCGTTCCCAGGAAGTCACTTCAGATGCGATGATGCAATTTCATATCCTGGATCCGCTTGTAACCGGCGAGATGCGCTGGAAACGCTACAGAAGCAATGATGACTGGACCACTCAACCACTCGAACGTCAGGGCGATTTTCTCGTTGCACGGATCCCCAGGCAGCCGGCTGCCGGAAAGGTGATATACGAGATAACTATTATTGATGGAGTAGGTCAGAGATTTCTGCTATGTGAGGAGCCTGTCATTATAAGATTCAAGGGACCGGTCCCCAAAGCGATTCTCCTCCCGCATATCCTGTTCATGTTCTCCGCCATGCTCGTTTCGACAAGAGCCGGGCTCGAAGCCATTACGAAAGGTGGAAAGGCTTACATGTTTGCAGTCTGGACGGCCTGTCTTCTTTTTCTGGGCGGGATCATCTTCGGTCCCATAGTGCAGAATTATGCCTTCGGTGAGTACTGGACCGGCTGGCCCTTCGGTCATGATTTGACGGACAACAAAACCGCACTTGCTCTGCTGTTATGGCTAATCGCTCTCTGGCGAGGGAGAAGGCACAGGCATGGCCGGGGCTGGATCATAACCGCATCTGTGGTTCAGCTTCTGGTGTACCTTATTCCTCACAGCGTACTGGGATCGGAGCTTGATTACACGAAAATGGAGTAGGATAGGTCATAGAGCAAACGGCGCTCGGGAATCCTGAAAATGAAGCTGGGGATATAATCATGAGAACTGTTCTCATACCGGTGTTATCTTTAATACTCTCAAATATAAGCCTATCAGTGGCAGTGGAATTCCCCGAGATAGAGGGCTGGTCGCCCACCACTGAAGTCAGGGTATACGACTCCAAAGACCTCTGGAAGCTCATAAACGGTGCCGCCGAACAGTTCCTCGCTTATGGCTTCCAATTTCTCCGCTCCTGTGACCTGGCCTCGGACGAGCTCGCGGTGACGATTGATATCTATGACATGACGACCCCTTTGAACGCATTCGGAATGTATGCCACCGAGCGGCCCGAAGCACGGAAGACCTTGGCAATCGGAGCCGAAGCCGTTGTTTCCCCACCATACCAGTGTCTGCTGCTGAAGGAACGTTACTATGTGAAGGTTGATGCATACAAGGGGGAGATCACCGAAGCTTCTGGTAAAGCGCTTCTTAGGTCTATAGCGAAAGCCCTGCCGGGTGAGGACATGCTACCACCGGAGCTCAGATCACTCCCTCAAAAAGGAAAGGTCCCTGGCTCCGAGGGATTCGCCAGGCAGGGTTACCTGGGATTATCAGAGCTCAGAAATTGCATCTATGCAAAATATGAAGATGAGAAGGGAGAACGATACGGGATCTTCATCGTTATCCCCGAGCCTGAAGAAACGGCGAAGTCCATATGGGAGAGGATGTCCTCGAAGTGGAAACCTATCATAAACAGAGTGCATCCCATACTCCTCAGAAAGATCCCATACAGAGGATTGGTGGGCATCATGTACACGGACAAGGGCATTCTCGGTGTGACAGACTCAAGAGACGAATCGGAACTACTCGTCCGGCTTGAAAGCATAAAACAATAAAAAGCGTCCCACCCCTCGGTGAGATGGGACGCTTCAAACCCGGTGGCCTGAAGAAATATTTCAGGCTATGGTCACGCTGGGGGGTGCCATGCGATGACCAAGGGGGTGCCATTTACCGGGCTGGGATAATTTATTCACTGAATCTCTATTAACTTAGACCAATGACTTTAAGAAAGGTTAAAAAGATACACCAAGCCCTTGCCGGGCTCGCCGAGTCGGGGCAGCTCCCTTCTCACAGACTCCAACTCAGTCCCTTTATTGGCTTATGATTAGAAGACTCTTACCCCGGTGGGGCCTGATTGATTGGACCAATCTCCCCTTCGAGTACTTTGCGCAGCTCTCCCAGTTCTTCCGGTAGGGAGTCTGCAAGATTGTTTTCTTCCCCTGGATCCAGCTCAAGGTCAAACAGGAATTCTTCCCCCCGGTCCGTCACCAGGTACTTGAGATTGCCCATACGAAGAGCCCTGATTGATCTATCATAATGGGACATGTCGGCATCGGGATGCTTATTTCTCCAGTACTGATTGATGAGTGTGACAGGGCGCGAATATTCGGCAAGAATCGCTCTCTCCCCTTCCCCGAGGGAACCTTTGACATGCAACAGGCTCTTGCCCTTCAGGCCGGTTAGCCCAGCGCCATCACCGGTCAGTTCCAAGACAGTGGGAAGGATATCTACCAGGCTCACAGGTGTTCTGACAACGAGTCCGGGCTTGTAAACAGGCGGGTAGCGTATGATGAGCGGTATACGCAGAACCGTATCGAACAGGGTGAATTCGTGGCCCATCAACCCATGCTCACCGAGATGCTCTCCGTGGTCTGATGTAACCACAAGGAATGTATTATCGAGACAGTCACACTCCCTGAGAAGTGAGATGAGGCTTCCGATTCTCTCATCAAGATAAGCGATCTCGGAATGATAGAGTAGGCCGATTGTTCGGAGGCTGTCATAGCTCAAGGAAGTTTTTCCCGCGATATATGACTCCGCCTCGTCCACAGAGAAACGATCGAACAAGAATTCAACACCCTTCGATTTCATGAGATTCAAAACGGATGCCGGCGGAGCAAAAGGAAGATGCGCATCTAGATAGTTTATGAAAAGAAAAAAGGGCTTATCCTCCCCACAGAGTCGCCCAATCCACCTCATGGCGGTGGATGTAGCGAGCGCAGCTCCCTTATCGTCTTCCTCCTCAATTTTCCTGTAGATCTCTTCATAGACATCGAATCCCTGGGCTATACCGCTCCCTTTGTGAAGCCATGGATTGCAGTTAATGCCGATTGTTGAATAACCGCGTGTTCTCAATATTTCCGCCATCGTCGTAAACGATCGATCCAGGTTGAAGTTTTCATGGACTGCCCCGTGCCTATGCGGATAGAGACCCGTAAAAAGTGTGGCATGAGAAGGCAGTGTCCAGGATGAGGGTGCGAATGTATTCTCAAAAACGACTCCTTCCCGTGAGATTCTATCTATGACCGGTGTGAAGGAGCCGTGTTCCCCCGAGGTGACGATGTAGTCTGCGCGGACGGTGTCCAGGATGATGATCACCACATTGGGCCTGTGACCCATTCCACGCCACTTCACTAGCATTATGGCCGCAAGAACCGCCAGGAGCAAGGCAATACCAGCGTATATGCGAGCACGGTGCTTGATCTTCAAAGCCTCCCGTCTCCACCCACTCTGCTACATTCCAATGACACATTCTTCAATAAGACTGAATCCTATTTTACAGGTTCCAGCTGCACGTGTCAATGCCGTCTATCCTTGCTGCAAAGCCAAAGGGATTCAGAGCGTATATGAGGCCGCTGAAAAGGGTTTTCCTTGACCGGATATTTCAACAATTATAACTTGTGGGAAAAGTGTCGTGAGTCGAGGAAACTCCTGTGGGGCGAATGACATCAAAAACCAGAAGTGAAGAAAAGAACTGGGCGCTTTTCTGGATTCTCATTCTGGCTTTCACGGTGCGACTCGTCTATGTCCTGGAGATCGGGAGCCATCCGCTGTTTAACAACCCGGTAGTCGATTCCGAAGCATTCCTCCGGGCTGCCAGACAAATTGCGGGTGGTAACATTCTCGGCAATCTGACCTGGCAGGCACCGTTATACTCCTATATCCTCGCAATCCTTCTGTCCATAAATGGCTCATTACTATCGGTAAGAATATTCCAGGCCGGCTGGAGCGCGCTTTTGTGCTGGTTGCTTTATCGACTCCTGAGACGCTTTACATCCAAGAGGAATGCACTCCTCGCATGCTTCCTGTTCGCCATCTATGGACCGCTCATATATTTCGACGGAGAGATACTGGCCACCTCCCTTCACACGCTCCTTAACATCGGTACCCTCCTGGTACTGACTGAAGCATACCACAGGGACAGACTGTACCTCTTCCTCTTATCGGGTATGCTTCTCGGACTCTCGGCCACAGCCAGAGGGACGATCCTGTTGCTTCTCCCGTTTCTCATGCTTTGGCTGGTCCTGAAGAACGGAAAGGTCAGATTGTGGAGGAGGGCGCTAATAAGATGGACCATAATAATCCTCGGTAGTTCTCTTCCCCTATGTATCAGCATGGCACGCAACTATATGCTGAGCCGCGAAATCATTCTCATCAGTCCGGGAATGGGCATAAACCTGTATATAGGAAACAATGAGCGTGCGTGGGAGACGATGAGGATCAGACCCGGTGCGGAGTGGGGTCTCCTGGCCTGGGAACCTGTGAGACATGGCTTTTCATCTCCCGGCGAGCAATCAGGCTACTTCACCAGCAAAGCGCTCGGATTCGCTACGAAGCACCCATTCGACCAGCTCAAGTTACTGATCGGAAAGGCACTTCAGTTTGTGGGAGGAGAGGAGATCATCCGCAACTTCGACCTGTATGCAATGAGGAAGCATTCGAGGCTGCTGTCTGCTTTGCTCTGGAAGGGGGCTGTGAAGTTCCCGTTCGGGATACTATTCCCGCTTTCCCTTGCAGGTTTCTGGTTGAGCAGACGAAGATGGAGGCATGAGTTTCTTCTCCTCGGTTACATGGTGAGTATCATGCTGTCTAACATAGTCTTTTTCCCCACCGCCAGGTATCGATTGCCTATGGTTCCGGTAATGCTCTTCTATTCGGCTGTCTTCCTGGTTCGGCTCCACGAGGAGATCCGGCGCAGGGAGTACGGGCGGATCCTCACTCACCTCCTTGTTTCATTTTCCCTTATCCTCATACTCAATCTGGGAATCAGCCAGAAAGAGCTGGGGACCGGAGGGGAGGAAGAGTTCCATATAGGTATGATGTTGGAAAGACAGGGTGATCTTGATGGTGCCGCGTCATGGTTCCAGGCCGCACTGCGTGAAGATCCCGCCTACGCCGAAGCACATTTCTTTATGGGCAAGATCCACTGGGTTAAAGGTGATAAGAATCTTGCCATTGAAAGCCTTAAAAAGGCTATTTCACTGCTACCTGAATTTGCCGAGGCTAATACGCTGCTCGGGCACATATACCTTTCCTCGGGAATGAAGGAAGAAGCCCTTTCCTCATACCGGGAGGCTCTCAAGGTAAAGCCCGATATGGTCCAGGTGCGCTACAACATGGCTCTGATACTCATGGAAATGGGTGATACTGACAGTGCGATCCGCGAGCTCGATATCGTGGTGCGAGCAAGGCCAGATAACCATCTTGCTCTGTTCGCTATTGGACGTTGCCTCGAGCAGAAGGGGGAAGATGAGAACGCGCTATCCTACTATAAACGAGCAATAACAGTCAATCCCCGTGATCCCCGCCCCTATCAGCATGCCGGTAGGCTCCTGCTTGAGATGGGGAGAGCAAATGAGGCGGAGAGGTTCCTGAAAAAGGCGGTTGAGCTCGATCCGTCGAATGAAGAGGCGAGATCCATCCTGGAGAAGATCTTGCGATGATCGCGGCCTGCCTGTTCATAAGGTAACAGAGGCCGGGCTACGGTTGAGAATCCATTCATTACACACAATGCTCCTGCTATGGAATAGCCTCAAGATAACATGAACTTTATTGACAGGACTCTAACCTTTCACTATAATCATCTCTGACGTCGCGGTACTTTTTTAGCCCGAGCCGTTCACAGGGAAAAGCGATAGCGGGTCTTCCAGATTAGAGAAATAATGGGAATTGAAATTTTCTATATCGCGGTACTCATCTTGATGGGCCTTGCAGTCATGGATCTCGTGGTGGGGGTGAGTAATGATGCTGTGAACTTTCTGAATTCATCTCTCGGCTCCCGGGTGGCTCCACGATATGCAATCATGATAATTGCAAGTCTCGGGATCATTGCCGGAGTGACTTTTTCGAGCGGCATGATGGAGATCGCCAGAAAAGGAATTTTCCATCCCCAGCTTTTTACCATGCCGGAGCTGATCACCATTTTTCTCGCGGTGATGCTGGCAGATGTCATACTTCTCGATCTCTTCAACACATTTGGACTCCCCACATCGACAACGGTATCAATCGTGTTCGAGCTATTGGGTGCTGCAGTGGCTGTCTCCGTTCTGAAGATAATGCACATGAACCATAACCTCCTGGAACTTATCCAGTATATCAATACCGCAAAGGCAATGTTGATCATCTTCGGGATCCTGATGTCGATCATCGTCGCCTTCGTGTGCGGCGCCGTTGTTCAGTTCATATGCCGGCTGATTTTCACATTCGATTACTTGAAAGGTCTCAATCGATATGGAGCTATATGGGGTGGAGTGGCGATGGCATCAATCACCTACTTCATACTGGTAAAGGGTGCGCAAGGTGCATCTTTCATCTCACCCGAGACCGTTGCACAAATCAAGTCTGATGCATTGACCATTCTACTGTATATCTTTGCCATATCTGTCGTCGTCTGGCAACTTCTGCTCCTTTTTCGAGTCAACATACTGAAACCTATTGTACTAGTCGGCACCTTTGCTCTTGCCATGGCATTCGCAGCCAACGACCTGGTGAACTTCATCGGAGTCCCGTTGGCTGGCATGCATTCCTATGAAGCGGCTCTTGCATCAAACGATCCCCTGAATGTTACTATGGTAGCTCTGAGCAAGCAGGTCCAATCGGAGACGATTCTCCTGCTTATCGCCGGTCTCATCATGGTTATCACTTTATGGTTTTCCAAGAAAGCCAGGTCCGTAACCGAAACCGAGATCGGCCTCGGGCAACAGGAAGAGGGGGTGGAACGTTTCGATTCAGTGCTTCTTTCGCGCATCATAGTACGCATGGTGATAGGCTTCTTCGATGGCATGAGGCGGGTCATCCCCGCCTCCATCAGATCCCTGATATACAACCGCCTCAATCCCGCCAAGTATGAAGACATCACTGACGAAGACGACCGCCCACCGTTTGATCTCTTACGCGCCTCTGTTAACTTGATGGTTGCTAGCGCCGTGGTCTCTTACGCTACGTCTCAGACGCTGCCACTTTCCACGACATACGTAACTTTCATGGTGGCTATGGGAACTTCCTTCGCTGATCAGGCATGGGGCAGGGAAAGTGCCGTCTACCGCGTTACAGGCGTTCTGACTGTCGTGGGAGGCTGGTTCATGACCGCGGTCATGGCCTTCACAATTTCCTGTATGCTCGCCGTCATAATTTTCTATACTCATGCCTTCGGGGTGGTAGTGCTTGTGCTTGCCGCGGTCTCTATCATCTATAGGATGCATCACAAGCATAAGGAACGGGTGAAGATAAAAGAGGACTATAAGATTTTCAATCTGAAGAAGATAAAGGATGCACCAAAGGCAATATCGACTACTTTCGAACACATGAGCTACCTGTTACGTGAGATCCGGGAATCGCTGGATGCGGCACTCGAAGCTTTATTTGATCAGGACGAATATCGATTGAGAGAGGAAAAGAACAAGACGAAGAGGATACAGCTCTGGGTCAATATCATCATCGCAAATATATTCAAGGCTATGCGGCTTCTGCAGAGGAGCGAAGCTCACATTTCACTAAAATATGCCCAGACGATCAGACGATTGCAGAAGCTCGCTGACGGGCACAGGGATATCGTCATGCGCTCCTATGAGCATGTCAGCAATCATCACAAGGGACTGCTGGATATCCAGATTAGGGAATTGAAGAAGGTCAGGCAGCTTCTCCACGATATTCTTCTGGAAGTCGAATCGACTTTCGACAAGAGGCAGACAATCAATTACAATTCTGTTATCGAAAAGGATAAACAGCTGAGAAAGATTGCAGAGAATCTAAATCAGGACCAGATCGAAAGAATCAGGGATGGTGTCTCCAAAACCCGATTGAGCATTCTGTATTATGCCATCGTGGGTAACGCGATGATGCTGTCTAAGCAAAATCTAAAGCTCCTTGAAATCTTCGAGGAATCGTTCGGAGGCATGAAAAACGACCTTGAATTCGATCTGGATTAGATTCCTCATTGCTGAATGACCTTTCCAGTTTCGTGAAGATTCGACTTTGCTTCGCCTCCATTCTCATCCCAGAGCCAGTGATCCCTGCCGGAGGGAAAAATGCCAGCTCCACCATATGAAGAACTCTGGGTACATCGCCTTATGCTGCGTGATCGTATCCGAAATGAAACTTACCGTAAGGCAATCACCGAATCGGTGAAGCCCAATGATATAGTACTCGATGTCGGGGCCGGAACGGGTATTCTCAGCCTGTTCGCGGTGCAGGCCGGGGCTCGGAAAGTCTATGCCGTTGAGCGAACCAAAATGGCCAGGCTAGCCGAAAGGATCATGGAGAAGAATGGAATCGGAGATCGTGTCGAAGTCATCCAATCCGATATTGAAAAAATAAATCTCTCTGATCAGGTCGACGTGATAGTATCGGAGTGGATGGGAAGATACGGCATCGATGAGTACATGCACATACCGGTGCTAATGGCTCGCGACCGCTGGTTGAAGCCGGGAGGTATAATGCTGCCCGAAAGTGTCACTGCGTTGATGGCCCCGGTATGGAATCGTCATCTTCATCAGAGCTTGAATTTCTGGCGGAGCCAGCCTTACGGGCTCGACCTGAGCCCTATAGCCGACGGCACGGCACAGGAAATTTTCTGGAGCCGTTACACAATCACGGAGTATACACTCCTGGCAAGACCAAAGGAAATGTGGAAAACCCATCTTCGCCGGATCTCCCTGGCCGAAGTTCTGGGTCCTTTCCATACATCTCTTTCATTCCCGGCATCCCGCGATGGTAAGCTGTCCGGACTGGCGACCTGGTTTCACGCTGATTTCGGCCACGGAATCACACTCACAAACGCCCCCGATGCCCCGATGACACACTGGGGCAGGTGGGTCTTCCCATTGAATTACACGATCGATATACAGAAAGGGATGAATATCGCCGTCGAATTTAGCTGCGAACCAGCGGAGGATGATTACAGCCGTAACATGTGGTCAGTCCGCGTCGAGGACGGCCCCTGGGAACATCACGACACGTGGAATGCCATTTCCTAGATTTGCAGCGGACAATGACAAGAGACCGCCCTCTCTAATCCCCGGAAGCCACCTCGTTTCCAGGAACCGCGGTTCTCTTTTCTCATAGCCTGTTCGTGGGCAAGCAGGCACTTCTGAATCTCCGCCTTCACAGCATCTATTCTTCCACCCCGGGTCGATCCTCTTCGAATATCGCCGGATCTATTTCTTCGTTGAATTTGATTACCTGCCAGACATACTCCTCGGATTTCTCTCCGTTCCGATAGACAGTCACATGGTATGGAGCGAGGATGTCACCGGTTTTCCTGTAATCACCGTAGATGGTATGCTTCGCTTCCTTCGACTCGATCTCCCGGACGAGCAGGTGATTCTTTCCATCGAAGTCAAAGAAGATCGTGTCCTCACCGGATGAACACCCGACACGATTCATGGATAGGCCGGGCAGCAGTGAATCACCGGATACTTCACCCACCAGGAAGAGGGTGTCGCAATTTACGAGGAAATACGCAAGACCATCGGCCTTTTCCAAATATTCCTTCATCCTTTCAGTCAGCTGGGGGCTCTGCCTCACACTCAGATTGGCAACCTGCCAGGCGTCATCTCCATTGAGGTAATAGGTAAAGTAGAAAGGATGGTCATAAGCGCTGAAGTCATTATCAATCTTAGCCTTGTCTGGCTTGCTTACGAAACGGCTGGTATTCGCCGTCAGATGTCCCCAACCAGGCTGATTTGTCATGTATAGGCCTTTCTGCACACGGGTGCTCCAACCGGTTGCTTGCTCCAGTCCCCCAATCGCCTGTATCGCTTCAAACACAATGCGTCTTGCGGGGTCTTTTGCCGTCTGTTTCTCCTTACAACCCGTGATTGTTGCCATGAATATAACCATCGAGCATAGGCTCTGAATACATATCTCATATGTCTTCATGGAAAACCCCTTCTTGTATCAAACTGTGAGTTCTGTATGAGCTTTCAAAAGCTGGGTCCTGATCGGAATATTGTATTGACACGTGCCTTCGCACGGTGCCGAGCACAAGCTGCATCGGATTGCACGACGAGATTCAGGGAGCTTCGAGTAAAGACCCATGGCGTATTTCTCACGTCCGTAGCTGTTGAAATAGAGCTTATAGCGAAGGATGTCATAAATGGGCACTTTGTGAGGACAGGAATCAAGGCAACCGCTGCAGCCAGGTCTGCAATACTCGCGGTCTATTAGATTACAATACTCATCCAGACTCTCCCTCTCCTTGCGGGAAAATTCCGATCTGCCCGAAGCTGCAGCATATTCGTCTACCTCATCGAAAGTCCTCATTGTAATCGTAAGCGCATCTATGTTCGGTTGGGCCAGCATCCACTTGATGAGTGCCTGTCTCGTGGTCCGGCCGCTTATCTTGTAAGCGGAATAGTCGATCTTCCTGGCGGTGGAGAGGGTTTTCATGGCCACAACGGCGATATTCTTCTCCTTTGCCCTGGCAAGAACCGGTTCAAGCCCCTTCGTCAACAAATTCATTCCCGGCATGATCATGTCGATATCGGTATTATCGATGAGCCATGTAAGTTCCTCGATCATCTTCGGTCCGTGCGAACTCGCACCCCAGAATCTGATCTTCCCGTCCCTTTTCGCCTTCCCGAACGCCCTGTATATGTTTGAGTTTTTGATCTGTGTGCGGTCCGGCTTATTCGGGTCCTCGCCTACGGAATGAATAAGACAGCTGTCTATATAGTCTGTATTAAGCCGCTTGAGGCTTTCATCGATCGCGGCTATCAGTCCCTCGACCGTCAAATCTTTTGTAAAAAGCTCTGGCAGCAGCTTTGTCGTCACGAAGAGCTTGTCCCGTTTGGCAGGGAAGATCTTTCCGATCACCTTCTCCATGTCATAATACTGGCGGGCGGTATCGACATAATTAATGCCCAGATCGATCGCGTACTCAAGAAGTGAGGGATCTTTCATACCGGCATTCCCGAATGCTATATCTGATACTTTGTACCCCGTTCTTCCCAGAAGCCGATACTCCCTGATCATCGGGACTTCTGAAGGCGCCCGGGAAGCCTCATCCTCATCATCAGATCTAATCGTTCTTCCCGTTGATCGTGCAGCGCCACAAAGTCCAATCCCGGCTCCGATAACGGTGGCGACACTTCCTCCTATGAAGCATCTTCTGGACATCTTCTTTTTAGCATCTTTTATTGACACTGCTAGCCTCCTTCCCGAATAGCGTGGATCTTTAGATGATTATACACGGCTCATGGGAGCCTGTCAACGTTGACAGGAAGAGGCCTCCGTTATAATCATTCATATGAGAGATATGAAACACGGCACGTTCAATCTCATACTCGAAGGATATTGCACCTTTATCCAAACCGTGAGAAGCGATAGTTTCCGAAGCGAAGAAGGAGCCGGAACATGTCTGCACTGAACATAAAGGAGATCAAAACAAAGAGGTACCAAAGACCAGCTATCGTGAAGGGTTATGCCAATCAAACCCTCTCGATTGACGTCTCGAAAGCCGAAATACTCATCAAGCCGATCGAGGATAGGATAAAAGAGGTCTTCATCGGTGGCAAAGGCTTCGATCTCTGGCTATTGTGGAATACTGTCACTGAGAATACCAAGTGGGACGATCCCGAAAACGCCATTTGCATCGCATCCGGTCCCCTTGGAGGGACACCGACATATCCGGGCTCCGGGAAAAGTATCGTAACAACGATTTCCCCCACCACAGGCTCGGTGATGGATTCCAACGTCGGGGGATATTTCGGCCCGTATCTGAAATTCTCCGGATTCGATGCTCTTGAAGTGACTGGTAAGGGCAGTGGAAACACGATAATTTTCATAGATGGTATCGAGGAGATGATACAGATCCTTGAGGTTCCGGGGCTTACGGATGATTCATACAAGATGTCAGAAATCCTTACAGAACATTTCTCCAGAGGCAAGAAGGATACCGTTTCCGTGGTATCAACCGGCCCAGCCGCGAAGCACACGTTGATCGGCTGTCTGAATTTTTCCTGGTATGATCCAAGGCGTAAACGGGTAAGATACAAGCAGGCAGGCCGCGGTGGCGTCGGTACTGTCTTCGCCGACAAGGGTATTAAAGCGATCGTCTCCCGCTGGGAATCGGTATCATTGAAGTCAAACAATCCGGCGGACGAGAAAGCTCTGAGAGAAGTCTCAACACTTCATTCACGCGAGATTACGGAGCTTGATCCGAAACAGAACGAGATGTCAAGAGTAGGAACGACTCACCTCGTTCCAATAATGAACGAGTTCGACCTGCTCCCCACGATGAACTTCCAGTATGGTCAACATCCGGACGCCGATAAGATAGGCAGCGAAGCATTCAGAAAACTGTTCGACCCCGGTTTCGACGGCTGCTGGAAGGGTTGCACTGTCGCCTGCGCCCACGGAGTGAAAGATTTCGTTCCTGTAAGCGGTCCATACAAGGGAAAGAAAGTGTTCGTTGACGGTCCGGAATACGAGACAATCGCAGGATGCGGTTCAAATCTTGGGATTTTCGATCCCTTAACCATTCTGGAAATTAACTTTTATTGCGATGCTTATGGGATCGACACCATTTCCCTTGGGACCAGCCTCGCCTTCGTGATGGAATGCTTCGAAAGAGGATTGATTAATACCTCCCATACCGGCGGTATGGATTTGAGTTTCGGTAACAGCGCGAGCGCACTGGAGCTTGTGCACCAGATGGCTCGTGGAGAAGAATTCGGTGCTATCGTGGGACAGGGCATCCGCCGGATGAAGAAGATATTTGCGGATGAATACGGTGCCGATGCTGATCTTATGCATGACATAGGCATGGAATCGAAGGGACTCGAATTCTCCGAGTACATGACGAAAGAATCTCTGGCTCAGCAGGGCGGATACGGCCTGACCCTGAAAGGACCACAGCACGATGAGGCCTGGCTCATCTTCCTCGACATGGTGCACAACTTCATGCCGACTTTTGAAGAGAAGGCA
>JBHIFB010000085.1:0-13378 GCA_046760905.1 Candidatus Glassiibacteriota bacterium | reverse complement strand
TCGCTTCCCAGAGTGATAATATGTTACCGTAATTGCGAACGCGACCACTTAGGTTTCAAGGGCTGTGAGTGGTTTCCGGATCCCCGCCCGAGGGAACCTGGTCGTATGCAGGGCAGGAAGGCAGGATCAACCGGAAAATACCTTGACGGGAACACTTTCTTTGATTATCTTTATATTGACCGACGCGTCGGTCAATATAAAGATGGAATTTAGCCGTTTTTGAGGAAGGCACCTTGTCCAGTTTCATCTACATGAAGATCCTCGAATCGCAGCCGCGCCGCTACGACCGGGGGATCGCACTCCTGTCACTCGGCCGCTTTGAGAAGGTGAAGGAGCGGCTTGTTGCCGAGAACGTGAGACCGGGCGACAGGGTGCTCGACATCGGTTGCGGGACCGGAACCGCCGCCGTCCTCGCGGCCCGCGCCGGGGCCCGGGTGACCGGTTTCGACGTGTCGGCTCCGATGCTCGCCGTGGCCCGGGAGAAGATCGAGTCGTTCGGGCTGGGGAATTCGATCGAGCTGATCGAGATGGGGATCTCCGGAATGGACGGGTTCGCGGACCGGAGCTTCGACGTAGTCATGTCGACGCTCGTCTTCTCTGAACTCTCCCCGGACGAACGGTCCTACGCCCTCAATCACGCATCCCGCATCCTGACTCCCGGTGGCCGCCTCGTCGTCGCCGACGAAGTGAGGCCGGAAACCTTCGGCAGGAGGCTCGCATACGACCTCGTGCGTATCCCGCTCCTCGCCCTGACCTTCGCCCTCACGCAGACGACGACCCGACCCGTGGAAGGGCTCCCCGGTCTCATCCGGCAGGCGGGCTTTCGCATCGAGCGTGAGGAGAGGACCGCCCTCGGGAGCTTCCTCTCCCTCGCGGCTGTAAAGGAGAACCGCACATGAAGACGCTGACCGGCTGGTTCGTGGCCTACCTCTCCCGGTGGCTGCCTCACCGGGCCCAGACGGGTCTCTTCCCGGTGGGAAAGCCCGACGAGGGATCTCCCGTCATAGTCACCTCCAACTTCACATTGACGGTCAAGCGGGTCCGCCGCGCCCTCGAAGGCAGAAACCTGTGGCTCCTCATCGCCGACTCCGAGGGGATCAACGTCTGGTGCGCCGCCGCCGGGGGGATCCTCACCGAGAACCGTGTCATCGACGCCGTTAAGGTATCGCGGCTCTACGAGAGAGTGTCCCACCGCGAGATCATCCTGCCGCCCCTCTCGGCACCAGGCGTGGATCGGGAGGCCGTCGAGCGTAAGACCAGCTTCCGCTGCAGGTTCGGTCCTGTCTACGCCCGGGACATCCCGACCTACCTCGACGCCGGGAAGAAGAAGACGGAAAAAATGCGCCGCTTCGACTTCGGCCTCGGTCACCGCATCGACATGTTCCTCCCCATGAACTTCCCGCTCTACCTGTTGATCGCCATCGTGGTGGCCGTCGTCTCGCCGGGCCGACTCTCCTGTTTAACCATTCTGTTCTGGGGGGCGGTGGCGTCACTCTACATCCTCCTCGACGTGATTCCCGGCAAAACCGGCTGGGGCCAGGCGATGCTGGCGGCACTCATCGTCGATGCGGCATGGGCCGGGATCGACTGGTACACACTCGGGAGGCCGTTCGTCCACGCGGGATGGCTGGTCGCCGTCTTCCCCATCTTCTTCGTGGCCGGCTTCGACATCGCGGGCACACTGTCGCCGCGGACATCCGACGCCGAGGAGATGATGCGGCGGCTCGGGTTCTCGAGGTTCGGCTCGCTCTTCTCGGAGAAGGAGACGGGCCGCGTGATGCTCGATCGCGACAGGTGCCGCGGCTGCCTGACGTGCTGGGACATCTGCCCGATCGGCGTGTACGCGGGGCTCGGCGAAGACAAGAAGGTGACCTTTCGGGACCGGGAGGCCTGCTTCTCGTGCGGGGCCTGCGTAAAGCAGTGCCCTGAAGGAGCCCTGTCGCTCGGAGGCGGTCCGGGTCGCAGCGGCGGCTCCCGGTGAAGATCGTGTTTTCATGTTGAGAAGGAGAACCCGTGCCGAAGATCGTCGACAGGGAAGAGAAGAGGGAAGCCATAAGCGAAGCCGCAGTCACGGTGTTCCGTGAACTCGGGTACCACGAAACGAGGATGGTCGACATAGCCCGGGCCGCGGGCATCGGTAAGGGGACCCTCTACGAATACTTCGAGAACAAGTCCGACATCCTCCGCTTCGCGTTCGATCGTTACTTCGAATCATTCAGAGCCGGTGCGGTCAGGGCCATGAATTCCGCCGATGGACCAGCCGACCGCCTGTTCGTCGTGATCTCCTTCGCCCTCGAGCACGCCGCGGGGTGGGAGGATTACTGTTCCGTCTACCTGGATTACCTTACCCTCGAGCACTCGAACCGCGACGTCTCGCTCGAGCATATCTACGGCACGATGCGGACCCTCCTCATCGATCTCATCCGTCAGGGGCAGGACGAGGGGACGATACGCCGTGATCTTGATCCCCTTGCCACGGCCGAGCTCCTCCTCTCGGTCTACGATGGAATGGTGATGCACAGGGTCTTCGAGGAGCCTCGTTCTGACGCCACCTCGATCAATTCGACGGCCCTCGCCGTCCTCGTCCGGGGTCTCGGGGGTGAGCTGATTTGATAATATGAAAGCGCTGCATCACCCTATCCATAACCCACCAGTTTTATCCTGGAAAATCTCCCGATCCCTTCACTCCCAAGGAGCTGTGAATCATGCGCTACTGTCTTTGAGCTTCACCCCCCACCCTTGAATTAGAGATTGTTTCGATAAATATTTACTCCTCGGAGAATGAAGTCAATCAAGTTTTTTACTTTCACGATCACCGCTGGAGTATATTTTATTTTTAACTACCTCTGGTGTGCATTTATATAAAAAGGTGAGAAATCCCGAATCCGCTAAAAATTATCTGAGAGAGTATATCGCGGGCATCCTATTCGCCATTGGCATGCCCTTTGCCCATCTTGCCGGATACATAAGTGGTGTGCTCGCCCTCCCTTCACTCTTGCGGAAAGAGTGCCGGGAGAAAGGTCGTCTTATCCTGTTGCCACTGCTCGTACTCATCGTTTACTGGGCCGTACGGTCGATCTTTGTGGACGCGCCGAAGACCGCGCTCATCGAGATTCCCGATGCGCTATTGAGCTGGGTTCTCCCTTTCACAGTCGGGATCTCCATAGCTGGAAAGAGAGATGAGCTCTTGAGACTCTATGCCGGCGCCTGGTTCCTGATCATAATTGCCTCGCTCGTGGCCGGCACGGGAATCTTCCCCCGGGACAATGCCCTGGTTCGGGACCTGTGGCGAGAGGGAATGATCTGGGCTCTGCATCATCACAACGACTTTGCCGCCTGCATGGTGATCATACTGCCCGTTTTAGCTTACAAGTCCTTATCCAGCGGGAAACGAGGCTGGTGGGCCGTCACAGTGGCTTCGTTCGTTGGACTCATCCTCTCCGGATCGAGGGGTTACTACATCGCCTTCATCCCCACCCTGCTGGGATACACGGTGATGGAACTCAAGCATAAGCGCATTCGTACGTATGTGATTTCCACAGCCCTCGCAGTTTTTTTTATCCTGGTTCTCACAGCCCCCGGGATTCGTACCCGGCTGGAGTGGATGATCTCGGTGGATTCATCCATAGTATCTCGGATGAGCAGCCTGCGTGTAGCCGGATGGATCATATCCGAGCACCCGATCACGGGTCTCGGGCCGGGGCAGCTGGTCCGGAATCCGGAGTATCTGGAGCGATCACGAGCTGAGGGTTATTACATAGACGCTGCGAGCGGAAGCATGAAACATCTTCACAACGTGTATGCGACCATCGCTGCAGAGGGAGGTGTAATCGGGCTGGCTCTGTTCTTGTGGGTTCTGGTCGCACTTGGTAGGCAGCTCTCACGGGGGGATGGTCTGTCCAGGGCTCTTTTCTGGGGTTACATCGGATTCCTTGTCGGTAATCTGTTCGATGCTCAACTCATGGGACCTTCGGCAGGGATGGATTTTTTCTTTCTTGCGGGGCTCTTAATCTCCGGGTCCGGCGGGGAGGCCAGAGCCGATCATCTGCTTTGAGCAGCTCTCCTGTTTTTCGACCTCCAGAGAAAGATAGCTTTCGTATACTTGGTGAACACCTGGAAGGAGGAGAGAACGCAGAGGGCGAATCCCTCGAAGCCGTCTATGAAACCGCGCTTGAGAAAATACATCTTAAGGAATGTAGCGGGCGGTCTCACGAGAAGGTCATATATTCTCGGTTTCTTGCCTTTCCTCACCATATCCTCGGCCGCAAGCGTCGTATACAGGTTGAACTTCTTGAAGTAATATTCGAGATCAGGATCCGTGTAATGGAGAAGGTCACCCCTGAGAGTACCGACTTCGCCTTCGACCTCCAGCGATTCATGGACCGTGGCATCCGTGTATCTGCCAACCGAGTTTCTACAAAGCCTCAACACGTATCCCGGATACCATCCGCATCCCTTGATCCACCTCCCGACGAAATTCGATTTTCGTGATATCCGGTATGCGGTGTAACGATCGCCTCTGGATAGGAGTATATTCAATATCTTATCCCGGAGCTCCACCGTCACCCGTTCATCGGCATCAACGAACAGTACCCAATCACAGCTTGCCTGCTTCAGAGCCATGTTCCTCGTAGGGCCATAACCGTACCAGGGCAGCTCGAGGATTTTATCCGTGTAGTCCCTGGAGAGTTCTACGGTCCTGTCGGTGCTCCCCGTGTCGGCTACGATGAGCTCATCGGCCCAGGTGAGTGTGTCGAGGCAGTTTTTAATGTTGTGCTCCTCGTTGAATGTCATCACGATGGCCGTGATTGTTTCACGATTCATACTAAAACGTCTCCATCCGCGGTTATATAAGTAGTATATAACATACCTTACTACCCTTGGAAGTCAACAACCGCTTCGTGCTTGTGACTTTCGGTGATTTATCCGCTTAACGTTTCCTTTCAAGCAGCTCCAGATATAGCGTTTCGGTTTTTTTGGCCATCTCTTCCAATGAGAAACGTTCCACCGCCCTTCTTCTACCGGCCTGTCCCATGAGGGTCCTCTTGCGTGCATCGCCAAGCAGCCCTATGAGAGCATTCGCCATCTCCTGCTGGTCACCCGGCTTTATCAAAATGCCCGTCTCCCCGTCAAGAATCACTTCCGGCAAAACCCCGGCGGTGGTTGAAACGACGGGTCTTCCCATCGCCATATACTCGAGTGCCGCCCTCGAAACCGCCTCGGAACCAAGGGAAGCGATAACTCCTATATCGATAGCGTCGATGATCTCCCTCGGGTCGGGGTACCTCGTGATGAAGTGCACTTTTCTTGCAATACCTCCTGCTACGGCTGCCTTCATCAACTCCTCCCTGCTCACCTCCTCCTCCTGACCGGCGATGAGGAAGCTCACCCCCTCAATTCTGGACGCCACCATTGATGCGGCGCCTAAAAATGTTTGATGGCCCTTCACGCTGGAAAGGCGCGCTACTATGCCGACGAGCAGCTCGTCTTTCCCGATCCCAAGCTCCTTCCTGAGTCTCCTCTCGCTTTCGTCGGGAGAGAAGTAGTCGGTATCGATACCGGCGTAGATATTATGCACTTTGTCATCGGCGAATGAAAAATTTCTGAAATAACCATCATCCAGCATGAATCTACCACTGGTCACAACTGCATCCGTGAGCTTCCCGTAAAGAACCCGACCGAGCGGATGCGTCTTGGGTCTGCGGATGTCGGCACGTGTCCTCACTATCACTCTCCTGCCGGGAGTGATTCTGGAAGCCAGTGCACAGAGCAGGTGTCCTTCCCCCTGATGGGCATTTATGACGTCAGGTCCGAATTCCAGGAAGAGCCTCCTCAATCGATCGAGGTTTTTGACAAAGCCTGAAGGTGTGTTTCTCTTCAGGTCGATCCCCTCCTCCACCTCGATACCGTATTCTGCCGCCTTCAAAAGGGCCGGTGAACCCGGGGCCCCAATAAAGAGCAGACGATGGCCCAGGCCCTTAAGGCCCCTGGAAACCGCAACCGCATAGTAGGCGCTCGCATTCCACCATGTCAGAGCGGCTGTCTCAATGATCTTTAGTTTTCGATCCACGGCCGGAATTCTCCATATGCGCGCTGGAAGTCGCCTGGAGTGTTCTTGAAACCGAATCACTGACTGCCCGGCAGTCAACATTACCCGTGAAGATCAGTATGCTGTCGTTTGCGCCTCTGGGCCCGTATCTCCATGCGCTGTCCTCCCTGAAGATTGCGACAACAGGCACACCGAGAGCGTTTGCAAGGTGCATCGGACCGGAGTCAGGGGTAACAAGCACACTGGCCCGTGAAAGGATCGCAGCGAACCTTCTTACGGAATACTCAGGTGCTATGATCCATGTAGATTGGGCCCCTTTATCGGCCGATGAGATTCTCCTGTCTTGCTCAAGCGGTCCCTGAAAGAAAATCAACCTCCCGAGACCCAGCGTATCGATCGATCGCGCAACCTCTTCCATAGCAGCCGGTTCGATCCTCTTCTTCCCACGCCCCCCGGTGAAGATGCCGATGAGCGGCTCGCCATTTTCCAATCCGAGCCTTTTAAGCTCCTGCTCAGCCCAGAGGGACTCTGTGTCTTTTACAAAGTAGCGGAGAGGCCCCGGGCATGTCCTAATTCCGATGTGTTCGAGCAGGCGAAGGAACATCTCGGATTCATGCATTCTTACAGACGGCATCCGGACTCTCAGATTGAGGTAATGCGACGAGTCACCCCGTTCAAAACCCAGTCGCCAGGGTGCGCAGGTGAGCCTGGTGATGATCGCAGAAGTGAGGGAGAAGGAATGCGGGTGACTCGCATCGATGGCAAGATCGAATCCTGTCCCTTTAAGCGTGCGAAAGAGGCCTGCGGCCTTCCATGGAAACCTCAGCAGCTTCTTCTTGTGAATGATTATCAGGCTGTCAAGATCTGCATTGTTATCGAAGATCTCAGGATAGGCTTCACTCACAAGGAGAAAGATACGGGCATCTGGAAGAGCTCGCCTCAGGGAGTTGAGAAGGGGAGTGATGAGGAGAAGGTTTCCGAGTTTATTGTCGTGCCTTATGACCAGAACATTATTGAGTTTCACTTTTTGTGGTTTTTCCGAGGGAGGCAATTCCTCCGGAAGGAGCCACCTGAGCGTGGCCGCGATAGCCCTTTTCACGCTCCTTTCCAGGTCCTTCAGCATCATGGGCAGTAAATTCCACAGGTACGCTTCTCCACAAAACCTGATTATACCCTATGGAACAGGAGATGTCAACAGGACAATACGAGGGCTATGAAAAGTGTTTTAGAGCGAATCACGGAGCTCTGGGTACCCTGAGGAGCATTCACTCCTGTAGGATGTGGATTATCAGGAGCTGATCAGCTGTCACACTCGATTGCTTCCACCTCTAGCCCCAGTATCTCCTCAACTTCGAAGTCATCTTCCAGGTAATCCCACTCTGCGTTTACGCCAGGATTGAGATCGTAGATGCCCGGGCTTGTGAATTCCTGGTTTCCTCCCGGGTTCAGACGAGTCGAGACCAGCATGACCAGCCTGGCGGTTGTCCCCTGTGGGAGATCCTCTACCTCCCACTCGACCCTTGTTGCGCTGTTTCCGCCTCCAACCGGCTCGACAGTGGCTTCACCCAGGGTCGTCGCATACCTTTCGATCTCGTATTCGGCCGGGAAAGTGTCCTTGATCTCGATATCTTGGACGCCGTTTTCATCAAGGGCCCTGAGCACCACGACGACTCGCCAGGTCACCTTGGTGAACATGCAAACGACGTTGTCGCCGAAAAATCCCTTGCATATCCTGATCCCATCCCCTGCCCAGGTGCCGCCGCCACTGGCAAGAATTACATCCTCTATGTCCTGACCCTTGGCTATCCGGTCGATTTCCCCCAGAAGCGACGGATCGAAGATGGCCTGATGGCTCGACTCGCTAATCGGATTGTTCGAAGTCCTGCTTGAACAGCCGAGACCGGCGATCACGACGAGAATCGCAAGCTGTACGACGATGACAATCGAAAGAACTCGATTCATCAATACCTCCTGTGTTAAGTGTGTTGGGAGTTAGAAAAAGAATCGTTCTCCCTGTAATTAATTAATTATACCACAAATATTCCAATAATGTCAAATAAATTGAGGTAATATTACTCTTTTCGGAGGAAAAAGGCCAGTTTTATAAAAAATTGAGCGGCCCTGATCAAAAGACAGCAGGCTTGATGAAGAACATCGGATCATCCAGGATTTGTCCGCGAGAAGATTTCAGCCTCTCGGAGTGAGAAGCGATATCGGGAGGATGATTTCCTCCGGGGAAATCCCGCCGTGCAGGAAGCTTCCATAATAACGGTTCTGGTATTCCCTCAGCTTGGTGGGATATACGAAGTAGCTGTCTTCCATGGCGAATAGAAAATTCACATTCACGCCTTTCGTCGTGAGGCCGATAGATGCCGGTTTTTTCTCGGAGTAGACCTCCTTCCCCTCGGCCCTCAGGTTCTCGCCAAATTTATACCTCAGATTAGTAGATGCATCACGCCTCGCATGGACGATGACCGGGTGGAAACAGTGCACGGAACCATGATCGCTTGTAACTATAACAGGCATCTCTTCCCTGGCTGCCAGCTTTATGAGGTCATAAAGGTTCGAGTGGAGAAACCAGGTTTTGGCCATGCTCCTCATGGCCTCCTCGTCGGGTACCATCTCCAGGAGAATCTCGGATTCCGACCTGCCGTGGGTGAGAATGTCTATGAAGTTGTAGACAACCGTTACAAGATCGCTTTTTAGGAGACTGGGCATCTTCTTTGCAAGTGTCTGTCCGTCCGTTTTGGTGAGAACACGTTCGAACCTGACCAGTTTGGGATTATCGTGCCCAAGATTTTTCAGCTGTTCTAGGAATAGTTCCTTTTCGAACCTGTTCAGGCTCACCTCGTCATCGGCATCCAGATCCCAGTAATCAGGGTGTCTCTTGTAAATTTCAAGAGGCATGAGTCCGCTGAAGATGGAATTTCTCGCATAGGGTGTTGCTGAAGGAAGAATAGAGTAATAGAGCTCCGTACGAACATCGAAGAGTTGCGCGATCTCAGGGAGCAGGCTCTCCCACTGATCGAGTCTCAGGCAGTCAATGATGATGAACAGGACTCTTCCCTGGCTCGCGAAAGTCGGATAGATGTACTTCGATACAAGATCGGTGGAAAGGACGGGTCTGTCCACTCCGGTTTCAATCCATCTCTTATAACTACGAGCCACATACTGTGAGAATCTATTCCTGAATTCCTTCTTGAGATCGGAGATCGAGTCCAGGAGACCGGTTTCCTCCATTTCTATCAGGTTCATCTCCCATCTTATGATCCTGAGGTAGAGCTCTGCCCAATCCTTCCAGCTCAAGTCGGTGCCGATCAGCTCCTGAAGCTCTCTGAATGAAATTACAAAATCCTGAACAAGCCTCTGTTGTGATATCCTCTCACCTTCCAGGAATCGTTTGCAAACGGAGAGAAGCTGGGGTGGATTGAAAGGCTTCACGATGTAATCGTCGACCTTCCTCCCGATGGCCTGATTCATCACCTCCTCCTCCTCGCTCTTCGTTACCATAACAACCGGGATGTGAGGGAATTCGAACTTCAACTCTTTCAAAACCGTAATTCCCCTCATTCCGGTCATCTGTTCATCGAGAAGTACAAGGTCGAAGTTCTCCTGCCGCATGAGGGTCAGGGCATCCTCCCCGTTAGTAGCGGTAGTTACACTGAATCCCTTCTCCTCAAGGAAGATGACGTGAGCCATCAGGAGATCGACTTCATCATCGACCCACAGTACCCGCTTTCTTGTTCCCGCCTGTTCCATATATGAATCCGGTGTTTTATAAGGTAATTATATGTGACCTGAAATGCCCTGTCAACGTGGGGCAAAGTAGCATCGAGAGTGATTTTAAATGGATCTCGGCCCGTTCGCTTGACAGTTTTGGCGGTTTTATGGTAGAATTTTAATTGAAAAATTGCATTGTTTACAGGAGGTAACATATGAAAAGGGTCGGAGTGCTCACATTGACACTCTTTTTCTACGCTGCAGCCGGGGCATCTGCCGGATACATCACCCCCGACCTCGATGCTCAATTGTCAAAACTGTCTGACGATGATTTCATTTCGACGATTGTAATGCTACCCGATCAGGTCGACATCGAGGCTCTCAGTGAAGAGCTTAACGGGCTGCATGCCACAAGGGCATACAGACATGAGATGGTAATTCGTGCTCTCAGGCAGAAGGCCGAGGATACTCAGGGAGATCTAATCTCTCACCTCGAGAGCGGTGCGAGTAGCGGTCAGGTTAGAGAGTACCGGGAA
Source organism: Candidatus Glassiibacteriota bacterium (assembly GCA_046760905.1). GTDB lineage: Bacteria > Gemmatimonadota > CAZMKB01 > CAZMKB01 > CAZMKB01 > JBHIFB01. The sequence continues at coordinate 3,073 of JBHIFB010000085.1, read as the reverse complement.
CTCTGGATTGCCAATATGATAGTTGTGGAGGCAAAGAGGAGTTTTATCGAAGGGCTTTCTAACAGAAGTGATGTAGGCGATGTCTATCTCGATTATGAAATCGAGAACATCGAGCCCATCTCGCAGAATGAGGCGCCAGAGAGGACTACTACCTCAATCGAGGAAGGGCTCGAGCGTATCAATGCACCAACTGCATGGGCAAGGGGTTACACCGGCGCAGGAAGGCTCGTGAGCAATCTCGATACCGGTGTCGATGGCAACCATCCTGCACTGGCCTCACGCTGGAGGGGTACGCACGAACCATCAGAGGAATGCTGGTACGATCCGGTTACGGGAACGAATTTCCCGTTCGATTCGTGGGGGCACGGGACTCACACGATGGGTATAACGTGTGGATATGAATCCAGCACAGATGATCACATAGGTGTTGCTTATGAAGCAGAGTGGATAGCGGCGGGAGTAATCGACAGAGTGGACATTCCTACAACAATCGCCGATGCGATCACCGCATTCCAGTGGACGGCCGATCCCGATGGGGATCCCGGCACAGTCGACGATGTACCCGATGTGAGCTCTAACTCCTGGGGGATATCTCCGATCTATCATGACACCTATCTGCCCGATGGCCCATGTGACCAGATGTTCTGGAATGTGATAGATGCCTGCGAAGCAGCAGGCGTGGTTGTCGTCTTTGCGGCAGGAAACGAGGGAACATCCCAACCCTATGCGATCCGTAACCCCGCTAACAGGGGCGTCGATCCGTATAATTCCTTCTGCGTTGGAGCAATTGACGGGTCAAACTATGGGAATGACCCGATCGCTTCTTTCTCGAGCCGGGGCCCGGTCCCTGACGAATGCGGCAGTTACACAACGAAGCCGGAAGTATGCGCACCGGGAGTGGATGTACGTTCCTCGTATCCAGGAGGTGGGTATTATTACATGTCCGGCACATCAATGGCCTGTCCTCACGTCGCTGGAGCGGTCGCGGTCCTGCGACAGGCTGATCCCAACGCCACAAGCGAGCAGATAAAATACGCTCTCATGGCGACCGCTCAGGATCTCGGAAGCTCGGGGGAGGATAACGGTTACGGATGGGGCCTCATCGATCTCAATGCCGCCCTCGATACTCTGGGAGCCAGCGGATGCTGGTGGACTCTTACCTGTGAGCCGAATGATCCTCCTGTAATAATACCTGAAGAAGGAGGGTCTTTCTCGTTTGATGCCCACCTTACGAATCATTGCGACTCTACCCGTTTCACCGATGCATGGACGATGGCGCGTCTGCCGGGCGGCTTCATGTACGGACCCGTATTGAAGTATGAGAACATACCTTTCGCTCCTGATCAGACGAGAGGGGTAACGGGCATGACGCACTACGTCCCCGGTGGGGCACCTCCAGGATCTTACAAATACATAGTCTACTTCGGAGATTACCCCTCGTCACCTGAGGATAGCTGCTATTTCAACGTGTACAAGCAGGGTGGCGGCAGTGGGGGACCATACAGCGTGCTCATCCTCCTATCCGACTACTCCACTTCAGAAGCGAACAATGCGATTGATGCGCTCACGGCAGATGGACGATTCACCGGAGTCGATGTGATGGATGTGCAGTACTCCACTCCGACATTCGATGATCTTCTGGCCTATGATGTTCTCATGGTGTGGTCTGACTATCAGTACGCAAATGCAGATGCGCTTGGGGACGTGCTGGCCGATTACGTGGATGCAGGAGGAGCCGTCGTTCTTTCACAGTTCAGCTTCACGAGCGTCTGGGCCATGGGAGGCAGGATGATGAGTGAGTACAGCCCGCTTGGCGTTGGATACAATTACTTCTCTCCCGTCAGTCTTGGAACCTACGACACTGGTCACCCGATCATGCTTGGTGTGTCGACCCTTTCGGAGGGTGCATATTCGGTCGATGCGCCGGTTGAGCCCAATGCCGAAGTGGTAGCTGAATGGGATGATGGTAACCCGTGTGTCGCCGTCAACGCTCAAGCCCCAAGAGTGGTCGCCCTCAACATGTACTTCGGTTCCACATATTTCCAGATAGGAGGGGATTGGGAGATTTTATTGCCGAATGCCCTGGCCTATGCAGGTGACAACAGTTACATGAGGCTGGTAGGCTGGGATGAGAGTTTATGGGCTGTGATCGAAAATGACACCAGAGATGTCAAATCGAAGGTCTCTGCCCACATCACGGATTCCCCCGCCACGCGTCCTGGGCTTGGTATCCAGGTTGATAGTCCAGAGAAGAAGGAGTGATCAAAAACCCTGAATGGTGAGAATATCTCGATGCTTCCTTTGGCAGTTCATAAGAGTAATTGGGTAACCCATTATTGCCGACGAAATCTGAACATGGGTAATAATTATCCGACATATTTCACTCCCACTGACACCTCCTTTTAGGTGTATCTTATTAGTTCCCAATATATTAGAGAGAATTAAGCGCATGGCACGCCACTTGCATGTTCATTATGAACACAGATTTGATAGCAGTAATTCTTAAAATGTATAAAGTTTACTCGTTTAGTTAGTGAGTGAAGCGTGTACTTGCCAGACGTGAGAGGAGGGCCTTGTAATGAAAACCAACAAGCCCGCTATTTGCCCTCATCTGTTCAACGGTTGCAGGGAGCGAATGTACGGACTCGCCCCTCCAACACCAGATGAGATTCTGAGTTACTGTCTTTCACGCAAACATTACAACTGCCGCATATTCAGGGCCAAGAAATTGGTAAAGGCAGGCTAAAGAATATACATACTTTTTCACGAAGAACCTCGGGGCTTCTGCCTGTGCTCGCAATGCAGATCCATTGAATCCGCGCAGAATCGCCTGCTGAGGTTTTTCACATCGTGGGGATTGCTTACCTCCCCAGCAATCCCCGTTTCAGTAGGGCATCCGGATGAATCTGAATGCCCTACTCTTTTATTGCGAGGGGGTCAGACCTCAGCCAAGTGCTGCGTTTCCTAAATATGGTAACGTATCTGACAAGGGAAACGCAGCACTTCCATAGGGGCTCGCGCCCCTCTCGGCGCTCAACGTCGCTCGGGCCTCCTCGCGCCGCCTCGCTGTCAC
>JBHIFB010000084.1:0-13405 GCA_046760905.1 Candidatus Glassiibacteriota bacterium | reverse complement strand
AAAGCCATAGGTTCCGTCGCCAAAGCCCTGGATTTTAGTGGTGAAAGATTCAGGGTCGCCCTCTGTGGCGGTTTACTCGAGAAGCAGAATGCATTCAGGAAAGAAGTGGTCGAACGTATCTCGGGTCATATTCCTGATGCCATGCCGGGTGTTCCATTCCTCCCGCCGGTTTTCGGTGCCCTCGCACTCTCAATGGCAGGGAGCGATTCTAACAGGTTGAGGGAATGCCTTCTTACATTGAAAGCCAGGGGGAGGGTGGATGGTCCTGACCGGAATTGACAGGATAGCCGAAGGCGGTCTCATCACATCAGGGAAAGCAGCGCTCCTCACCAACCAGAGCGGTGTCACGAGGAAGCTGTTGAGTTCTATCGAGGTACTGAAAAATCACGGTGGAATAGAGCTGAATCTCCTTTTCTCACCGGAACACGGCCTCTACGGCGAGAGTCAGGATCAGGTTCTTTTGGAGGAGAATAAGGATCCGCTCACAGGCCTTCCGATCGTGTGCCTTTATGGAGACCTGAGAAGGCCGGAGGTTGAGCACTTCAAGGACATCGATTTCGTGATCGTCGACATACAGGACGTGGGATCAAGATATTACACTTTCACCTACACGATGGCCTATGTTATGGAGGCGGCCAGAGATGCCGGCAGCGGCATCATAGTCCTCGACAGGCCAAATCCACTGGGTGGCGAGGTTCTGGAGGGCAATGTTGTCGGGGAGGATTATCTCACATTCGTCGGTCTATATCCGTTGGCGGTAAGACACGCCATGACTATAGCGGAACTCGCGATCCTTTACAATGGGTATTTCGGTATCGGAGCCGACCTTTCCACCGTTCCGATGGTTGGGTGGGAAAGGAGCATGTACTGGGAAGATACGGGGCTGACATGGATTCCGCCTTCACCCAACATGCCGATTCCCGAGACCGCTGTCGTGTATCCCGGTACCTGCCTGCTCGAGGGTACCAATGTTTCGGAGGGCAGGGGTACCACCAGGCCTTTCGAGGTGTTCGGGGCACCGTTCATTGATCCTGAGAAGCTCAATAAGTCCCTGGCCATCCACACACTTCCCGGTGTCACCTTCCGGCCGCTTTATTTCAAGCCCACCTTCGGTAAGTGGGCGGGGGAGAGGTGCGGAGGGCTCTGGCTGCACGTGACCGACAGGAAGAGCTTTAAACCGTTTCTCACAGGCGTGGCGATCATCCGTGAGGTCTTCAGACTCTACCCCGAAAGCTTCAAATGGAACCAGCCGCCTTATGAGTATGAAGAGGAAATTCTACCGATCGACATGCTGGCAGGAACCGATTCGGTGAGAAGAGCGATAGAGGAGGGCAAAAGCCTCAGGGAAATCGAGGAGTCGTGGCAGGATGAGCTGGCTTCTTTCGAAGATGTGAGGGAAACCTGCCTCCTATATTGATCCCGTTACAGTCGCCACCCCCATGTTTCACACTGATTGTGACAATCTCATCCCGCTTCGGGTAAGCCTAAATTGCATGTCAACAGATCAACTGCGATTATCAGATTATACGGATGGTGTGAGCTCGATCGTGGAAGGGTTTCTTTTACCTCTTGACCGATTTCCATTTTCGGGAGTATTATTATTCGGTTATCATTTCATCAATTATGGGAAGCCCTGAATCAATATGAGCAGGAGTAACGTGAAGAAGCTTGGTACATTTGGCGGGGTGTTTACCCCAAACGTGCTGACGATCCTCGGTGTGATAATGTACCTCCGCCTGGGGTGGGTGGTCGGGAATGCCGGGTTTTTGGGCGCTGTCCTGATTATCCTGCTGGCCAAGGCCGTGACAGTCTGCACGGGTCTCTCCATGTCATCCCTCACGACGAATGTTCGAATCGGGGCAGGCGGGGCTTACAATATCATATCCAGATCGCTGGGGCTCGAAGCGGGCGGCAGCGTGGGCATCCCGCTCTACATTGCCCAGACCCTATCCGCGGCACTTTATATAGTTGGCTTCACAGAAGGCTGGATCAGGATCTTCCCTCACCACAACCCTCTCCTGGTGTCGAGCGTTGCCTGGATCAGCCTGCTTGCTATTTCTTATGTGAGCGCTCAATTTGCGATCAGGGTGAAATACATCATCATGACCGTCGTAGCACTGTCGATCCTTTCTTTCTGCCTCACTCGCACTGAGCCCGTGAGCACATTCGTCGTCTTGGGTAACTATCACGACGCGGGATTCTGGAGAGTCTTCGCCATATTCTTCCCGGCGGTGACGGGTATCATGGCAGGTTTGAATCTCTCGGGCGATCTCAAGGATCCAAGAAAGTCGATACCGCTGGGCACAATGACTTCTATCGCGGTGACCATGATTATTTATATCGCTCTGGCCTATGTCGCGGCGAGGGTCGCATCCCCCGCGGAGCTTCGGGCGAACCAGATGGTCATGGTGGATAAGGCACTCTGGGGATCGGTCGTGATCGCCGGCATACTAGGAGCCACTTTCTCCTCCGCTCTCGGAAGCATGCTCGGCGCCCCGCGCATCCTCCAGGCTCTGGCCGAGCAACATACCGTTCCCTTCCACGGCACACTGGCTGTGAAAACAAAGACCAACGAACCTCGCAACGCGATAATCTTCACGGGAATCATAATAGAGATTGCACTGATCATGGGGAGCCTCGATTCGCTGGCGGCACTCATCACTATGTTCTTCCTCATCACTTATGCGACGTTGAACCTGGTCGTGTTCATACAGCAGAGCATGAAGATTATAAGCTTCCGCCCGACTTTCCGAATACCCAGGGTGATTCCCTTCCTGGGGTCCTCCGGCTGCGTTTGTATCATGCTCCTCATCAATCCAGTTTTCAGTGTTGTGGCGGTTGTCACGATCGTGACTCTTTATATCTGGCTTGCAAGAAGGGGCTTGCAGTCTGAATGGGGCGACATCCGGGGAGGATTGTATCTCGTGGTAGCCGAGCGGGCATCGAGACTGGCGGCGAAGTACCCCCGGCACCAGATCACCTGGAAACCGGATCTTTTAGTGCCCATCGAAAATCCTGAGATCTGGGCCGGCCCGCTTCTTTTCATTCGCAGTATCATTTCCCCCTCCGGCAGCATTTTCGCCTTCACAATCAAGGAAAACAACCTGGAAAAAACAGAGGCTTCTCTCAATGACCTGATCTCACCGCTCAGGCGGGAGGGCATTCTTGCCAATTCCACGGTGATCGAAGACCATGATTTTCTGCACGGTGCCAAGCTTGTCATTCAGACACTAAAAGGAGGGGCCTTCCGCCCTAATATTCTATTTCTGACGATAGGCGACGATGTGCATAAAGATGTAATCATCACCCAGCTTATCACCCAGGCAGTCATGAGCGAGCTTGGCGTGATCATCCTTCGTCAGCATCCCCGGAAGGCCTTTGGGATGCAGAGGGATGTGAATCTCTGGCTGCGCGACAGAAGCCCCAACTGGCACCTTGCCATGCTCGTCACCCTGCAGCTTCAGTCCAACTGGGAGGGTAAGATAAATCTCGTGACCGTCGCCGGGGAGAAGAGCGAGGAGAGAAGGCTCAACAAGTTTCTGGAACGCCTCAGCGATCAGGCCCGGCTGCCCTGGCTCACTGATTTTCACGTTCTGACCGGTTCATTCGAGGAATCCTTGAAACATGCCCCCCGCGCTGATATAAATGTATTCGGCCTGAGAGGGGATACTGTCCCTTTCGATTTGATAAGGGAGACACCGGAAATCACAAATTCCTCCTGTCTTTTCGTAAAAGACTCTGGTCGGGAAAGTGCACTTGTCTAATTTAAAAGCGTTCTATCGCCATTACCTGGGTGGGTTGTCCAGCCGGATCGGCGAATATCACATATTGCTGCTCGGCGGAGGGCTTTCTTTCTCCGTGTTCATCTGCATCGTGCCGCTCGTCCTGGTTATTATCTCGGCTCTCGGTAGTTTTCTGGAAGCTTCCTCTGTTCAAAGGCAGGTCGGTAATTTCATCGATACGGTCATTCCCTACCCTCAATATGCCGACTACGTGAAAAATATCATCTTCTCAAGAATCGATGAGGTCATCGCTCACAAAAAGATTGCAGGTTACCTGGGTGTCTTAGGCTTGTTCGTCGCGGCGAGCAGCCTGTTCAGCAGTATGAGGACCGTGCTTAACACAATCTTCGGGATGGCCGGCGGCAAGCCGCTCGTGATCGGCAAACTCAGAGACCTTGGTATGGTACTTCTCGTGCTCTCATTCTTTTTGATCTCGACGACATTCCTGCCTTTCCTTGAAATCATAAAGGAATCTGCGGAAAAGTTCGAGTTTGTCAGGTATATGAAAGTGTATGCGCTTCAGAAAGGTCCTTTCCCGATTGTATCCTTGTTCGTCGTGCTTCTCATATTCTTCATTTTGTATTATTTTATTCCCTATGAATCGATCGGTAAGAAGGTGGCATTCGTGAGTGCATTCTGGGCCACTGTGTTGTGGGAAGTGGCCCGGCAGGTCTTCGGTTACTATATTGTCAATTTCGGTGCCCCCGGGAGGATCTTCGGTACTTACGTGGTTGTGGTCATGGTGGTTTTCTGGATCTACTGTAGTGCAGTCGTATTCATAATCGGTGCTGAAATAGGGCAGTTGTACAGAGAAAGATCAGGGAAGGTGAAAGAACAGGAGGTCAGTCAATGAGGCCCAAAACCATTGTTATACTGGTCGTCTGCATTCTTTTCTTCGTTGTGCTCGTTCAGAACACGGATCAGGTAACTCTTCGGTTGTTCTTCTGGAGGGTGCAGGCCACTCAGATAATTGTCTTGCCAATAATACTGGCTCTGGGATTTATAATCGGCTACATCGTCGCCAAGCTGACCGGGAAGGGCCAGAAGGGCACATAATTGATGGTTTGTCTGCCCGGCTTCGCATGATGTGACTGGTATTCGCTACCCATTGCCCCGTCTATGTCGGCGAAATCCACGATGTAGTGTCCGCATTCCCATCCCGGGCCAAGGAGAACGCGAGGTCCCCGCCATTAATGCCTTTGCCATTTAATAAATCCAAGCGGTTACCGTGTCTTTGGACCGAAGGGGTTCTTCGGTCCCTCTCCTTGGGATCCTTCTCTTGCGGCCAGCGGGAATGGAACCCGCCTGATCCTGTAATTGTCCTTGTCCGCTATATAAAGGTTGTCGAAAATGTCAACGGAGATTCCCGATGGTTCGTAGAGACTCGCCTCGGTTGCGAATAGACCATCCCCATTATAGCCGGATTCCCCGTTTCCTGCCACGGTGAATATCATCCCGTTATCATCAACGAATCTGACCCTCTGGTTTCGTCGATCAGCGATGTAAAAGCCTCTTCCATCATCCATCACAAATACATCAACCGGTTCGTTCAGTTGAGCGGAGATGGCTTGCTCACCGTCCCCGCCAAATCCCGGCGATCCTGAACCGGCCAAGGTGAATATCTCACCCGAGGTGTCTATCATCCTGACCCGGTGGTATCCAGTCACAGCGATGTACAGGTTACCCTGGGAATCTATGTCCAGCCCGCTCGGTTGTGAGAGGTTTGCTTCCACTGCGGGTATCGCATTGCCGTTAAAGCTGTAATCACCGGTGCCGCAGATTGTCTGGATTATTCCATCAGTGTCTATCATCCTTATCCGGTTGTTTCCGAAATCCGAGATGTAAATCATGCCTTTGGGACCTGCCACAACGTCGGTTGGTTTGAAGAGCCCCGCTTCTTCTGCAGCCAGGCCATCACCGTAGAATCCCGGCACATCAGTGCCCGCAATAGTCCTGATTTTCCCGGAGGTGTCGATCATTCTCACGCGGTGGTTACCGGTATCTGCAATGTAAATGTTCCCATCGCTATCTATATCGAAACCGAGAGGTGACGCGAGTAGGGCATCGAGCGCATCCCCGCCATCGCCGCTGAATCCCGATGTGGTGTTGCCCGCGATTCTCGTCAGCTTCCCTCCCGAATCGACATAGAGTAACCTGTTGAAGCCGGTCTCCAGAATGTAGAAATCCCCATCATCGCCTGCAATCACCTGGCCCGGCAGTACGATTGTTACTTCGAGAGCCGAAGCCCCGGTTTGAGCCACTTCCACGGCCCCTCCCGCAACCGTGCTGATCACGCCCGGGCTGTCTCCCTGTATTAGGAAAGTGTCGCCGCATGAAAGCGGGATGAGACACAGCATGAGCAAAACAACGCGTCCTTTTCTCTTCATTTGCTCAAAACCTCACATCAACCCCGAATCGTACCTGTCTTGGTTCACCGAACGGTAGTACCTCTTCCCACCTGTCGACGAGGGCCTTATAGTAAGCCTCCTCCTGCTCCTGGCGGGTCAACAGCATGTCTCCGTTGAGATCTGCTTGAGGGTTGAAGTCTTCAGATTCGGCCGGTACCGTTACAGCGTCTTCCGTCGCTTCCCGGGCGAGTATTCTGAGCCTCCCGGGTGAATTCCACGGTGGATTCGTCCAGGGGTCGTAGTAGAGAACGTTTTTCCTTCCCAGCAGATTTCTCACATCGACGAAAAGCGTGTAGTCCGTCCCTCCCAGGCTGAACCCGCGGCTTATCCTCATGTTCCATTCGATCGTGGGATCGAGCCTGGATGAATTCGGTTCCTGTGTCGGTATGAGTGTTTCGTTTATCACACCGGCGATCTCGGTTGAGTCTATTTTCATCTTCGTGTACGGAAGCCCACTTCCGTATTCCAGTGTGGAGAAGATGCGGAACCCGGAGAAAGGAGCCAGCGGCAGTATCGATTCTCCCCAGGACTGGGGCACCACCGCCTCTACGGAAACGTTTCCGGTGTGCCGCTGGTCGAAATCGAGAGGAAGTTCCTTCGTGCCGAGGTCCACGATATACTGGGATTGTGGGTCGAAGATTATATTGTTAAACAGGTCGAAGGCGTCAGAGACCATGCCCCTCGCTTCCTGGTACGTGTAGCTTATTGTAAAACCCAGCCTGGAACCCATTCGTTTCCTCGCGATGAGTTCCAATCCCCTGACGCTGCCGAAATCGTCGTTGAAGAATCTCGCGTTCTGTGGCTCGAGGAAGTTGGAGGCACGGGAGGCTACCAGGTTCTTCAGTTGCTTGATGTAAACTCCAGCGGTGACGGCGAAATCATCGGTGATGGCTCTGGAATAGGCGAACTCGTACTGGGTCGTCTTCTCGAATTGAAGCTCCGGATTACCCCTTCTGCGTTTTCCGAGCCTGAAAGGATCGGAAAAGGCAATATCGAAGAGGTACTGGAAATCGGGTGTCTGCCGGAATACACCGTAGTTTACACGCAGGAGGTCTTTCTCCCCGAGCATAACGGAGGTCCCCAGCCGGGGATTCAGGGCGAATTTGTTCTCAGACGATCTTATCCCAAGAGCGGGCAGGGAGAAGTTCTCAGGGTAATCGATCCGGGGCAGGAACATGTCGAACCTGAGCCCCATGTCGAGGACCAGGCCCGGTGCTGTAATCTGTCCCTGGACATATGACGCACCTATCACAGGGTAAAACTCGATGAAGTTGGGAACCCCCCCTGGCTGGTAGGCATTGAGCCGTTGGTAAGCCTGGGTGTGGTTCAACTTGAGTTCTGCCCCCGTTTTGAGGGCGAAGTCCTTCTCGAACCTGTTGTCCCAGTCCACCCCTATATCTGCAAACTCATACAGCGTTCTCACGATGAGGGGATTCTGACCCTCATCGACGAAAATGCTGGTGTCCTGTACTCCCCAGGCATTGTCACCAGTGGCGATAGGCACCTCGTAACCTGGAACGGCACCGCCTGCCTCGAGTTGATCCAGTGGATCCATGGAGACAAAATCCTCCCCCCTGAACCTGTATGTTGACAGCGAGAATCCGAAGACGTCGCTTTTGTTATCGAAAAACCCTTCCTCCAGGACTCCAAGATACCTGTCGCTCCGGTAGAGGCTCAGCCTCGCATCCAGTGTACTCACCCTGGAGGACGAGGAGCTGGTTGTCCTGTTCAGTGAGAAGTTGAACAGGTTTCCCTTGCTCCTCTGGCTGAGCGTGTTCTCGAGGTTATACTTGTAGTGCGGATCAAAAAACCTCCGCTGATCCCTGGATGAGAGAAGGCTCCATGACAGTTTGATGTTTTTCGTGGCCCAGTATGAGACCTTCCCGAACATGTTGAGGTTGTCGCCCTCGTTGTGGGGAAGCCTGTTGAGGGTTCTGCCATCTGTCAGTTCGAGGTCCACGGAGACAGGATCTGCGTCCATGAGACCTTTTCCATCCACCGAGAAGAAGTATCTGAGTCTATCGTTGCGGTCCAGCGGACCACCGACTGACAGTTCAAGCCTGTTGTATCCGAGCTCCTGGTCATCGGGTAGAGGCGCGTCGGAGGTTAGGCGAAGTGCACCTTCATGTGCCCTGCCTCCCTCTTTAGTAACCAGGTTAATGACTCCTGAGAGAGCCTGTCCGTACTCCGCGCTGAAACCGTTCGTTACTACAGACAGCTCCTGAATGGATAGAACACCCATGTCAACGCCCAGACCCTCCTGGCTGCCTTCGAGGAAGTTCTTCACCGTGACGCCATCGATCACGTATATCTCCTGGCCTATCCTCCCGCCTCTGATTGTGCCGTTGATCACCCCCGCCTGAAGCTCTATGATCTCCTCAAGATCCTCCACCGGCAACTCCTTTATTTCTTCCTCCGAGACCGTTTGCCGAGTCTCAGTGACATCCGGTTGCAGTATCGGGACCCTCGAGGCCTCGACAACCACTCCCTCCAGTTTAATGGGAGAGGCAACAAGCTCCACATCCTGAACGTTGTCAAGGCCGGATCTTACCCGGACTCCGCGGACCGTCGTTTCTGCGTAGCCGATGAGTGAGACCTTGATGTCGTATGTACCGGGTGTGAGACCAAAGATCCGGTATTCTCCATTGTCGTCGGTGTAGGCTCCCCACGGGTAGCCTTCAACAATCAGAAGTGCCCCTTCGAGAGGCTCTCCCGTCCCTTGGTCAACCACCCGGCCTGTCAATCTCCCCGTTGTCTGAGCGGGAGCACTCGATTGGAACACTACGTTGAAGAGCATGGCAAAAAGTGGAAGGGCGGAGACACGATTGAGCACTCTGAAAAAATCACTCATACAGAATCACCACGGCCGGTTCCGGGCCTGACGTCTGATCTGCGAAGAACTCATCACGCTGGGCTGTCACATGCATGATCCAGACTTCTCGCCGAGAGATTTTCTCTATTATATGCGATAAAATATAGCAAATGTTTAATACTCCCGCCAGAATTCATTCTGGTAACAGTTGTCATCACAAAGATTTCAAAAAGACAGATCGAGCGATTCTTTTGTGTCAGAATTCATTCCACAAAAAACTTCCATACCAGCTGTAAGTAATGAATTTATTTTCAGGTCTGATTCTCTTCGCTTTCTGGAGAATATTCTAAAAGATCTCCATCGGTTCGTGGTCTTCTCCGCAAGCGTATCTGCATCATATCGTCCGTTCCTGTTCTTCCTTTCTTATTGTTTGTCAAGAAAATATTATTGAATATTGATAAATTATTATCGAAATTCAATATATAGAAATCTCATCAAGTAGACGAATTATTATCGATTTCTGTAATCTATACACGGAAGGCTAATTCAAGTTGTGCGATATGCTGTCAAAGAATCTTTTAGAGGTTGTTGAAAAAGTGTCTTTTACAAGAGGGTGGTATAAGAGGAAGATTTCCGGCAGGGTTATAAGGAAACCGCTATAGGAAGAAACACCGGATCTCCTTTGACAAGAGTAAAGCGATAATAAAACAGAAAGTTTTTCTCCGGTTGCTAAGGTGGGAATTGAAAGAAATGACCTGATGCTGGCGTCGATACTTTTTCAGCAGTCTCTTGGGAGACTGTTGAAAAAGTCTCAAATGTGAGCATTGACAACGCAATTGAAGGCTGAAACCGCCACAGATTGCCTGCATGATACTTTCACAAGTGTGTGAGGTGAAAATTAGGTTGGGAAAACTAGTATGGTTCGGTTGACAATTTGCATGAGGCAGGATATAATCGAAATAAAGGTGGAGTCCTCAGAGTCCGGGTCCATGGAGAATGGGTGGGCACCCTCGGACAGGCTTTTACTGTTATTCGTTGAGATATCGTAATAAGTTTACGCTATGGAAATTAACAGGTATCAGCATTTCCTGTGCTCTATCGCAACCGCTTTTGTAATTCTTTGCGGGGCAATATCATCGGTCAGCTTTGTCCGATCCTCTCGAGCTGAAACGGCATCTGATCCTCCCCGGGATAATCCGTTCTTGGTTGTCCTTGGCACCGCTCAGGACGGTGGCTATCCACAGGCTGCATGCAAGAAGATCTGCTGCGCGCCTCTTTGGGAGGATCCTTCGCGGCGGCGCCATGTTTCCTGTATCGCGATCATCGATCCAGGCACCTCACAGCGCTGGATCATTGATGCCACGCCAGACTTCAAAGAGCAGCTGAATGCCCTGGATCAGGTCTTTCCTGTACCGGATTCTCCCGGGATTGCAGGTATATTCCTGACCCATGCGCACGCAGGTCATTACACAGGACTCATGCATCTTGGAAGAGAGGTAATGGGAACAAAGGGCATTCCTGTCTACGTATTGCCTCGTATGTTTGAATTCCTAAACCGAAATGGTCCCTGGGATCAACTCGTACGTTTGGGGAACATCTCTCTCAGGCGAATCCAGGATGGGATCCCTGTCCGATTAACCGATCGCCTTACAATCACTGCTCTTCTAGTACCCCACCGCGATGAGTACACTGAAACCGCTTGCTATCGTATCGATGGCCCCGATAAATCCGCACTGTTTCTGCCCGATATAGACGACTGGGAGAAGTGGCAGCTTTCTATCACGCACATGATTTCCCAGGTCTCTGTCGCCTACCTGGATGGTACATTCTACGATTATAGGGAAATACCTGACCGGAATATGACAGACATCCCTCATCCATTCATAACCGAGAGTATTAAGCGTTTCGAGACGCTTCCTGAATCCGAAAGGGCCAAGGTACGGTTCATTCATATGAATCACACTAATCCGGTTCTGGTTCCAGGAAGTGGAGCAAGAACCCGGCTTGAGGAAGCGGGCTTGAACATTGCAAAAGAGCTCGAGATGTTCGGACTCTGATGACGACACGAATGGTTTCGATGATGTCTTCGTGCATGATCGACAAACTCCTCACCGGCAATGCGGTGTGAGGTTCTCCCGTCTCTCCCTCCTTGTGATCTGTTCTTCCCGCCGAAGGATCAGTATATTCAAGAATGGGAATTCGGCTGGTGGGCATTCCCTGAGATGGCTTTTAAAGTGGGATCACCACTTTGTCTTCTGTTAGCTAAAAATTAAAAGTGAACACCCTTCGAATCGGTATTTTTGATATTCTGCACATCAAGAAGTTCTTCTCTGTGCCGGAATCTTATCTCAGAGATTCGATCACCACGTTGTCGTATTGACAATTGAAAGATATTATGGTACAATGAATCCTGGTGCGTGGTTTTCAGGGCAGCACACTTTTGTTCGACACAACTGTCATACGCGGAGGTTACCCGGTAACTTCCATTCTGCATTTGAAAATACACTACCTTTGTTTAAAGACAGTTTTTGCCCTGATGACCGTTGAACCGATAACCTTATACAATACGATCACCCTCACAAGAAGGGAGGCTGGTACCATGAATCTCATCAGTCGAAAATGTTTTTTTGTTCTGGTCATGATCGGTCTGTCGGCCGGAGTCGTTATGAGCAGCGAACAGCAGATCATTCACCCTGAAGCGAGAATCGTGAATGAACAGAGTGGAGTAGGGAGTCTCCTCTCCGGTAACGATATCTTGGTCTCTGACATGGAGGAGTATGAATTCTACAGTGACATGGTGAGCTCTGCAACAGAATATTTCCTCGTGGTCGAGTACTATTCTCCGAGTACAACTATTAATGTCTTCCGTTCATCTGACGGGGGAAACAGCTGGTGGCACTATGCCGGCTTTACAGGTGGTGATTACAAAATCATGACACCTGCACTTGCGGTTCCAGAGGTTGATGAGGATTACCTCTATATCATTTACGAATATGCCAATCAGATCCAGGTGGCGAGGATCGACCTAGGTACGGGTGCCATCGATTATTACAATGTCGAAGCCAACTCAAACGGAGTCCACCACCCCCGCATCACCACAGACAACATCTGCTATCCCGGTAACCCCTGGCTCTATGTGACGTACTCTTCCTACGACGGTTCTACCTTCAATGTGAAGGCCGCACGTTCAGTCGACGATGCCGAGACATGGGTGCTTTATCACATTCTTCAGCGTGATGGGGCCTACATTCAATACCCCGATATCTCATTCGGTAATTATAATCTGTACCTGGCTTCCGACAGCTTACACTATACCGGCGAGTGGGAGGTGAGGGTTAGGCGAAGCACAGATCTCGGATTCAGCTGGGAACCGTATCAGAACCTTACCACTGTCTCGACGAATGCATGCATCTATCCGAGAGTTGCTGCCTCCCAATCTACGGGGACCGTCGTGGTCGCCTACGAAGACTATGAAATAGGGGTGAACGAGGATGTCTACTATGCTTACAGCACTGACGGCGGGGTGAACTGGAACGGCAACAACTGCCTTGCCTGCACATCGGAGAATAACGAAGGGTGGCCTGATATAACCATTGATCCTTCCTACGGAGATTTCCACGCGACATACAGATTCAACGACTGGGTGGATACTTTTAACTCCATGTATTCCCACGCGGCTCAGAGCACCCCCTGGTCATGGTCTGCTCCCGAGGCTGTGAACGATGTTCCCTATGCCTACAACGATTACCAGCGCCCTGTTGCCGTTGACTGGGCTTCAGGGGGAGCCGGGATCGCCTGGATAGACACAAGGACGGAAACTCAGGCGGTCTTCTTCGACCGCGTTGACTTCGTAACGCCTTATCCGCTCCAGATAGGAATTTATCCGTATAACGGGACGGTGTTCCATCCGGGAGATTACATCTACTACGGTGTCTATCTCATCAACCACTCACCTTATCCGGTTCAAACCTCGGCGGCTGTCTACGCAAGCAACAATGCCCTGTGGCGATTGAATTTATTTGGCCCCTTCAACTTCAACATGCCGGCAGACACGATGTACGGTCCTCTCATTCGCTACGCACAGGTACCCTGGGGAGTGCCTCCCATGACGGCATACATCTGTGCCGAGGCCAACGAGGTGCATGATTGTTACCAGGTGACGATTGAATAGTCCCTGACGAAGGGAAAATCCTCACGGTGAAATTCCTTGACAGGGAGGGCGTATTTTGTTATTATTATGGTAACCAATATTGGATACCATAAATGGATCTAAAAAATGCCTGAAAAGGACATTCAGGGCCGTATCCTCACCAATCTCAAGGCATCTCCGGCAGGTCTCCAGGCGGAGGAGCTTGCCGAAATGCTGAGCCTCACCCGTCACACCGTATCCAAGTATCTCGAGA
>JBHIFB010000083.1:0-13433 GCA_046760905.1 Candidatus Glassiibacteriota bacterium | reverse complement strand
TGCTGCGTTTCACTTCCAAGATACGTCACCGTATTTGTGAAACGCAGCACTTAGCCTGAAAGGGCATGTTTTGGAAGGAGGTGATATCCGAAAACTAAATTAAAGGCAGGATTGTTATCCGTAGCTACTATCCCGACACAGGAAGCGGAGGAAAATGCTGCGGGGAGGATTTGTATTACACTTTTTTAAGAGGGAGGACACACTCATGTTGAGAAATGTAGCTTTTGCAGCGTTTTTTTTCACTGTCAGTCTTTCTGTTACAGCATCACAGGTGACTGGCCAGGTTAACAACATAAAAGAGCAGGGGAGCATTCTTGTCTATCCCCTCATCGACAACATCAACTACACCACGATCGTGGAGATTACCAATCGGGCCAATACGGATGTCTGGCTGCAGGGTTTCATGATAGTCCATTTGCCTGGTGATCCCTACGATTTCGAAAAGAAGGACTTCCTTATCCACTTGACCCAGAAGGAGCCGTTCTGGTGGGACACTAGCCAGCCTTACAACAGGACGGACGTCGATGGGATTCTGACCCAGATTCAGAGCTTCGACGATCGTAAAGGTTTCATGTTCGTCTGGGCGATCGACAACGACAAGGAAAGACTTGAAATCGAGTGGAACTACCTCAAGGGCGATGCACTTGTCTATGACAATCGTAGCTCATTTCAGTACAATCCTATCCCTCATCAGGGGATAAACGTCGTCGGAGACAGGACGCTCTACCTCGATGGAGCTGAATACACCATGGCCACGAGTCAGGTAATGGTCGAAGGTTTTGCAGAGGATTTCCCTGCCACCATGGACGGGAAATGGGTCGTTTGCAGTCTGGACATTGATTTCATCAATTCTATTCAGCCGGAATTTGACATAAATCTGGATGTATGGAATCAGAATGAGATTTATTCGTCCAGGCACCTTGACTTCTACCAGTTTGAGCAGTATGACCTGACGGATGACCTGCAGTTGCACTACGATGAGATCTTCACCCCGAAGTGGCACTTTGCCTCGGTCAGCAATAACCCTGTCTGGGCGATTTTCTACCAGACCTTTGGTCCGACGCATGCCTGGGGCGGAAATGTATGGCAGCATCCCAATACCGGAGTACCGGCAACTGTGTATCTGCCTCCGGTGTCTGAGGAAGCTCCAAAGGATCCGAACCTGACGCGATGATGTCGGGGATCCTTCAGTGAATCTAGAAACACGAGATTGCCCCTCCCGGTGCTTAACACGGGGAGGGGCATTTTATTTAAGATTGGGCATCTCTCATTCTGCCAGCTCCATTTTCCAGACCCTGACACTGCCCCCCGGCCCCCATTCTCTCCCTTTAAACGCATCCCTCATTTCTCCGGTAGGGTCTAAGAAAGAAGGAGGTCTCTCCGAGTGGCTGATTCCAAAGCATCCGCCGATTTCCAGGATTCCGTCACCATCAAGGTCCGCAAGGGCCAGGCCCCAACTCTGGTAAAGACCATCTTGAGGCAAACCCGAATCGGCGATGTATTTCCAGTTGCCGACCCCATTGCCTCGGAAAAAGAAGATGCCATATGCGTTTCCGCGATCCTTCCTATCCTTCTTGCCTGAAGCGATCAAATCCGTATTGCCGTCTTTATCCAAATCACCGAGAGCGATCCCCCATGTTGACTGTATAACTGCAAGTCCATTCGAGGAAGGTTGCCACGCACCTTTCCCGTCTCCCAGGTATAGCTCAGGACTGCCCGTGATTCTCGCCAGGGCCAGATCCTGATGGCCGTCCCCGTTTACATCTCCTAAGGCCAGACCCCAGTATTGGCCTTCGTATGGAGGGTAAGGTATCCCCTGAGAGGATTCTTCCCACTTTCCTTCGCCGTCGCTGAGCCAAACCTTCGGTTTCTCCATCATGGTCGCAACAAGGTCCAGAACCCCATCGTGATTTAGATCTTTTAGAGCAATCTCATGGCAGCTTCCAGTATCTGGAAATCCAAGCTCGGTGGCTTCTTCCCAAGCCCCTCTCCCATTTCCCAGGAAGATGCCAATCCCTTCGCCTATCGAGGAACCGGCGCAGAAATCAAGGTTACCATCCTGGTCAATATCGCCCAGAGCAACGTCATCTGCCTGCATTTCGGTCAAGCCCTCGGATGCCGGAGTCCATTCGCCTTCGCCGTTGCCCAGGTATGCAAATATCCCTCTGCTGTGATCGGCTACGGCCAGATCCAGGTGGCCGTCATTGTTGATATCGCCAAAATCAACACCCCCTCCGGCCGAGGCATCCATGTGCAAACCGGCCGATGCATCAGTCCAGACACCGTTATCACCATTGATCCATACGCGGGCTCCATTGCCTTTGCGGGAAATCACGGCGAGATCCAGAAGGCCATCTCCATTTATATCCCCGAAAGCCGGATTGCATTTCCATTGCCCCCCGCTTGGCAACCCTTCAGAAATAGATACGTACGAAAGCTCATGAGTCGTTGCACAACCTGACAGAAGAAGAGCGCTCGACAATGCAAGGCTGAACCTGGAAAGGTGAAACATCATCGTCTGCCTCCATGAGAATTTACGTTGTGGCAAGCTGCTATTACGGTAATTTGGATCGGTCATAATGTAGCTGCCCCTGTTGATCCTGGAAGGAATCCAGAGCCTCGAAGTAAATCTCCCAGTTACCGTCGGTATAGTCCTGCCACAGGATATAGAAGGTACCATCGTAACAAGTTACCCTCGGATATGCTGAGAATGAAACTGTGTCGGTGAGCCTCGTTTCGGTGCCCCATGTTTCCCCACCATCTGAACTGGCCATCAAGTATATCTCCCCATTCCCATCCCGATAATCTTCCCATACGGCCACAACGTTGCTACCATTCACCGCGATATCGGGATGCCAGGCGCCTTCACTGCTGTAAGAGAGTTGCTGAGCCTCATCGAATGAATCACCGTTATCATAGCTTTTACGTAGCTTCACCTGCCACATATTTTCATCGTAATCCGACCAGATTATGAAGAGCATGTCCTGGGAGGCAACTATTTTTGGGTCAATAGAAGGTGATGTCTGGTTGTCGAGGAGTGCTATGTCTTTTATTTGAAGTCTGGGAACAGATAGTTTGGAAGAAAAGATGTATCCTTCACGGTTTGAGATCAATTCAAAGACATTGTGTATGAAACCATTCTTGAATGCTGCCGTCGGTGCCCTGTAATAATATCCGAAGCCACGAAGATCCGGGTACAGGAAACTTGGCCGAAGAAGTGACCTGTCGCCCGAAAGGCTTCCGATAAAAATGTTTCCTGTAGCGGAGGTC
The DNA here is from genome assembly GCA_046760905.1 of Candidatus Glassiibacteriota bacterium. Lineage (GTDB taxonomy): Bacteria > Gemmatimonadota > CAZMKB01 > CAZMKB01 > CAZMKB01 > JBHIFB01. The sequence goes on along the minus strand of JBHIFB010000083.1, from coordinate 10,163 downwards.
CATGTAATCCATGTGTCCGCATCGGCAATTGAGATTTCAGGTGCCTTTGACACGATTTGCCCCATATTATCAAATCCGCTTTCCACCCATTCACCTCCGTTGGCTTTCTCAAGAATTATTACTCCCCAGAGGAGCTTGGTCTTTACAAGTCTTGAGAGGATCGAGTATCCATTCACCCCGATAATGAGACTGCTGTCAGCCCCACTTTTCACATTTGCATAAAGGGGCGTTCCATCATGCACCATCGAAGCGGCGTCTTCGAATAAGAAAGAGTTTTCTCCATCCCATATAACCGCCTCGCCTCTCTTGCCCGTGAGAAAACCGACCTTGTAGTAAGTAAAGCCATCGATGATGGTATCCGGATCACTCCATGTGTTCCCAGAGTCAGTACTGTTTCTGTAAACTATAAAGCGATGCTCTTCATCACTCGTAACGTCTCTCTCAGACCAGACAACATGCACTCCTTCGGAACTGGCATCTATGGAAGGGAAAGTTGATGCTCCAGCGGAGTTGCTGAGTCTGACTTCAGCATCAGATGGGTTTGAAAGCTCGATGTCAGCAGAACTGTCATTGTATGAATCGAGCATTTCATGCAAGATTCTTCCTTCGGAGTATGGCATGTCAAATCCAAGAAGCTCTGCCACCGTCGAGGCAATATCCATGAGATCTCCACGTGCGGTGACCTCAACCCCCTCTTTGATGTCCGGGCCGAGAGCCAGGAACAACACGTGACGATTCGAGTGATCCGGACCGCCGTGCTTGGTCACGGTGTTGGGGTTTCTCCCATGATCAGTCGTTACTATGAGGAGCGTCTTCTCCTCGTAAACTGAATCGGATTGAATCTTCTCCCACAAGTCGTATGCTAGAGAATCCGCCCTCATGATAGCGTTCACATAATCATCGAAGGTGCCATTATGACCCATGTAGTCCACGTCTTTCAGGTTTATGAGCGCCAGAGACGGGTGATCGGAAGCTGCTATGCTGTAAAACAGCTGCATTATTTCGATGTCACTCCATCCCCCGTGGAATTCTATATTGGAACCGTAATCAACGCCCCATGAGGGATGCAAGGAATAGTCGCAGGTGCTCAATTGGCTTTTACCTGAAACGATCCATGTTTCGCTTTGAGGAAGCTCGAACGTCTTCCTGTATGCTTCGAAGATCGTCGGCCGGTGCTCCCTTGCGTTTCCGGATGTACTTCCGCTGCTTAGAGGGACATCTGATCTGGTTCCTGTGACGATACTGAGATGCCCTGACGTTGTAAAAGTCCACGTTGTCGTGTAGAATTCGGTGTATATTGTTCCCTGGGGTCTCATGTCGTTCCAGATATGAGGTATGTACTGGTGCGAAGCTTCTTCGAAAGCTTCCTCATTTCTGACTCCATCGATCACCAGTATAATAACATTCTCAGTTTCATAGCTTTGTGATGACCGGTCTCTATGATCGGAGTATACCTGTCCTGTTCGAGGAGGATCGCCGTCGTGATTTGCCAGTGAAATTGCATTTGTTCCAGAAACACTAAGCGTTAATATTATAGGTAGAATAAGCATCATCTGAAATAATTCAGTTTTCGCATTGTTCTTATTATACCTCACTTTCCAGCCCGAGTCAATCTCAAGGGAAGCTCTCTCACCGAAAGTCAAAAAGCTCCACGCATGAAGATGCTTTACAAGTACCCGCATGGTGAATTCCTTTACATACGGCTCGTCGAAGAGAAACCATACACCACGTTTGGCCTGAGCAGCCTCTCACCCGATGAATCCCGCCTGTCGCCACCATTACGGCGTAAGTCAGTCAGAGCGAAACGGCGCCTACAACCATGGAACGCTCTGGAGCTGGTTCACATCCCCGCTTCTGTCTTATCCGGTTTTCAAATGAGTTTCGAGAAACTCGAACATAAGCCCGTAGAGGTGCCGGCGTGTCCTTTTGCCTGCGATGGAGTGGGTCTTGCCCGGATAGAACATGAGGTCGAACTGCACACCAGACTGCTGAAGCTTCTGTGCGAAGGCGAGGCTGTGGCGCAAAAAGACGTTGTCGTCTGCCATACCGTGGATGAGGAGGAGATCTTCTGTTAGGCCTGCAGGATCCTGCTCGATGGGAGCCGCCTGTGAGTAAACATCGGGAGATTCATCCGGAAGGCCAAGGTATCGTTCCGTGTAGTGAGTGTCGTACCAGTGCCAGTCGGTGACAGGTGCAACAGCGATGCCGCATCGGAAATAGCCCTCCGTCCCAAGGAGCAACATTAGCGTCAGTGTGCCTCCATAGCTCCAACCCCATATCCCGATACGCCTACTGTCCACATAGGGGAGGCTTCTGAGGTAATCGACGGCGGCGACGTGGTCCTCCACCTCCACTATACCTAAGCGCCTGTATATTTCGTCTTCGAATTTCTTCCCCCTGTAATTGGCACCGCGCGGATCTATGCTGAATACGATGTATCCGTGCTGGGTGAGGAACTGGTTCCAGAGCATGGACCGGCTCCATCTGTCGGCCACGACGTGGCCGTGAGGACCACCGTAACCGTATATTAGCACCGGATATCGAACTGAGGGATCGAAGTCCGGAGGTTTCATCATGATTGCGTTAAGTTGTGTGGCTCCATCGGCCGAGGTAATCTCAATGAATTCCGGTTTCGAGAGCAGGCATAAGTCCAGCTCCGGTGTGGGATTCTCATCCAGCACAGCAATCTTTTTGCCTGTCGCATCATGCAGTGTTACTCTTGAAGGGGCTAGTATCGATGAATAGCAGTCCACGTAGTGCCGGCCTTTCTCAGACACAGTCACCCTATGCCAGCCGGCTTCTTGTGTAAGCCTCTTCGGCTCCCCTCCTTCGAGGGATACGCTGAACAAGTGCCTCTCGAGGCTTCTATTGGTCACAGCGGAGTAATAAACTTTTCTCGCCTCCTCATCCACGGCTTCGACTCCGAGCACTGGCTGCTCATCATCGGTGAGCTTCCGCAGGAGGTTGCCGGATGCGTCATAGAGGTAAAGCTGGCGAATGCCGCTTCTTTCGGATGACCAGAGGAAGCCCCCGCCGTCGAGGAAGGTCAGGTCATCATGCAGGTTGACGAAGCTCTCGGCCTTATCAACTAGGATCGTGCGTGTTTCCGCCTTTATGGGATCTGCAAACATGAGCCTCAACCAGCGTTGATCCCTGGGTTGAACCTGTATTGCCAGAAACCGGCCTCCGGGTTCCCAGTCCACCCGTGCGATGTATTCCACATCATTCCCGAGATCCAACCAGACTGTCTCCATGGAGCTGAGATCTAGAATACCGACTCGAACCTTCGCATTTGCTTTACCGGCACCGGGATATCTCTGTTCGGATACGGAGGCGCCGCTCGATCGGTAGCTGGCCCGTTTCAAGACCTGCACATCAGATTCATCCACCTCGAGGTAAGCGATTCGTCTGGCGTCCGGACTCCACCAGTAACCTCTGTACCGACCCATCTCCTCCTGTGCGACGAATTCGGCTAACCCATGCGTTAGGGTCTCTGTTGAACCCTGTGTGACCCTGCGCGGCGTTCCTCCCTCGCTGGGGATGATCCAGAGCTCTCCCTGCCGGACGAAGGAGACCGACCTCCCATCGGGCGAGAATCGGGGATCGAGAATCGGACCCTTATCACCATCATCGAGAAGAATCGGTCTGGCTGTCTCCAGGTTATAGACATAGAGGCCCCCTCCAAGCGGGAAGAGGATCGAGCGTCCATCGGGTGACCAGTGGTAGCTCGTGATTCCACGCTGGCTGATCCGCTTGCGTTCGAGCACCTGTATCATCTCATCACTGAGCTTCAGGCTATCGTGCGCTAAGATGTCCGTCGCGCGGACGAGCAGCACAGACCGCCCTGAGACTGCATCGTATACCCATAGCTCAAGCACATCGCGGTTCTCCGCGCTTGGACGCAAGCTTCCCACCTTGCTGCCGTCTTCACTCCAGTGGATCTCTTTAAGTCCGAGACCATCGAGCGGTGGATCCTTTAAAAAGATTCTATCGAGTGTTAGTACGTGTTTTGTGTCCGGGGTCTGCGGCAAATCCGGAGGCATTCCGTTATATGGAGAACTTTCAGTTAAGGCCCCGGTGATTAGCAGAAATTCCACGAAGATTACTGTTAGCCGTCTCTTTTTCATACTAAAGTCCATCCTCCAGACCGGGGCAACGATCAGCCTTCATCTGCCGCATCGCCGGGAGTGATCAGCAGGGGTAGTACCATCTCAACGTGAAAGCATAAATCATTCTATTCTGACCGAGCCGATTTGTCAATGGAGACAAGAGAGAATCTATCATCCGCACAGATTTCCCCGATCGAACTCCTTGGACAGGCCGTAGTCGATTGTCATTTGTAAGTCAGCGGATTGCTGATTGGATTATACCGCCTGCAGGAATGTGCCAGCAATAGTGCAATGTGAGATATTTTTAAGGGGAGTGACAATCGGCCCTCTGAATTGACTTACTTTTCGATTTGTGGTAAAATTATATATAAAAGAAAGTAAAATCTAAGATTTAGGGATTTTCCACCATTTTCTCCGCGTGAAAGGTTCTATTCATATATGCGCATAAAAATCACATTCGGTTTCTTAATTGTATTGTTCTTTTTCACGGCTCCGCTCTCTGGCGGTCAGATCCAGCCAGGATTTCGCGCGTTGCTTTCGCAACTTCCGCCCCGCGAGCGGGTCAGTGCAATCGCGCACCTGTCAGAGAGGATCGATCTGGAGGCCCTCGAGGATTCGCTCGCTGCGGCGAGGGCTGACCGAAGATCATGGCACGAGACTGTCGTTCGGCGTTTAAAATGGAAAGCACTCTCAACTCAGGCACCGGTACTTGCTTACCTGAAAACGGAGATGGAACGTGGGAGGGTCGATGGTTTCAAGGGGTTCTGGATCTCGAACTCCGTTGTGGTCGAATGCGAACCCGCGGTACTTTTCGAGCTCGAGGACCGATTCGATGTGGAGAACATATACCCGGACGAGAGGCTATTCCTGATCGAACCAGTGGAGACAGGTCAAGCTGTCACCACAAGCAGGGGAGAAATAGAACCCGGCATCCGTGCCATCAATGCTCATCTTCTGTGGGCACAGGGCGTGACGGGTTGGGGAAGGCTGGCGTGTAACCTCGACACAGGTGTCGATGGAAACCACGTTGCCCTCGCATCCAGGTGGAGGGGTCTGGACGAAGGGGTCTCTCCTGATGAGGCCTGGTTCGATCCCGTGACTGAGACGGATTTTCCCTTCGATTCCAGGTTCCACGGTACCCACACCATGGGCACAATGGTGGGAATTGATCCGGTGATGGGTGACAGCATAGGAGTCGCTCCCGAGGCGAAATGGATCGCGGCCGCGGTGATAGACAGGATTGATATCGAAACAACCATAGAGGATGCGCTTGCCGCACTTCAGTGGGTCGCCGATCCGGACGGTGATCCCGAGACAGTTGATGATGTACCGGATGTTGCGAATAATTCATGGGGAATAAGCCCGATCTTTCATGACGTGCAACCCTGTGACGAGACTTTCTGGGATGCGATTGATGGTGCCGAGGCCGCCGGGGTGGTAATCATTTTCGGTGCCGGCAACGAGGGGGAACGAGGACCCATGACGCTCCGAACTCCGGCGGACAGAAACACCAGCGATGTGAATGCGTTTTCGGTGGGAGCACTGCTCGAGGATCAGATCAACATTGCTCCCTATTCCTCAAGGGGTCCCTCATCCTGTGACAGCCTCACCTTCAAGCCCGAAGTCGTTGCTCAAGGGTCCTATGTACGGTCGGCTTTTGTCGGGGGCGGTTACATCACACTCAGTGGAACTTCGATGGCCTGTCCGCATGTCTCCGGTGCGGTATTGCTCCTCAGACAGCTCGCTCCGGACGCCTCATCTGACGAGATAAAAGAGGCACTACTTCTGAGTGCGGTCGATCTTGGACCGGCGGGAGAGGACAATGATTATGGCATGGGACGAATAGACGTCCTGGAAGCGGCGAAGCTCCTTGGTAACTTCAGTATTGTGGAAGGCCATCTCACAGATTCAGAGACGGGGGAGTTCCTAAGGGGCAAAGTTCTTGTTGTGGATACACCCATTGAGGTCGAATCGGACAAGGGAGGCTTTTACTCTCTGAGCCTCGTTGGTGGTCATACTTACACACTCGAAGCGAATGTATTCGGCTATGAGCCGATCGAGGAGGAGGTCATACTCGACGAAGACACCACCTACGCTCTCGATTTCCCGCTCGAGAGAGTACCATCAGGATCCCTCGAGGGGAATGTGTTCGATCTGTCTTCACAGGGCATAGAAGATGCCTATGTATCGATTCAGGGAACACCTCTCCGGACGGTGGTTACGGATGAGCAGGGTTATTACCGTTTCGACTACCTTCCCGCAGATACCTATTTTGTCGTTGGTGTGAAGGCGAATGGGTACGAGTCCTTCCGCAAAGCGGTGGATATCGTCGAGGACGAAACGATTCGTTTTGACGTTGAACTCTCAGATGGCTTCTTCGACGATTTCGAAGGTGATTATCAGGGATGGTCCCACTATGCCGTCACGCCGGGTTACGGAGACGAGTGGCACAACAGTGAATCCAGGAATCACACACCCACGGGTTCCCTGAGCTGGAAATGCGGAGCCTGGGGGGAGGGGAGCTATGGTGATTATCTCGATGCGGCTCTAGAGACCCCCACAGTGGAACTCGATGGCAACAGGGAACTGATCCTCTGGCACTGGATGGATGTGGAGGTCTACAACGAATATCTCTCATGGGACGGAGCTATAATCGAAATGAGGCTAAACGGAGGTCAGTGGAACTTGATCGAACCGGTAGGCGGCTATCAGTACCAGATCCACCCGTATTCCGAGGGCCCGTTTCCCTCGGGCATGCCTTGTATTGCCGGAAGTCACGACTGGGATTATCTACGTTTCGACCTGAGGGGAATCGAGGGGAATGCAAGATTCAGGTTCAGGTTCGGAACAGACGGCAGCTCCGCCAGGGAAGGCTGGTACATTGATGATGTGATGCTCCTCGACTGGAGGTATATTGACGGGGAGGCTATCGTTCCCATGGACAGTACGGTGGAGGTGGGAGACACACTCCGATTCGGGGCAGTGGCCCAGAATCTCACGGGGGAGGATAGAACATTTCTTGGAAAGGTTGATATCCTCGCATGTGGAGATTATGTATACCACGCTCTGGGACCGCGAGAGTTCATAATTCTGCCATATGGCCGAATCACCCTCCCGAACCTTAAGATCCCGGTGCTGGAATGGGCGCCACCCATGACGCTGACTTGTGAGTTGACAGCCCTAGCAGAAGATGGGGGAGAGATCGCTAAGGACAGTTTCGTTTTCACAATCCTGCCGGGACATGATAAACGGTAAGAGCTGACGACCGGTACTGACCGGATGTCACGCCTCGATGCAATTCTCGCTGAATAGCATTTCAATTTCGTAAAAAATCGATCTGAACAGTATTAAACACAGGGAACGCTACCGGGCTTTTCTCCCTGATAGATAGGTACAGGATTCAAGCCAGGGCCATGCCCTCAGGATCGCTACCGGGGCGTTGGCGACATCAACGACCAGGAGAGTTCTGTGCCTGCCGAGGGACTTGAAGCATAGCGCGATAAGTCCATGGACGGGTCTCTCACAAAAAGCTTCAAATACCGGGGGAAAGGCCGGCAAAGCTTCTCTGGAGTTTCACTTCAAGCGGAGGTTTCACATGAAAAGACTCACTGTTTTGCTGCTTGCAGTCGCTTTCTGCTGGGGATGCGGCGGTTCTCACAAGAATCCGGTCGGGACCGGGGATGAGGTTTACGATAATGTCTTCGGTCTGCCGACAGTTGACAATCCCGCTAAAGTGGAGATCAAGGACTTCGGTGCCATCCCTGTCTCAGAGGAGGACATCTCCCGTTTGATCGACAAGGGTGAACTGAGTGCTTCCGATCTCGACCTCGAAGGCGGACTCTGCCCGGTTCTCATCGATTGCTGGTGGGTCGATGAGTTCGAATTTTACGAGGACTGGCTGTGGGAGAACTACTGCTGGAGTACGCAGGAAAGTATGGTCTTCGTCTGGCTGGCAAAGTTGCCTGGTCCCGATGAGAACTGTCCCATCATGCCAACTGACCTCTGGGGTTGGCTCGCGTTCACTCAGTGCGAGGAGGGGAAGCCGGTGCCTCAGCTTCACTCTAACATCATCGAGATCGAATGGGGTCCGATGACGTTCGATAAGGGCCTGTGGTACTTCTGGGTCACAATTACCGTCACAGGTATGCCTTCCGGTTACCACGATGCTATCTTTGTAAACAGCTGGGACGGGCCGGCCATCTTCCCCATCGACGATGCATGCGGAATCAACTTCTGGGAATCTGCGAGTGGTGGTTTCCCGCCGAACTTGATGCTGGTCTTCAACCCTGAACCGCCGTTTCCGCCGGGAGGCTGGCCGCCCTGCAGGCTGGATGGCGAGGATGGGGAAACGAGACCCTGGTGCGTGCAATTTCCGTAAGAGAGCATCAAACAGAATCGGCTCATCGTTACCTGAATGCCCCGCCCCAAGCGGCGGGGTATTCAGGCCTCAACTTGCATCATGTATGAGACTGATTTTTCAAAGGCGCTCGGCGGCTGGCCCCGGTTTTTCATGCTCCTTCTTTTTATGTCTTTGGTTGCATTACCGTTGATGGGCCAGCAGTACTTCACTGACGAATCGTCACAGAGGCTTCCAAACCGGAGCGATCTGAGCAATCGTATTCTGCTTGTTGATGTGGATGGGGATGGCGACCTAGATATCGTTGTCTCGAACACAGGGCTTCCAGGGGCACTGGATCGGCTTAATATTAACGACGGGACCGGGCATTTCCAGGATGAGACTGCTGAGAGGTTACCGGTCTTAATGGATCAAACGTATTCGATAATCCCGGGCGATTTCGATGGCGATGGTGACTGCGACCTTTTCGTCTGCAATATTTCCCCGACGAATGCCTTGTTGATCAACGATGGATCGGGCGTGTTTACGGATGAAACAGCCTCTCGTCTACCGGATGTGACAGGGGCAAGAACGGCACTCGTAGGGGATCTCGACACGGATGGCGATCTCGATGTTGTGACCATCTCTCACTCAGATGCCTCTCTTCTTTTAAATGATGGCTGTGGATTCTTCACCGAGTCTACCCAGGGCCAGCTTCCTCCAATCGAGCAGGAAGCGAGAGAAGGTCTTCTGGAAGATCTTGATAAAGATGGAGATTTGGATATCGTGGTGGTTTTCGAGATCTCCCCTGGTGTCATCCTTGGCAATGAGGGAAATGCATTTTTTCAGATGGCGGGAAACCTTCCGGCCAGCGCTGATACGATGAAATCCAGGGGACTCTGCACGGCTGATGTTGATCAAGATCTCGATCTGGACATCGTCCAGGCCACTTTCAGCAGGGGCTTTTTCGGGGATAGAATTTTCATCAATAATAATGATCTGCTCTTTCTCGATCAGACCGATTCTCTCTTTCCGGATCTCCCATACACCGCGGATGAGGGCACTGGCTCCGTCGTAGCCGATTTCGATTGTAACCGTACGATGGATGTTTTCATATCCAAATACGAGCAGAGCCTCTTTCTGACCGGCACGGAAACCGGTCAATTTATGGATGCGACCTCGGAGAGGCTTCCTCAGGATGCAAGCACAATTAGCACGTGGGCTGATCGTGGTGATGTCGATGGCGATGGTGATCCCGACCTCGTCATCTCGAACATGCTCCAGAGGAATAATGTCTACATCAATCACTCGTCGCCCGATACGATACCTCCGGACGTTCTCTCGGTAATGCGACCTGCTGGGATTGTCGAGCCGGGCATTGGTCAGGAGGTGAGAGTACACTCATGGGATGATGCGTTGAGCATAAGTTCTGTTGAGATCAGCTATCGTGTAGAAGGAGGAGATTCAGGCAAGGTCTCATGCCGTTATGCCGGGGGGAGTCTCTACATCGGCGAAATACCCGGGCAGCCTCCCGAAAATACAGTTCGTTATTACATGACCGCTTCGGATGAGAGAGGCAATCACGCACATGATCCCGGGACGGCACCCGATTCAACCTACTCATACACTACCGGCGAAGGGACAGGTATCGAGGATTATCTGAACATCGCTGAGAAAAAGAACGATCCACCGCTTCTTCAGAATTATCCCAATCCGTT
>JBHIFB010000082.1:0-13647 GCA_046760905.1 Candidatus Glassiibacteriota bacterium | reverse complement strand
ATCCTAGCTCGAGCTTCGTACCGACCCTGAGTTTTCTTATCCATTTGATCTCCGCTGCATATGGTCTTGTAATGACCGATTTCCCTCTGTTTTTCCTGGAGTCGGGATCAGCGGGCGCATTGGCAGGTGCAGTGATGGATATGTTCGAGGAGGTAGCTGGAATAAGCGATGATGAGGTGACAAGAGTACCGCTTGCATATGCATTGTCGCAGAACTATCCCAATCCGTTCAATCCGACGACAACGATCTCGTTCGACATTCCAGAAGTGAATGGCACAAAACAGCATGTGAGCCTCACTATCTACAACCTCCGAGGTAGGCATGTGAGGACATTGATCAATTCAGAGCTTGAGCACGGGAATCATATGGTTGTTTGGGATGGGAGAAACGATTCAGGGGAAGCAGTTTCATCGGGTATATACTTTTATCGCTTAAAGAATCCTCGTTGGAATTCCACTCGGAAAATGATAATGAAAAGGTGAGGGAGAATTCCTGGAAAGTTAAAAAGACTGTGACACCATACCTGCCCCCAGGCTGTGGAGAAAGAAGTGGGCTTGGTGACGATTTTATTTCTTGACAATCGCAGACCTGGCCTGTTACTATCCGGTCAACCATCAACCCAAAAAAGGGGGTAACTATTATGGGTCGATCTGTGTTAATACTCATGGTGGTTGTGGTCTGTGGTTGTTTTGTCGCTGCAGTAAGTCCGCTCTCTGCCGGTGAATGGAACAGTGAACAGCAGGAGGTCTGGAAGACTGTCGAAACCTATACGGAAATTGCCGCCAAAGGTGATGTGGAAGGTTTTCTAAAGTACTTCCATGAGGACTACACCGGGTGGTCCTACGATTCTCCCATTCCTTATGGCATCAGCTCGGTCAAAAAGTGGGTGAGTTATTTTCTCCCTAACCGAGAGATGCTTGTGTACGAAATAACACCGGTCGCTATCAAGGTTCACGGTGATTTTGCCTTCGTGCATTATTACTATTCCCAGGCCTACAAGGACATCGAGGGCAAGATGAAATACGCTAATGGACGCTGGACGGATATCCTGGCGAAAAAAGACGGCAAATGGATGATGATCGGCGACCACGGAGGAGAGACATCCAGCGAATAGAACAGTACGACAATGTGTAACAGCAAATGAGAGCCCTCTGTGGAGGCAATTAGTCTCATGCGGAGGGCTTATCTCCTGGCTCAACATGCATCGACGCCGGAGACATGGTCATGCCCTCGAAGCCTTGGGGCTGCAGAATTTGAGCTCACTGCATCACATCCAATCACGGCAGATATGGTCATTCATAAGGACACTTTACCCTAAACTTGCAGTTCATCGATAAGTCCTCACAGCTATTGAGTATAATCACTGACCATGAATAATACTATCAGCTTAAATAGCAGGTTATGAAATCGGGATACTCCTGCTCGGGGTTCTTGAGTTCACACAGGAGCTACCTGGAGCTTTAAAAGTTAAAGCGATTTTCTCTTTAAGATGAACAACCTGGCCTAAAAAAATTGCTTGTCATCCTCATGGGATTGTGATAAAATGCATATAAGATATCGTGAAAAACATGACAAGGCACCGCTAAAGCTGCAAAGGAGGGAGTCATGCTAAGAATAACTTATATAATTTCAATTTTCTGCATCTTCTCTCTAATTCTTGAGACCAATGCTTTCGCCCAAGAAGCCAATGCGGAGATTGCAATAGCTCCCGATGTGGTGATTGAAATTATCGCACCAGATTCCATTACGGTAAACAGCGATCCATTTAATGTTGATATCTGGATATACAACTTTGAAAATTCTGAGGTAACGGTTGACTGGCACAATAACTACCATGAGCCTGGCAGTTTTTATTGGTACTCCTGTCATTATTCTAATCAGGTAATACCGGCAAATAGCATCCGTGTATTTCGTGGATGTCACATACCTCACGTTCCTGATGCAATAGGAACATGGTCATTTAGAGCCAGGATATACGATGATTACTGGGGTACAATTGACATAGACACTGCAGAAACTGTCGTCTACTAGCCTAGGTTAATTCTCAATTGAAACCAAGAGGGAGACTTGAAGAAGATCCTTGGTCTGACTTTTGCCCTTGCTATGACTCTGTCAAATCTACAGGGGCTACGAGGTGAAGAAACACAGGGAGAACAGAGACCCTGGAGCTCGAGCATTGGATTCGGCTACAATACAACCCGGGGGAACTCGGAGACAAACAACCTGGCACTCACCTTTCAGGCAATCCGCGAAGTGAAGAAAACGAAATGGAGTACGAATGCGAATGTGACATACGCCACAACTGAGGGCGACGCGACAGCGAACAGGGGCGGCGTGAAGACACAGTACGATGTGAAACAGACCGATCGTGTCTTCTACTTCGGCAAAGCGGGATTCGAATACGACAAGTTCGCACAGCTCGACCTAAGAACATCACCGGGCGCTGGAGTTGGATACATAGTCATGAAGGAAGAGAAGACAAACCTTTCAGTGAGCACCGGTGCAAATTTCGTGACCGACTTTTTCAGCGATGACACGAAGGATTCGAGGGGGACCCTTTCGATATCAGAGGAGCTGTCTCATGCTCTGACCTCCACGGCCGGACTTATACAGACTTTCAACATCCAGAACAATTTCGAAGATTTCGGTGATTACCTGATCGACGTGGAGGTCTCAGTGACAACGAAAGTGTCAGAAAATCTAGCGCTGAAGGCGAGCCTACTCGATAAATACGATAGCGACCCTTTCTCCGAGGAGCTGAAGAAGAACGACATAACATTTCTCACATCTCTCAATTATTCCTTCTAAAACTGGAGGAAAATCGCGACAAGGGAAACAGCGTCAACCGAGCAGAACTTCATCGACTAATCTTCGGGCTAAATCTCTCCTGCCACAACTGCGCGACCGAGATGAAGATTCTCTGGCTCGTGACTGAGGTTGAGCCCATCCAAAAGATCCTCGCCCGCTTCTAATCGATAAGAATCGATGCATGAGCGGGACCTTTCGGAGGTAAAACCCCGATGTGAGCATATCACAGTTGACAATCATCCCACGCCGGCATATCATCAACGATCAGGCAAGCTCAGTAAGTAGGTGGTGGGGCTGAGCGGTTACCATCAACGTAAAAACAGCCCAAAAAAGGAGAGATCATGGATGTAAGTACTTATCGCCAGGAGATGATAGACCGGTTCTTCAAGTATGTCGGTTACGATACGCAGTCGTCTGAAACCTCGGATACCTATCCAAGCACGGACAAGCAGAAAGTACTCGGTGAAGTTCTGGTTGATGATCTAAAAAGCATGGGACTAAAAGATGCTAAGATGGATAAGCACGGTTATGTAATGGCCACCTTGCCGGCCAACACAAGCCGGGATACTGTGACACTTGGATTCATAGCCCACATGGACACCTCGCCGGATGTGAGCGGAAAGGATGTCAAACCGGAACTTCATGAGAATTACAAAGGTGGCGATATCCAGCTGTCCGGAGATCCTTCACAGGTCATACGCGAATCCGAAAATCCGGCTTTGCGGGATCAGATTGGAAAAACGATTATAACGAGTGACGGCAGGACGCTCTTGGGCGCAGATAACAAAGCCGGTATCGCCGAGATCCTTACCGCAATGAGGTACCTGATCGATCACCCTGAAATCAAACACGGGAAGATCCGGGTGGCCATCACGCCAGACGAAGAAGTCGGGGAGGGAACAAAGCACTTTGACATCAAGGCATTCGGAGCAGATTTCGCCTACACCATTGATGGTGAGACAGCGGGCGAGGTGGAGAACGAGACCTTCTGTGCCGATTCTGTGACGCTCACATTCAATGGAGTCAATGTGCACCCGGGTTATGCGAAGAACAAGCTGGTGAGTTCCATAAAAATAGCGGCAGACTTCATCGAACGCCTGCCGAAGGACCGTATGTCCCCTGAAACGACGGAAAAGCGTGAAGGCTATGTTCATCCCAATACGATCTCGGGTGGGGTGGAGAAGTCGATCATTAAACTTCTGATACGCGACTTCACCGTGGAGGGATTGAAAGAGAAGGAAGATTATCTGAAGAAGCTTGCCGAAGAGGTAGTTTCGAAATATCCACGTGCCAGCATGGATTTCAAGGTGGAAGAGTCCTACCGCAACATGCGCTACAAGCTGGATGAGGAACCCCGCGTCACAGAATATGCTCTAAAGGCGGTTGAGCGTTCTGGTTTGAAGCCGGTTCTGAACATCATCCGCGGAGGGACGGATGGAGCGAGGCTCAGCTACCAGGGTCTACTGACTCCCAACATCTTCACAGGCGGCCACAATTTCCACTCGAGGCACGAGTGGATCTCTGTTGAGGATATGCTCAAAGCGGTAGAGGTGATAGTGAATTTGGTCGAGATCTGGGAACAAGCCTGAGAGGCTGATGTGATAGGTGCCCTAGTGCTTTAAAAAGCACCCCAGTCCTGCTTGCCCGGTATGTAATAACTGGGACAGATGAATCTGAACACGTGCGCTATTTTTCTCGCCTTCTTCAGCTTCTCTTCACCCTCTTCCCTCATCTCAGAGAGCTTCTTACCGAAGATCTCTTCGAAATATTCCTCGGCCGCCTTTTCCCTCTCCTCTTCGTTCTCGAACTGATGTCTGATCCGGGCCAATTCGCCGAAATCGAGCCAATAACCGCCGCATGCCGGGCACTCATCAACCTCAACTTCCTGTTTCACGCTAAAAAAGTGCCTTAGCATCGGCATGTTTCCACATTTCGGACACATGCGTTTCCGGCTGCGATCGACTTTGACTTTCTCATCTCTTTCGATATCGAGAAGCCGCTCGCCGGCAGATTCATGCATCTCGTCCACTTTCTGTAACTCGAAGGCATCGAACCAGATGCCTCCGCATCCCCTCCTGCAGACATCGACTGCTATTCCCTCCACTTTCACCTCCCGTAGCAGGTTACCACAGGCTGTGCACTTCATTTTCCCTCCTATGTGATAAATGGCATCGGAACCTTGAAATACCGTAAGACGTTTTTACTCGAAACGTATAATTAATTAGCAAGAAAGAGGCCAGGACGAAAGGGCATGACATTATGGCTCTTGACGAGACTAAATCACAATATAAGTTACTTTCTACAAAAGAGATCACTCTTAAAAGGAGTAACTTCATGAAAACACCAGAATGGGTAGAGAGATTGTTCAGGGTCATTGATAACAAAGATGCAGATGGGTTCGTAAGCTTTTTAACGGATGATGCGGTGTTCACGTTTGGAAACCAGGAGCCGGTAAAAGGCAAGGCGGCCATTCGAGAGGCAGTTAAAGGCTTCTTCGAAAGCATCCGGGCACTCGATCATGATATCATAGAGACATGGGTACACCCGGAATCAGTCATCTGCCGCGGCACGGCAACTTATACCCGCCACGATTCGAGCCTGCTCAGCGTTCCATTCGTCAACGTTTTCAAAATGGACGCTGAGCTAATAAAGGAATACTTGATCTATGTGGATGCTTCACAGCTTTACTCCTGAAGAGGCCCTTTTATAAGACGAATGTCATCGATCCATGCGGTTCCCTTTCCATCTATGACCAGGTTCAATTTCACAAGGTCCGGATTTTCACCTTTTTTCAGAAAGAAGGGAGTCTGTTCTGTGGTCCATTCCACAGTTCCGGTGAGGGCGGTTTCGAGGCTGCGCGAGAAGTATGCGCCCAGTCCTGTGAAATGGCACCACATTTCGAGGTACACCTTACCCTCCACATCCTCGGTTCTGAGTTTTGCCTCATAGATCAATCGAGCATCCTCCACATCGATATCGTCCACCTCGAACAAGCGGACAACCGTCGGCTCTGTGACGGTGATCTTAAATGACCCATTCCCGTCACTACTCACTTCTTTATCCAACATTACGTTTGACTGGCTGACGAGCCCGACAAGTTTGTCAACAGGAAACCTCTTCAGCTCGATCGGCTCAACGGCCTGCTTCGAGCAGCCGATCACGGCAATTACAAGCACAGCACCCGCATAGACTGCCAGATCACTCTTGCTCATTCTTCAAGCCTCCTTCAAACACCCGATCACAATGGAGCTTCCACAGGTTCTCTCACATTTGACGGTTTCCTCGGGACTTAATGAAGTCAAGAGGTACAGTCTTACTTTTCATTCGCTAGCTGAGACCATATGTACGACCTGTTGGGGGAATGGTATTTCGATGCCATTCTCATCAAACGCTTCCTTGACCTTTCGTGTCACATCAAACTTCACATCCCAGTAATCTTCCTTCTTCACCCAGGGACGAGCCACAATATTGACACTGGAGTCGGCTAGTTCCGCTACAGCAACCTGCGGCGCAGGCTCGGAGAGTATTCTTTTGTCTGTCCGTATGATCTTCAGAATGATATCGTGCGCTTTCTGAATAGGAGAACCGTAGCCGATGCCGAATACGAAATCGACTCGCCGGGTGTCGTAACCGCTGAAATTCTTGATCACATCCCCATAGATCTTCGAGTTAGGTACAATGACCATCACATTGTCCGGTGTCGCAAGCATCGTGTTAAACAGCCTGATCTCCTTCACGCTTCCGGCCACGCCCGCGGCATTGATGTAATCACCTATCCGGTAAGGGCGAAACACTAAGATCAGGACACCTGCTGCGAAACTGGAAAGCGATCCCTGAAGGGCAAATCCCACTGCAAATCCTGCAGCGCCCAGAATCGCAACGAATGAGGTCGTCTCTATCCCGAATTTCGCCAGAGCCGCAACGACTGCAAAAACCAGGATCAGAACCTTTGTAAAGCTCGCTGCGAATGTCACTATCGACTCATCCGTGTTCGTCTTGCGTAGCAATCTCGTCACAATCCTGCGCCCGATTCCAGAAGCGATCCATCCCAATACCAGGATGAGTATCGCTCCCACAACCTTCAACCCGTAGTTCACGGCAAAAGCTGATAGCTGGTCGGCTGATATTTCCATGGTACATCCTTTCATTCTTGGAATTAGCTGCTTCTATGAATGCCATCAATTCTTCATATTACTTTACAAGCCTAACCTCCCCTCTGTCAATTGAAAAATGAAACGCCTCTGTGACTTCCAGCCAATCCGTGTTGACAGGTCTTTCGCTATTTTATAACTTCCTATGTGACTTTCAAATCGGTAACACCATCTCCCGGAACCGGGGAGCTGTTATGAACGATGATCTCCCCAAGAAAATAGGCCAGTATGATATCGAGAATATCCTGGGTTCCGGTGGAATGTCAACGGTTTATAAAGGAATCCAGCCTTCTCTTAATCGCTCCGTCGCCATTAAGGTACTTCCCCTGCATCTTGCCAAGGAAGAAGAGCTCATCGAACGCTTCGAGAGAGAATCATCCATCATTGCCAACCTGAACCACCCCAACATCATACAGATATTCGACCGCGGAACAGATGAAGGTCAATACTTCATCGTCATGGAACACATAGAGGGATGCAGCCTTGACGAACTGATACACGAAAAAAGAATCCCGATATATCAGGTTGTGAACATTGCCGTACAGATAGCCAGGGGTATGGAGTATGCCCACGGGAAGGGTGTGGTGCACAGGGATATCAAGCCGTCAAATATCCTCATTTCCAGCGACAGCGGCACTGTGAAAGTCACGGACTTTGGAATTGCGAAACTCGCTGAAGAGCAGCTATCCGACAGGCTGATCACTCGTGAGCAGGTTGCCATCGGTACAGCGGACTACATGTCACCGGAACAGAGAAGAGATTCACGACATATCGATGCCAGATCGGATATCTTCTCCTTTGGAGTCCTACTCTATGAGATGATCGCCGGGCGGCCTCCCGTGGGACGATTCAGGGAACTTCACTACATCAGGGATGATACTCCGCCACTGCTCAATCAGATTGTCCTTCGATGTCTTCATGAAGATCCGGAAGACCGTTACCCCTCCTTCACAGAGGTGATCGCCGATCTGAACAAGCTGACCCAGAAGGGTCTTGCCTACCGTGAAGCGCTGGCCAAAATGTCAGAGTCGGTTATCCACCTCCGAAAGAAGGCCAAAACGGCTATATCGAGCCGAATTAAAAGTCCGACATGGCGAAAGCGCCTGCAGTTGCTAGGAATTACCGCAGCCAGTGCGGCCGTGGTCGTATTTCTCGTTTATGTCATAACGGGGGCTCTGCTTGAAGGTCCTTCAGAAAGTCCTGTGAAGCCAAGCATCCTCAAACCCTTCGCCCCCAAGTATGATTTCGCCGCGGCAAGCGCCCTTCTCGAGGAGAAAAAATACCAGGATGCTCTTACAATTTTAAGAGGAGTCCGCACAAGAGCGGGAGAAGCGAAGGATTTGAAAGAAGCGGCCGAGGCTCAGTGGCGTATAGCGAACATCCACGAGGACCTGGGCAGCGTCCATTACGCCGGTATCGCTTATGGATACTTCGCTGATACCTATGAGAAATCAACCGATGTTGCCGGTGAGGAAAGAGTGGCAGATGCACTGTTTAAGGCCGGCATGTTCAAAGCGGATGACAAGGATTATGAACGAGCACTGAGCTACCTCTACCGTCTGAGGAAGCAGTACCCTTCTTATCCCAAAGGAGAGGAGGCAATGCTGCGTGAGGTGACAATACTCGATGATCACATAAGGCCTTCCCGTAGGGAGAGAGATGAGCACAGGCAGAGAATCGCAAGCACCTGCCGTGCCTTCACCGAGCGCTACCCGAAGAGTAAATACCGTGAAGAAGTGCTGTGGAGACTCTCACAGGTTTACATGAAGATGGGTGGCAAGTCAAACTACTCTAAGGCCGTCTATGCTCTGGAAGAAATGGCTCGGGACTTTCCCCGCTCAGTGTATCTGCCGCTTTATGAAGCAGCGGAAATCTGCAGGACCAAGCTGAAGGACAAGACCCAGGCACGTAGGCTCTATGAGGAATTTCTGAGGATTAGACCTGATTCGGATAGGGCTCAAAAGGCTCGGGATAGACTGAAGAAGCTCTAGATAAAGAATACCTTACCCTACCCAAGTTACTTAAAAGGAGACATCAATGGAATCCATACTTCTCATCGACTTGCTGAAAGCGGCTCTCATCACCGGCATCACACTCGGATTAATATTCGCCCTGACCTCAGTGCTGGGAAAGCGACAGTTGTTTGCCGTTTGGATCAAGAGGCCGTTCCAGTTCGTTGCCTTCTCCGGCTCGATCTGGCTTTTCTTCCGTCTCGCGAAACTTACAGGATTCGAAAGATACGCCGCAGCACTGGTCGTTGCCGCAGCTCTTGGCGGAATAGTCCATATTATCATCTCTTTCATTTTCACCGTCTTTTTCAGCCGGAGGCGTGACATTCACCTGCCACCCCTTCTCAGAAACGTCATACTCTTCTTCACTTATATATCGATTCTCATCGTGGCGCTCAAGATCACGGTCCCCGGTTTCTCACTTTCCCCCCTGATCCTCGCCTCCGGCGTTTTCTCGCTCGTAGTCGGTCTCGCCCTCCAGGATGTCCTTTCGAACCTAATCGCCGGCATCACGCTTGCGATTGAGAAACCGCTAAGAAAGGACGACTGGGTTCTGATCGAAGGGAAAGAAGGAAAGGTTGTCGATATAACATGGAGAACCACGAAGATCCTCACCCGCCAGAACGATTACATAATCTTCCCGAATCGGCTGGTCGCCGAGCGTGAGCTTCGCAATTACATATATCCATCTCGTCTCCACCGACCTTTCATAGAAGTTGGTCTCCCTTACTCTACCCTTCCTTCCATCGCTGAGGAGGCGCTTATGGAAGCTGCTGACAAGGCACCCGGGGTGCTCAAGAGGCCGCGACCTAGGGTAATCATCCGCGACTTCGATGAGTCCTCCGTTACTTATGCACTGGTTGTATCCATCGATGACTTTGACAATTACTATCTGATTTTGAGTGATATCAAGAAGGAGATCTACTACGCTCTGAAACGATACGGTGTGGTCATCCCATTCCCTATCCGCACGGTATATCTCCACAGAGGTAAGCCGCATCCGGAAGAGTGGAAGGAACCTTACAGGCACCGACTGCAGGTTCTTTCGGGACTCAGGAAAGGCGAGTCTTTTCCGCTGGAAGGGACAGCGTTAAAAATCGGACGCGGCGAAGAATGTGAAATAGACCTGCGTGATCCCGTTACGTCGAAGGAGCATGCAAGGATCGAATTCAAAGACGGCGCTTACTTCATCAAAGATATGAAGAGCAAGCACGGAACGTTCGTTAACGATGTGAAAATCGATAGCAGTAGGCTGCGTTCTGGAGATGAGATAAAAATCGGGGAATCGGTCCTCCGCTTCGAGGAGATCGATTTCAGCTAACTCCAATGTACCTGCATTCCATCAGAGCATTAATGAAACAGTATGAGAAGCACCAAGAGACTCTATTAATACACCATTTAAAGCTCCTCTCCTGCCTCTGTCAGAAGGAAAACCTCAAACCATTCTTTATTTCCAGGTCATGCTTCTTCACATCGCGGGGCGGCTCATTGTCGTATCGAAGATTGAAACTCACCTGGAATGCGATCGACCTGGTGACGTCGTAGCCAAATCCGCTTTCGAGCAAAACGCGAAAGTCCTGAAAATCACCCAGATGAACCTGGTAGTAGCTAACGACACCGACATACACCCTGTCATCGATCCTCCAGCTCAGGGAGGCATAATTCGTCGAGCGGAAGATGCTCGTCTCCTCGGGAGGATGAGTGCCGATGTCCTCGTTCTCCCACATCGTCCCGATACCGGCATACACCCTGATGGGGCTGGATCTTCCCGTGGTGTTGCCGTGAGGCAGGAGAGCTATTCGAAGTCCACCTCCGATCAGGTTCCTGTCCTTCAATAATATAAAGTCATTGAACTCCTTCTGAACGAACAGTTCACCGTAGAAGGAGGAAGTAAGCTCACGAATGCCTCTCAGGTGCACGAATCCCTTGTTAATGAACACCTCATCATCCTGAATTCCCCTCTGATACTGAATTACTCCGAAAGAGTAATATCTGCCCGAAACGAGATCACTTCGGAAGCCGCTCGTCAGGTTCAGATACTCAGAATTCCCCGAGACCAAGCCGAAGTCAAATTCCAGGCTGTTGTGAAGGCCCTGGGAAATGTCTGTCCTTCTGAGATTTTCCGTGTTTACCTGGCCGAATGACGCATTAAGTGTGAGCAGGATGAGGATCAGGCAATTCAATAAGCTGAGAAAGCGTCTGCTCATCTAGGCAGTATATTCCCCGTTTAGCTGTGGTCAAGCTAGAATATGATATTGCGGATTTCTGAGCGATTTATCACCGCTGATAATATCCACGTGGCAGGAATTCGTCAATAGGTTTCACTTTCCATCGGGAGGTCACTATCTCTGTTTTACCACTTCCAGGTTTTTCCTGATCTGTGCGTTTGCCGGATCCAGCACCAACGCTTTCTCCCATAGCGCCCTGGCTGAGTCCACCAGTCCCATCTGGTATACTGTTCCTGCCAGGTTGTTTAAGGCAACTGCGTGATGCGGAGAGAGCTCGAGCACTTTCATGAATTGTTCTGCCGCCTTCTCATACTTCTTCTCTGCCTGATAGGCAAACCCGAGATTGTTGAGAGCCTTTATGTTGTCCGGGCTCAATTCCAGTGCCTGGAGGTAATACTGCTGGGCCTCCGCGAAGCGCCTCCGGGATGAGAGTTGTTCGGCTTTCGCCAGCAAGGCATTAAATGAAGAGGAGTATTCGGGCTCGGTTTCCTCTAGACCGGCGCTCATATGTTTCAAATTCCTGAGTAGATCCTCGGCTGCGGTACTGAAGGGGGCAAACCTCCTTGCTTTCTCAAGGTACTTCCGGGCCGAGTCGGCCTCATTCTGCTCGAGATGTATTCTGCCGAGGTTCATGAGGGAAGTATGCTCGGTGGAATCGACTGAGAGCGCCTTGTGGAAGTAGATTCGGGCGGAATCGAGTTCACCTATCGAGTAGAAGTAGGCCCCTATGTTGTTAAAGCTCGGAGGGTAGGATGGTGATGCCGCGCCTGCCCTTCTAAACCAGTACATGGCTTCTCTGTTCTCTCCCCTGTAGTAGTGAAAGATGCCGACATTGTCGAGAGCGGATGCAGTCTTGACTTTCCTGTCCATGGGCCTGGGCATTAGTGTGAGGATTGTAATCATGAGAGCAAGCGCGAGAGGCGAGCTGATTCTTAGCCATTCTCGGCGCCTCAGGCATCCAGCGATGACACTCACGCCCGCACCCGATGTCACAAGCAGGGCAAGTGAACCGTGCAACCTGAACCTCCCTATGACGAAAAAGAGAATCGTTCCCAGGACATTTGAAATAAAAAGCATGATCGGGATCCATGATCGCTCATCAAGCCGGGCAAATGCCATTCCCACCAGACCGAGTGTCAGAACGAGCCAGAAGCCGAACAGAGGGAATCTGAAAAGCGATGAAAACATGTGGTGGATATGCAGTGATTCCATCTGGGGTATGTCGAAATACCAGAAGTAAAGCCACAATTTTCTCACAAGACCCCATGCGAAATGCGCGGGGAAGTCCATGATGTCTTCTACGGCTTGTGTCATCCAGAACGAGGATACCTCCGAGGCTTTAAGCTTCCGGCCGGCGAAACGTTCAGCGATCTTTCTTCCCGTGAAGTCTGTCGAGAGATCAAGACCCGGCGGTTCCTCGTAGCTCCCTGTGGCATGAATATTATTCCCGATGAAAAAATTTATGCCCACATTCGAAGAAATGAGCACCGCATCACCGTTGGAAAGGTTGTGCACGGTGGCAGGTGAAATACCGAGGAGAAGCCCCATAAGAAGAATGACAGCCCGAACAGGATGAGAGCCGCCATCTCTTTTTCCAGAAACAAAATACCTCACGAGCCAGAAAAGGGCAACCAACAGCGGGAAAATAACCACAGTACCGCGACCGAGTGCCGTCAGGCCGCTGAGTGTGCCGGCTAAAAATACACGCAACAAACCGTGGCTTCCATTTTTGGTGATGAGGAGATGAAGAGATACAGCGATGAGCAACAGCTGGAGTGATTCTGATAGCAAGAGTCCGTCGTAGAAGATGAAAGGAGCGAAACCTGCTGCAAGAATCCCCGATATGAGGCCTGCTCCCTCTCCGAAGACATCTCTTGCACACAGGTATATAAATACCACGGTGAAAGAACCCAGGACCGCCTGGAGCAGGAGCACCGAGGAGAAATCGAATCCGATCCTGAGAAGTGCCGCCAGGAAGTAAGGATAAAGGGGGCCCATCGAGAAAACCGGATCACCGTAGGTTAAGCCTGAGGCAAGCTTCGCGGCCCAGAGCCTGTAAGTGGAAGCATCAGAGAGAAAGTTCGCGTAGAAATCATCACCGACCGAAAGAGCATTCCATAGCCTGGGAAGGAAGGCCAGAACCAGAAGCAACAAGAAAATCAAGGTACCCCTACTATATATGAGCCTTCCAGACATTTCACGGGCAGGATTCATGGCGGAAATATCCAGGAAAAACCTCTCGCTGCTTCAACCAGACAGCCTGTTATGGCTTCTCTGAGGCATGGAAACTCCCTTGATTAGGGTATTGCGAGGATAACAACCTGTCAAGGTCCTAAAGCCGTGTCTCACGGATTGACATGGTTTAATTTCGAGGACTTTCTCCATTTTTCCCTGGAACTTAGTGCTGCGTTCCCCCAGACCCCCACAGAGTGGTCGCTTCCCAGAGTGATA
>JBHIFB010000081.1:0-13876 GCA_046760905.1 Candidatus Glassiibacteriota bacterium | reverse complement strand
GAGCCACATGCGGGTCAATGCGAAGCGTCCGAACGAAACAACTCTAAGTTCCAGTTAAACTGAACTATGACTTCCATACATTTGAACAGTTACAGATAGAAATTTCAAATTTCTGGGGAAAGTCCTCTTAGGAAAAACGGGCTGTTGGCAAAGAGTTAGAACTGTATCCGAGATGCAGGAATCGGAAGAATCACGTATGATAGGTTTGACATGTATTCCCGGATTGGGTATAATCAGCATAAGTAAAAACTGGTAGTTGAGGACGTACAGCATGATGTTGATCAAGACGGGATAGTGCCGTATGGATAGGAAGAAGATCAAATACATTCTATTTATAATCATTGTGGGGGGTCTGGCACTCCGTCTCATGGAACTGAAAGAACCTTGGATTGGTCTGAGGGATTTCAATGGCGCACTCCACACACAGATCGCGAAGAACTATGTCAGGTTCGGTTACTTAGAGACAGCTCTCGGTCCAGTCACAAATTTTGAACCAAACCCTGAGGAGTTCACGTATTACCTGCATCACCCGATCCTTTTGAATCTCATTCTTTCCATATTCGTGAAGGTTTTCGGTCCCGCGGAGTGGGCAATGCGGCTTTTGCCGGTGTTGACCTCGACTGCGGAAATCCTTCTAATCTTCATTCTAGTGCGCATGCTCTGGGGGGAAGTTCCGGCTCTTTTTTCGTCCCTCTTCCTTGCCTTCATCCCGATGACAGGTTACTTCGGCAGGATGGTTAACAACGAAGCCGTCGTGTCTCCGATTATGATTTCGCTGATGATATTCTATGTGAGAAAATCCCGGCATGATAGAATTCGTGACACCGCCGCCTTCTATGTTCTCCTGCTCATCGGCCTTCTAATGGACTGGTCGATATACTATGTAGCAGGTTATCTATTCATCCACAGGGTTATATTCGGTAAGAGGAATCTCGCGGGATTGATTCGTTCCGCAGCTCCTCCACTTATGGCTATTGCGGTGTTCGGCCTCTTCCTCTTCCACGGATGGTACCTCACAGGGAGCTTGGGACATAATCTCCTGACGATCTTTCTCGAAAGAGTGGGTGCCGTGCCTGATCTGATGGCAAAGGGAAGTTATTACACCGTGTTACGCAGGTTCTTGTATTTCTTCACGCCCATCACGGTTTTTCTTTCGGCAATATTCCTGTTCAGGGAAGTGTTCAAAAATGGCCGATGTATTTCAGGTGATGGGTCGATTCTCATAATTCTCTATCTCATAGCAATCACGCATATACTATTGTTCAGGGAAGCCGCCCTACTCCATGAATACTATCTCTACTATTTCTCCGCTCCGATTGTAATCTCATCAGCCCTCGGCCTCGATCATATCCTGACAGCGGCACGACGCGAGTGGCAGAAGAAAGCGATATTAGTATTAGTCTTAGTCGGCTTCATTCCTCTCTCCGTGCTGAGGGTTCAATCAGTGCACAAGATAAGCAGGTTCGAAGACATACCGGATTTGGGGGAATGGCTACAGAAGAACACCGCCTCGGATGATGAAATTCTTGTGATCGGCCCTCCGCTTTCGTATTTTGGGTATTCACAGGATCACTTCGCATACTATCATGGACCGATTCATACGAAACCCTGGCCTCACCTCGGATTCTATACTTGTAGAAAAATCCGCTGGAGCGTGCGTGACCTGGAAGAACTCGAGCAGATACTTATGGATCCAGGCAGGCTGGAGTATGCCGTGCTGTCTATTGTACGCATCGACCCTATCATCGAGGGGGCACTGGAGATTCTCTCCAGTCAGGCCGAGGAGATAAGGCCGGATGAATGGGGGAAGGATGATTCAGTGCTGATAAGGATTTTCAAACTTAGATCAGAAAACCGGAGGCATTGAAAGGACAACCAATAGTAAATAAGAATCCCATGAAAACATCTCCTTAATCCGTACCGAATGAATCTTACCAGAGTCAATCAGTCTATGTATCCGAGAGCCCTCAATCTCTCTTTTATCTGATCATCCACTTTTGAGGGGACCGCCGTCGGGATCCTCTCCTCACCTGTCTCGTATGTATTCACATACCTGAGTGGATGCGTTTCAAGAAAATCCTCCTCTATAGCCTCTACCAGTACCCTGCCATCCATGTCGAGGGCAACCGGCATACCGAAGAGAGCGAGGATGGTAGGAGTTACGTCAAAAATTCGTGCATCATCGAGGATAACCCCTCTCTTGACATTCTTTCCTGCCATGATGATTATTCCATTCTGCTCGTGCTTACCCGAATATGATGGGTGGTATAATCTCCCCGAAAGCTCCAGGGGGCTGTCCCCCTCTCCCCCCCATCTTCCAAAGCCATGATCAGATACAATGAGATAGGTGGCATCGAGAGAATCCACCTCCACATGCTTTCCCACTACATCGTCCAGGAAGGCATAATAATGATAGATGATATCTCCAAACAGTCTCGCATCCTCATCCCTCACATCACTATAGTTAGATCCTCCAGAGTACAGCTCCTCCATATATTTCCAGAAAAGATGGCATACGAAATCGGGACCCCAGAAATATGTGAGGAACAGGGGGGTAGGATGGTTTCTCATCATGTGCACGCTGAGGGCTGCCATGAAGTCGTCCCTCGTGAAATGTTTCTTGAATGATTCGTAGTTGGATCTTGCGCTACTCGTCTTTATCAGGGTTGCGAGGCTGTCGCCTTCGAGACCTTCCCAGGGATTTAAAAACATAATCATAGATCTCCCCTCGGTGAAAGATCTGTCTCTCGGATAACCGTCCAGCAGATCCGGAGGATATACACTTCCATCGATATTCCACTTTATCCTGCTCGAGATGACATAACCATTATCGACAGGTGTGACAGGCCACTGGTTCCACCATCCTATAACTCCCACTTCCAGGCCGGACCGGCTCAGTATATCCCAAACTCTGCATGACTTCCCGACGGTAGAAGTTGTGAGCGTGGTTTGAACGAAATCGTCTAACAGCGGTAATCTGAATGGCAAAACCGATTTCATGAACGGGAAATGCATAACAGTAAAGTCGAAGATTCCATGCTTTCGTTCGTTTTTCCCGGTAGCAATAGATTCCCAGAGCGCGGGACTCCTCATTCCCATGCTCGCACTATTCGTGAAGGCTTTCAACTTGGAGATGTACGAGGTGAGATGTCCATATGAACCATTATCCATCAAAAATTTGATATTTGGGAGTTCACCCCTTTCGATCATTCCATCCATGATATCCCATGTTGCACCGTCAAGCCCTATAACAACGAGTTTCGTGTCCGCAGGCTCACGGAGAGCTGGAGTGACTGCAACTCCTCGGCCGCCACTTCTGAGATCCACAATCAGGTGCGTGAGAACGGGTATAATTATCGAGGCACACAAAATCAGAAAAACGAGCTTCACTGTCTTGACCCGGTCGGCACGCTTGAATGATCTCTTTATAGACAGGACAGTGTCTTTTAAGAGGATTCCAACAGCTATTCCCGTCATGCAGAAGAGAAGGAGAGCCGGAAAAAACCAGGGAGTCTTAAAGTCGAAGGGTCTGTCGATCAAGATCCAGATAAAGAGGAGAAACCACAGCATGGTGCTGATGCTGAACAGCACCGTATAAACAATAACCGGAGCGGTTTCCTTTTGCCGCTTTCTCAACAGAGAATGAATCCCTTTTCCTGGAAGCCAAAGGAAACATGCGAAAACTGTATGGGTGAAAACCGACAGGAGAATAAGATAGACCTGGATGACTAACGTATCACGAAGCAATACCGGAAATCCCGCAATATAGGCCAGGCCATAAAAAAGGATCAGAGAGGAGAGAATGCCGAATCCAAAACCACATAGAAGCGAACTCCACAGAAATCCTGCCAGTGTCATGTCGCCCTCGGCCTTCACCCTTGATGGCTTCCTAAATGAGCTTCCTGTAGACATCGAATACCTCCGACGCACAATTCTGCCATGTGAACTTTCCTGCTCTCTGCAGACCCTTTTCAACCAGGCGTGACCTCAGGTCCTGGCTGTTCAGAAGCTGCTGTATTGCATGCCTAAGGGCCTCCACATCCGCCGGATCGAAGTAGAATGCAGCATCCCCTAATATCTCAGGCAAGCTCCCACCGGTGGAAGAAGCCACGGGTGTCCCGCAGGCCATCGCTTCCAGTGGAGGGAGACCGAAGCCCTCGTACCATGAGGGATAGACGAAAAGCTCCGCACCGCTATATAGCGACGGCAGCTGATCCTCCCTCATGTAGCCGGTGAACCTCACCCTCTCGCGCAATGACTTCTCTTCGAGTGTCTTTTTGACATCCTGATAACCCCACCCCATGTGGCCCGAAATGACGAGGCTTACATCATTCTCGAGGGCCGCGACCGCCTTCAGCAACGTAACAAGGTTCTTCCTGGGTTCCACCGTTCCAACGAACAGTATATACGGCTTTCCACCGCTCACCCTATCACGCATACCGCCCCCATCAACAGGGCGGTAGGTGCTGGAAACGCCTGAGTAGACGACGCTTATATCGTCTTCCCGGATTCCAAGTATCTCTATCATGTCCTTCTTTGTATTATTAGAGACAGAAATGAAGTGATCCACTCTATGCAACCTTTTAATCGACTCCGACATCTCCCAATTGATTCGATCGGTGCACATATCGCGGAATATGAGGGGTACCAGGTCATGGACAGTCATTACTGACGATATGCCGTGAAGTCGATAGGGCCTCTCAAGCTGAGTCGGGTAGTGAAGCAGATCGACTCCACTCCGCTCAATGGTCCATCGCTTTATTGCATCCTTGATCGAGAGTCGAAAGGCGGGAGGAGGCTTGAATGTATTCGTCCCTGCCATCGAGGTGCCACCTTCCATTGGTCTTCCTGCGAATGGTAGATCCCTGAGAGAGAAAAACCTCTGCACATTGAACTTCCCAAACTCCCCGACTTCTTTGTATTTTTCCTGAAAGAGGGTTACTTCGATGCCCCCGATGTTGGTCAGTTCCAAAAGTAGATTGTAGCAGACCTTGTCGATCCCGGGAAGCCCCGGACCGATGATGAACTTGTCAATAGTAATTCCCACTCTCATAACAGCTCAGCGATCCCCAAATTTATTACGAGCCGATCTTATTCCTGTTCCATAGACTTCTCCGATGCTTTCCAGCATATCATTCATGAGTCTATCCCAATCAAAAGAAGTTGCATGCTTCACTCCGTTCTCAGCCATCATCGCCAATCTCTCGCGGTTGGAAAATAGATCGACGATAGCCTCGACATAGGCATCCACATCAAAGGGGATTGTGAATCCGCATCCATATTTCTCGACTACGAGCTCGGTCTCGGTGCCCTTCGTGCCGACTACGGCCAATCCGCCCGCCATGTATTCGATCACCTTAAGCGGGAATGCATACGTACGCAATGGATTTGGAGGAAAGAGGGCGTATCCGATATCGGAACGCCTGATGTAATAGGGGAGTTCTATATAGGGAACCGGATCTAGCTTTAAAACGAACCTATCTATGCCGAGTTTCCTTATCCTCCTCTCCACAGCCCCATCCGGATCCGGTCCTATGAGAGTCAACCTAATGCCCTCGATCTCTCTCCTGATCTTGGTGAACCCTTCGAGGGCGATTGAGATTCCCGAGTATCTCTCTTCGAAGTTCCCGAAATATATTATCGTGGGAGGATGATCCTCCTTCACGGCCCCCGCACTGAAGATCCTGTAATTCACTCCGTTGTGAATTACGACCGGATGTACGCCGAGCTCCTCCCGCCTTTTCTCAGCAAGAAGATTGCCGGTGCATACGACAAGGTCGGCTCTTCTTATGGTGAAATTCTCCACCATGGAGGTGAGCAGGATCCTCAAAGGTCTCACCTGAAAAGCCGGAACCAGATCTATATCCCCATATATAATGCATTCCACTTTCCCGAAGGCCTTTAGGACAAGAGCTACGAGCGTCTCCCATGGTCCCTCTGCATAGCACAGAGGGAAGCGCCTTCTCACATTCGAGAGAAACAGAAGGAGCATGGAGATCACCACCAGAATCTCTGATATGAGTCCAATGAAACGGAACGGTTTTGCAAATGATTGATTGAGAGGCGGATTCAGATCATACACCTTTACGGGACCCTCCCGATAGACACGTACCGAGGGAAGTAGCTTCCTGACTCTCTCACTCGTCCTCACCGATATGTTTCGGTGCTTCGCTATCACCACTGCCGCTCCATATTGATTGGCAAGGGCCCGGGCAACATGCTGGCATCGCTGGTTCTTTTCAACGGCATAGTCGAGAGTTGTAAGTACCAGAACGTCTTGTCTCATATCTTTTTTTCCTTGAAGGTTCTCTCAATGTGTGAGAGCATACTCTCCACCATCCCTTCCCAGCTGTTCTCGGCCGCTTCCCTCATCCTTTTTCGGGCTTTCTCGCCATCCTCATCGCTCAGAACCCTATAAACAGCTTTCATGACCTCTTCAGGAGTTGAGGCTATCTCGACAAGGTCTGAATACAGATCGATTACGTCCGGAATGGGCGTGGAGATGACTGGTTTGCCCGAGGCAAAGTACTCCAGCAACTTTGTCGGATTGAGATTCCTCGTGTTTTCGTTCAGCACAAAGGGGATAAGACAGACATCGAACGACTTCAGGTATCCTGGAAGCTCATCGTATGTTCTTCTCCCCATCATGAGGATATTCGAAGCCCTCTTTTCGACGTGGGAGGGCCCGATCAGGACAATCGTCCAATCCGGCTTCTGCGAGGCCACAGCCTCGAGCAGGTCCATGTCTACCCTAGTGTCTACGAGTCCGAAATAGCCGAGTATGGGTTTCTTGAGTCCCATCATGTCAGAGGGAGCCTCAGCATCTTCATTCAGCGCCTTTTTAAAGTGCTCGCTATCCACTCCGCATTGAATGAAATGCATATTCCGGTTGTATCGATTCTTTCTTTTCCAGAGTTGCAGAGTACCCGTGAACACGAGATCGCACTTTCCCAAAAGCCTCCTTTCCAACTCGGCGGTGTCGGGTGGAAACCATGAGAATGCACTGTACTCGTCCTGAATGTCGTATAAGACGAGATCCTCATTCAGATGTCCAGCAACCATCTCGTAGGTCGGAAAGTAGTACCAGAGGATTCTCCTGCTGCCACCCATACCGTTTCGCACAGCGTGCCACTTTATGAAATTTCTAAGAAGCAATCTGTTGAGATATCTAACCGCCCCTACTCTGCTGTCTCCCCACAATACTATGGGTCTGAAGTACATGAGATTCTCATTGTAGCTGCGTGCGGTAAGGGACCCGATTTTAATCTCCTCTTTCGCCGCAGTAACCGTTGGAATAGGACAGCAGTAAAGCACCTTTCTCCTTTCGGAGATTCGTGACATGGTATGATGGTTACGCTGCCATAGATAGTCCCATGGCACCTGGGAGATGGCAATCACCTCGAAATCAGCCCCCGGACCACTCCTCCTCCGGGAAAACAGCAACCCATATAAAACCCTTCGAAGAAGGACTCCAAGAGAGTCCAAGAGAACCCAGAGTGACAAAAGAAGCGTTCGTATGGTCGGCACGGCTGTTGATAGTCCCCTTTTCATCACCAGGAAAGGCACATACGTGGCTCTTTTCAGACACCCGTTCGATATGTGGTTTCCTGTTCACCACGGGTAATCCTATCCACCAACTCAACACCCTGCATCACCGAGTGATCCATGTTCCCAACCTCATACTTCCAGCCGCCGAACCTTCCCCTGGAATAGATGTTCCTGTCTTCAAAAAAGCGGTGTATTGTACGCAGCGCGTCGTCCCTGCCCAGAGTCGGCACCGGAAGAAGGTATGGTACTTCTATTAGATAAGTGGAAACAATGTCTTTCCTGTCCGCCTCCCTGAGGATCCCGGCATTCACGAGACCGGTCACAGTTTCCTCCACGATCGTTTCCCTGTCCACCACTTTTAACGAGGAGAAAGAGGTCTCACAGAGGAGGGAGTAGTAGTCACCTTCCGGCGTCATGTTAGGCGAGTAATTGGACAGGTAAGTAACCCGGTAGAACGGGCAGTTTCCTTCTGGAAAATACATCCAGTTTTTATCGCTCGGGCAGGGTTGCTCAATCCCTACGCCAACAACATATCCGCCCGCCTTCCGTAACTCCTTCGCAGCCTCCCTTACCTCAACCGGGGCCTCTACCGTGATTTCAACAAGCTCATTGGCAGGGATAGATGATATGATGGCAGAGAAGCCGGTCTCCTCCCCATTCTGGAAGCTGACTTTGCGGTCAGCCAGCGATATCCGCACCGCTTTATGTGACAGCTTTAGCCTTTCCCCCATGAGCGGGGAAAAAGCCTGGAACAGGCCACCGGTTCCGCCGTGAAGGGGGAAAAGAAAAGTGTTATTAGGTCCCCAGGAACTGTCATCCTTCCCGTATACTATGTTCCTCATAACGTGTTTGATATCCACAACGCTCACCCTCTCACCGATCCAGTTGTAATCCATCATCGTTAGAGGATGAGACCAGACCTTCGTGTTGTAAGGAATGAGGAAATACTTCGCGATTCCGTCACCGAAAACTTTCCTGATCCATTCTTCGAAGTTGGTCGGCCTGTCTCTGTTTTCCCTCACCTCTATAAGCCCCATGATGCACTCAAGCACAACCTCTTTCGGAAGGAAATGGAAATTGTTCTGGAAGGGATACCTGACGAAGGTCCCCATCAACCTGACCCAGCTCTCTCTCTCATGGGAGAGAACTTCGTCTCCGAGGAGTCGCTTGATGACCTCATCGTAGTACCTGTAATGGGAGAACACGATGTGACCACCTATATCCCATGTAAATCCTTTATCGTCCTTGAAGCTTGCGGACAGGCCTCCCACGTAGGGATTCATCTCGTATACATCCCAATTGTCGTACTCAATCTCATTCAATCTGTAACCAGCACCGAGGCCGGTTGGTCCGGCCCCTATCACCACTATTCTTTCCATGTCCTTGGCTTCCGGCTAACGGTCGGCCCGGATATCCAGGTTATTTGAAATTGCCCTTCTAATCGCATGGTTGTCAACCGGGTAGCGGTGTTTCAGTCGATATAGCCGAGTGCTTTCAACAACTCCCTAGTTTCCCTGTCCATCTCGGGAATCTCCGTACCCTCTTTGACCAGTATGGGAAGGGAGCTGTGCCATTCATCGAGTTTTTTCCTCATGAACTTCACCGAACCCGTGTCAGTTCTTCCGAGATCGAATTCCTCAAACGGATCGGATGAGAGCTTGAACAGTTCCTCCTCTCCGTCCGAAGCCCATATATATTTCAACGTATCCGATCTGATGGACTTCAGCCTTCTGTCAAATCGTGATAGGTCCATTTCACTCCCCTTCGCAATCGCCCAATTCTGAACCCTTCTGAACCCGATCCTTGGACTCATGTACTCGGAGAAAGCGTATCTATGTGAATCGCCACCCGCCAGAATATCAAGCAAGCTCGTGCCCTGCAGAGGATAGCCTACCTCTTCATAGTTCACGCCGGCCACATCCAGCAGTGTTGGAAATATGTCAACGGACTGGACTGTCTCATCGACCTGGATGCCATGCCTAACGAGTGTAGGATGGCGTAGAATGAGTGGGACACGAAGCAGAGTGTCATATAAACACAATTGATGATCGATGAGGTTGTGCTCCCCGATGTTCTCACCGTGGTCTGAGGTGATTATGAGGAATGTATTCTGCAAAATACCCGAAGCCCGGAGATACTCGATTAGTTCACCGATCCTGGAATCGAGATAGG
This sequence comes from Candidatus Glassiibacteriota bacterium, assembly GCA_046760905.1. GTDB lineage: Bacteria > Gemmatimonadota > CAZMKB01 > CAZMKB01 > CAZMKB01 > JBHIFB01. The sequence goes on along the minus strand of JBHIFB010000081.1, from coordinate 4,156 downwards.
CGATTTCGGCATCGTAGAGGCTTCTCAGTACATCGATCTCCTCTCTAGACAATGGGAACTCACCTTTATCCATATCTACGAGAAGCCTATAAAGTGTATGTATATTCACCTTCCTCATCCTAGAAACGACATCGCTATCAGACACAAAGCGTCTCCTGAAGTCGATCGGTGGATTGTAGACCAGGTGGGCTTCGAGGTAGTTCACGAACATGAAGAAAGGCCTCTGGGCATCGTAGGTGCGCTCGAACCAACCACGTATCAACTGATTGGTGCGCCTCGCTCCTGCATCCCTTCTGCCCGTTGTGCTTATAAGAATGTCTTTGATCTGGCTAAAAATGAGAGGAGATAACGTTTCGCTCTTCCACATTTCATAATAATCATCGAACCCCTGACTCATGTTGGTCGCGCGGCTCACGATCCCGTTATTAGAAAAGCCGACTGTCTGATAGCCTTTCCTGCTCAGCAGTTCCGCTGCCGTATTGAGAGAGCTGTCGAGGTACATGTGTTCCCAGTGAGCACCATGGCTGCTCGGATAAAGACCAGTGAACATGGAGCTGTGTGTAGGGAGGGTCCACGGGCCCGATGCGATGGCTTCCTTAAAGAGGACTCCTTCAGAGGCGAGCGCATCAATGTTCGGCGAGGTCTTCACCTTGTACCCGTAACACGACAGGCGATCGCTTCTGGTTGTATCCATCACTATAAGCAGAATGTTTGGAGTCTGTGTCTGGCCGCTCGAAATGTGAGAAGAAACACTCCCGAATAGGAAAATGAGAAGCGTGATAAGTAGTAGAACAGCGATAACCGCTTTTTTCTGGCATGTTATGATGGCTCTCTCAACAGATTCCATCGCGAAAAACCTGTATGAGAGAGACAGAAATGGAAAGAACAAGATAAAGATCACGCCATTGAAGTAGATGGCCGGGGGCTGGTAAAATGCTGAGTCGTATTTGTAATGGTTGACGAATCTAAGAAGGAGGAATGCGATCATAAGGAGAATTGTCAGAGAAACGAAAAAGGAAAGAGGCTTACGGGCCTTTCTGCTCAATGATGCCATAAGGATGAACGCGCCCGCTCCGATCAGAATGGCTACCGCTAGAAGCCCGGCCCCAAGACCGATTCGGGTGAGAAGGTACTGTGTTCTTCTTACGATTATTACCACAAAGACGAACACAAGAGTAGCTGTGATCAAGGAAAATGTTTTATGCTCTGTTTCGTTTCCCCCTCCCGCTGAAGAGAGGGGTATAAAGGATGTTATAATACCAAGAGCTATACCGAAGCTCATGTATGTCAAGATGGCAGTAGTGATCTCGGAAACCGGCAGATTATCGAAGACGAAAAAACAGAATGTGCCTTCGATTAATCCGACTATGAAAGCCGCAAGCATCCATCCGAAAAGATGAATCCTCAGCTGGTAGGCCCTGTTACCCCTCTTCTCATTTCCCATTATTTTCTATTCCATCTTGCCAATGCAAAACACCTGAAAGACCACCGAAGGCTCCATTTTGACGTTGCCAGGTCCGGGCTCCTTTCAATTAATATAACCGAGGCTTCTGAGCCTCTCGTTTTCACCCGGCTTTGGCGGCGCTTCCTCCTCTAAACCTACTTTCGCAGACCATGCCTTCAGTGCCATCCAGAGATTGCTTTCATCCTGGTCCGAAACCATCCCTTCCTTATTATCGATCCCCACGAAGTCGATCTCCTTGCTTTTTAGATCATATACCAGCATTGATCTGTTATCTCTCACAGAGACCTTCCCGCACGGACCGCAGTCGGAGAAGGCATGGACATTCTCGTCTGTTTCACCGATTAGCGATTCTCCCTGCAGGCTCTCAGGGATCGGGGACATAACAATTTGAAGAATGGTTGGCATTATGTCAACAACCTCTACTATTGTTTCACGTTCACCTAATGCCTTCCCCCGAAGGGGATCGACGATGATAAGGGGGACTTTGATGACCTCATCATACAGATCATTATGAGTGAAATAGTGGTCATACTCACCGAAATATTCGCCATGGTCTGCAACAACGATAACAAGCGTTCGACTCAGTCTGTCCATTTGATCCAGTTTTGCAAGAAACCTGCCTAACTCCCTGTCTGTGTAAGATATCTCCCCGCCGTACAGTGCCCAGGCATGAAGCCTCTCCCTCTCAGTGATGCCAATGGAGTTATGAAACACCCGCCTCGGATCGGCGAGGTATTTGTAAGGCCTGAACTCTCCCTCGAAGGAGGGATCATACATCGTCTCAAAGGGAGCAGGAGGAATGTAGGTGAAGTGGGGATCGAAGAAATGAACCCACATGAAAAGCTTCCCTCTCAGCCGGCTTATCCAGAAGAGAGCTGTGTCGACGGTATCCGAGGCCTTCCTCTCCTGAAGTCTACGATAGACGGAGGCGAAGGGGCCGGGTAGAATCTTCTTCATCAATCGCCATGCGCACCCGCCCATGGACGTTCTCATGAATCCCTCCAGGGGGGTGAATACATCGTCATAGATTAAAAAGCCGGTATTCAAGCCGCAAACATCATGTGAAAGCGAGGAACCGCTGAGTATTGCAACACTCCTGTAGCCACTTCGAGACAGCAGTAACGGGAGGGTCAGCGTGCCTTCCTTGAGGAGCGAGCCGTTCGTCCTCACCCCGTGGGATGCGGGATAGAGTGAGGTGAGAAGCGAAGCATGAGATGGCGCAGTAAAGGGGCTCTGGCTCACAACTTCCTTGAAAAGAAGTCCATTGTGCGCAAGGCTGTCCAATGTTGGCGTCTTGAACTGTGGGTTCCCATAGCAACCCAGAGCATCTCTCCTCACCGTATCAAGCGTAATGAGCAGTATATCCCTCCCCTCTTCTTCCAATCCTCTCAGCCGCTTATCCGTCATGCGTTTTGAAACGATGGTATAAAGTAGACTGACGAAGAGTATTATACACATGCATATGATAGAGAGCCTACCGGGCGTCAACCTGTGAATGCCAGCTTTCCGTGCAAGCGAATAGACAATGTATGATGCGATTAAAAGGATGATGCTGGCAAAGATACTCGCTGTGTTTTGGAGTTCGATTCCGCCGAGAATCGAGATGTGTACCCACAGGCCTGTGTAGAATAGAAAGATAAGAGCAAGATTAAAGGCAGAAAAGGAGCCAAAGGATCCGGCATTATCTCTACCCTCAATCAAAAGGAAAAAGACTGTTCCTATCAGGATCCCGGGGAGAGAGTATATAAGGAGCGGGATGAGAAGGAGATCATTGAAGCCATAGCAGACAAGCACTTCCGGAGGACCAAATGACCCATGAATGACAAGTCGCGAGGCGAGTTCCCCGATACAGACAAGCATCCACAGGAATGCTCCAGTCGTTACAAGAGTTAAAAACCGTTTCAAGGAGCATCCTCCCTCACGAATATCTCGATTCCCGGCATAAACGTCTCTGCGAGAGTGGGATCGATTGAGGCGAAAAATTCCTTATGGAGGAAGTTCCTCTGATAGTATGCCACCCTTTCGTAGTGAACCCTGTTCGATCTCAGGTCGTCAAGCAACCTTCTGCCTTCTTCGGTCTCCTCACTGCCCCGGTAGAAGCCAGCGGCCACAAGACCCGATACGACGATAACATCAGGAGATTCCTTTTCTAACCATTCCCTCGTGAATTCTTTTGATTTGAGATGCACCAGTTCATAGCGACTTCTGGTGAGAGGTGGCGTGAAATGTGTATATGCTATTTTACTACCTTCCTCAACGTTTCCCTGGATCCATCTCAAGCCATCGTCCAGGGTGGAACTCCCCCGTGGCATGTTCCGCTCAAGGGACCATGTGAAAAAAGCAGTATAGAGGACGATGCCCCAGACGGCTAACCTGGCGACTCTCCCCTGGATCCCGTCCCTTGAAATGATAATCGAAACAGCGTAGCCGGCGGATATGCACAGTACCACGATGATGGGCATGTAGTATCGCAGGAAAACTACCTTCATCAAAGCAGTGGTGATGAAGTATGGCAGGGTGAAGAAAAGGATCCAGAGGAAGCTGCGTTCAACTCTTAAAACAGCGTAGACGATGCCGAGGATAGAAAGCGCATAGACAGGAATGCCGAGTGAGAAGGGGAAGGCAGCGAGGATCTGATAGAGAAAGCGATGATAGATGAGTCCTGAACCATCGAGATCGAAAGCGTGATGG
>JBHIFB010000080.1:0-14171 GCA_046760905.1 Candidatus Glassiibacteriota bacterium | reverse complement strand
GAAACGCCCGAGTGAAAGGACTCGGAGCCCTGAAGCCGGTCAATCCGCATGCCGATACAAAAGGAACACTGCCCTGATAACCCGCCTGCGAGCCACATGTGGGTAAATGCGAAACGCCCGAGTGAAAGGACTCGGGGCCCTGAATCCGGTCAATCCGCATGTCGAAACAAAAGGAACACTCCCCTTATCCCTTCAAAACCAAAATCATGTGAGTTTCCTTTATTGAAATATGATATTCCATTATGAAATAAAATGAGTATATTAATAATTTGAAATTTCTGTGAGTATGGATTGTATAGCAGTCAAAGCCGATACACGATTTATATCACACATGCGAAAACGAGAGGAGGAGCCCATGCCCTGGACCGATGAGGACGATCTGGCACGGGCCGGGATCACCTGCAGCGAATTCGATCCGCAGAATGCCGTCCAGACGTTCAAAGATATTGTGGTAGCTCTTGTCACGAAGCCGGCTGCATTCTTCAGAGGCATGCTCACAGAGGGTGGCTTTCTAAACCCGACTCTTTTTCTCCTGGCATGCCTTGTGATCTGCGGCTTTCTCTCGACTGTACTCAGGGCGAGCATCTGGCCGCTTCTAAGGGTACCAGTGCTGGGCACCATAAGCATATACATGACCTCCGTTATCCTGTATCTCATGTCCAATCGTCTATTTGGCGGGAAGGGATCCTACGAAGCGACCTTCAGGATCACGGCTTACTCCGGTGCCGTCTTCCTGATCATGTGGGTCTCGATCTTAGATATACTCGCCTTCTTATACGGGCTCTACCTGCTTGTGCTCGGTACGGAACAGGTTCATTACATTGACAGAGCTTCCTCGGTTGCAAGCGTGGTGTTAAGTGCGGTCGCAAGCCTCGTCCTCTTACTCCTATTTGGCTTCTGGAGGGTTGGACTGATTTTTTGATCATGAAGAACAAAACAGCGAGTGAAAATCAGGCGTTGATCATAGCCCTCGTTTCACAGATAGCGATAGCATTCGTGAAGCTGGGCTACGGGTACTATGCGGCGCTCGTGAGCATGAAGGCTGATGGATACCACTCGTTTTTGGATGGAGCATCGAGTCTGGTCGGTCTGATCGGGGTGAGTATCGCCCGGAAGCCACCAGATTCTGATCACCCCTACGGGCATGGCAAATTCGAGTACTTGACGACCATGGGTATATCCATGCTCCTTTTCTTCACCGCATACAAGGTTTCGAGCGAAGCATATCACAGGTTTTTCTCCCATGAGGTCCCGCTCGCGAATGTTACCTCATTCGTTATTATTCTCGCAACTATTGCGATCAACTATCTGGTATGCAGATACCAGGAAAATGTCGGGAGAAAGCTTGGCTCACAGATTCTCCTCGCGGATGCTGCTCATACGAGGAGCGACATCTGGGCCTCTCTCTCGGTGCTCATAGCCCTGGTGGCAATCCGATCTGGCTTCCCGATTCTTGACCCCGTGTGCGCTATCTTCATCGTGGTGCTCATCATCTCTGTCGGCTACCACATAGTGAGGGAGAGCTTCAGCGTTCTCACGGACTCGGCCATCATAGACTCTGGGAAGGTGAGGAGGGTCGTGCTCGCCACCGAGGGTGTGAAGGGCTGCCACAGGGTGAGAACCAGGGGTACCGTGAATGATATTCATATCGACCTCCACCTCGAGGTCGACGGTGCGATGGAGATGAGGGAAGGATACGATGTCGTCAAAGAGGTCGAGAGGAGGATCAGAGAAGAGTTCCATGGCCTGAGTGATGTGATGATACACCTTGAACCGCACAGATGAATCAGTCTCGGTGAATTCATGAGTTGGGGATGTGGTGTTTTTAAGTCCAGGAATCGTTCCCTTTCCCCCTCCTGGAAGTACGATTCAAATTTCTCCTCAATGGAGGAGGAGTGGAATCGAAATTTGAGAAACAGTCAGGGGGAGGCTTGAAATGACCAAGTATGTTATAAAACCTGGAGAGCGCAGGGGCCCTTTCAGGGTGAACTATGAGAAGGATCTCAACGATGAACAGCTTCGGGCCGTTCTCGCACCGGGTGGGCCGCTTCTAATAATAGCCGGGGCGGGAAGCGGGAAGACGCGAACCCTAACCTACCGCGTGGCCAGGCTGGTCGAGACAGGAGTGCCTCCCGAGCGGATCCTCCTTGTTACGTTCACCAACAAAGCCGCAAGGGAGATGCTGCACCGGGTCGAGCTCCTCCTCGGTGAGAACGTCCGCAGTATCCTCGGCGGAACCTTTCATCACGTGGCAAATGTTGTACTGAGGAAGCATGCGCACCTGGTCGGATACAAGCCAAACTTCAGCATACTAGACAGGGAGGATGTGAGGGTCCTTCTTCAGTCCTCGATCACCGAGGTGATTGGTGATGACAGGACCGTGAGGTTCCCGAAAAGCAACGTCCTGGGGGATCTCTTCAGTCTCGAGCGGAACACGGAAAAGCCGCTCGAGCAGGTTGTTCTTGAAAGAGCACCTTTCTTTCACACCCTCCTTGATCAAATCAAAGAGGTCCGGGAGAGATTTGAGGCCAGGAAGATGAAAATGTGTGCCATGGACTTCGATGACCTGCTCCAGAACTGGAGAAACCTGATGCGTGACCACGACAAGGTGAGGGAAGAATACAGCGACAGGTTCCTGCACGTCCTCGTCGATGAGTATCAGGACATAAACAAAATACAGGGCGAGATCGTTGACCTGCTCGCCTCCGTACACCGAAACCTAACGGTGGTGGGCGATGACTCGCAGAGCATATACTCCTTCCGTGGCGCCGACTTCGAGAACATAATCCAGTTCCCCGAGCGATATCCCGATGCCACCATATTCAAGCTCGAGACCAATTACCGCAGCACGCAGAATTTGCTCGAGTTAGCCAATGAGAGCATTCTCAACAACCAGAGACAGTTTCACAAGAACCTGTTCTCAATAAGGGGGCCTGGACGCAAACCGACCATCGTGCCGCTTGAGGACGAGCTCCAGCAGGCTGAGTTCGTGAGCCAGCGGGTCCTCGAGTTAAGGGACGAAGGCATACCGCTCGATGACATGGCGGTACTCTACCGGTCGCACTATCAGTCCATGGAACTGCAGATGGAGCTCACCAGACGTGGGATACCTTTCTATCCACGCTCCGGCCTCAGATTCTTCGAACAGAGACACATAAAAGATGTAACAAGCTACCTCCGGGTTCTCGTAAATCCCAGCGATGAATTGGCCTGGCGCAGGATCTGGAACCTCGTGCCGGGAATCGGCGCAAAGACGATCGAACGGCTCTGGCAGGAGCTGGGGGCAGACGGTCGTGACTTTCTTTCGCTCGCAGATGAGAGGTTCATCTCTCTTGTTCCAACACGCTCGAAAGACAGCTGGCGCCAGTTTACAAATCTTATGAGAAAGCTGAGGGAGGAGTTCGATGGCGGGAAACCATCAAACCTCATAAGTATTGTGATGAGCGCAGGATACAGCGATTATCTCATAAATAACTTTATGAACTATGAGTCGAGGCTCGAGGATATCAATCAGCTTTCTAACTTCTCTAACATGTTCGACTCCACCGAGAAATTCCTCTCCGAGCTCTCTCTCTTGAGTTCTGTCTCCGGGGAGGATGTCGCCTACGGCGGCTACGAGGACGAGCGGCTCATCCTGAGCACAGTGCACCAGGCGAAGGGGCTCGAGTGGAGGGTGGTGTTCATCATCTGGGCTGCGGATTCGGCCTTCCCGTCATCGCGGTCCCTGAGGGAGGAAGGGGGTCTAGAGGAGGAGAGGAGGCTCTTCTATGTCGCTGTCACCAGGACGAAGGATGAGCTCTACGTGTGCTATCCTCTTATCACCTCAGGCCGCGGGCAGGAACACCTGATCCAGAAACCCTCCAGGTTCATCCAGGAGCTCCCGGAGGTTGTCTACGAGGTCTGGGAGGTCGGGTATGAGTAGTGGAAATCAGATTATGAAGAGATTACTTCTTCACACCTGCTGCGCCCCGTGCTCGACTGCTGTGCTCGAGCATCTGGCCGGACAGTACGAAATCACAGGATACTTCTACAACCCGAACATCCATCCGGAGGATGAGTTCCGGATGAGGCTCGATGAGGCGCGAGAGTTCTACGGGAGAAGGGGCATACCTCTTATAGACGAGGAGTACGAACAGGAGAAATGGCTCGAGCTAGTCGCCGGGCATGAACAGGATCCGGAGAGGGGAGAGCGGTGCACCATATGCTACCGGATGAGGCTTGAGAAAACTGCAAAATCTGCTCGCACTCTCGGCTTCGACATCTTCGCCACGGTGCTCTCGATAAGCCCGCACAAGGATGCAAAGAGGATCAATGCCCTTGGTAATGAGATCGCTGACCGTGTCGGGATTCCCTTTCTAACAGCGGATTTTAAAAAGAAAGACGGCTACAAAAGAAGCGTCGAGATCAGTCAAAAAGAGGGGCTCTATCGTCAGAGCTACTGCGGCTGCATATACAGCCGGCCTGGGGGGTGAGATTGCAGAGGGAGCTGCATTTTCAGTTTTTTATCCTGGACCTGATTTCTGCATGAAACAGTCAGAGGAGATTCGATGTCAGGGAACCTTTCCGGGAAATCCTGCCTCATCACCGGTGCCGCCGGAGCAATAGGTAGAGAAATAGCGAAGCAGCTAGCTCTATGCGATGCTCGCCTTTTCCTCACCTCCAGGAGGAAGGGGGAGCTTTCGAAGCTCTCTGAGGAAATCAGAGAGGTGTCGTCGTCGGTATCGACTCATGTCTGCGACCTGAGAGAGCTCGGGGAGATAGAAGAGCTTTGTGAACGAGCAGTCGATGCTTTTGGCGTGTTTGACTTTCTCGTGAATGCCGCCGGTGTCGGGAAGTTCGCTCAGGTGACCGAGCTCGATCCGGCGGATTTGATCGATCTCCTCCAGGTCAACCTTATAGCCCCGTTTACAATCATCAGAAGATTCCTACCCGGTATGATAGAGAGGGGAAGTGGTGCCGTCGTCAATATCTCTTCGATAGCCGGTGTGTATGGCTATCCTTACTGCTCGGCTTATGGGGCTTCGAAGGCAGCTCTCATAGGACTATCCCGGAGCCTTCGCGAGGAACTCATGCCGAGGGGGATCAGGGTATTCACGGTATGCCCGAGCAGTGTCGATACCCCGTTCATGAACAACGTGCCCAAGCAAATCCCGAGGGAGAAGATGCTGAAGCCCGAGGATGTCGCCTCTGTCGTGGTGCGGCTTCTTTCTCACCCCGAGAGGGTTGTGGAGGAGGAGATAGTTCTTAAGCCCATGGCATACAGGCCGTATATCTGATCGCCTGCCTCCGGAGTGTGAATAATCACATGCTGGCGAGCACTTCCATCATATCCAGATGTATGAGGCCGTTCGATGCAAGGATCGTTTTTGATCCAGGCCTGTGTGGCTTTCCCTCGAAGTCCGTTACTATACCGCCTGCCTCCTCCACGATCACCTGACCGGCGGCTGTGTCCCACGGCCCGAGGTTTCTCTCCCAGAAGCCATCCGTCCTGCCGCAAGCGAGGTAACACATGTCAAGCGCTGCCGACCCATCCCTCCTCAGGGCCTGGGCGATGAGCAGGAACTTGTTAAACTCTCTGACAGGTACCTCCGGCTTGGTTCGGAGGTCATATGGGAAGCCGGTCGAAAGAAGGCTCTTGTCTATGTCATCCACCTGAGAAACACTCACCCGGTTTCCGTTTAACTGCGCCCCTTTCCCCCTCTCGGCGTGAAAGAGTTCATCCCTCATCGGGTCATAGACAACACCGAGCACCAGCTTGTTCTTTATCTCGTGCGCGATGGACACGGCAAACATCGGGTACCCGTGAGAGAAGTTCGTAGTTCCATCGAGCGGGTCCACGTACCATTTGTGGAGATGGCTTCCGCCACTGCCAGGTCTCTCCTCCGCCACGATCATGTGCCCGGGAAACTCAGCCTCTATTGCGCGGACTATGAGTTCCTCCGCCTCCCTGTCTGCATCGGTGACCAGATCGATCACCCCCTTGTGCTCTATTCGCAGGGATGAGCCGACTCTTTCTCTCAGAAGCGCCCCTGCTCTTTTGGCCGTATCTATGGCGAATTTGACGAGATCATCCATGGCTCTCTGGAGACCTTAACTGTGAATAAGGCATCAGCTGCTTGTGGCTCGCAGTTTAGCGACTGCCTCGCCACCATCACACAATCTATCGTAAAAGAGAGATGCCTGCAAGAGACACGGACCTTTCGCTGTTGAAAAATAGTTTCGAATATGGTATTTTCCTGGCATATCCGAGCGGGCCAACCTCTGACGGGAAGCTCTGGGCCGATTTCTCATTGGCGGGGAACTCCTATGGGACGTTTGATTCCAATAACCATCGCCCTCATATCGGTGACAGCGGCTCAAGCCGATTCTCTCCGGGCAATAGAAAAAGAAGGGCTCTCGAGGTTATCTCCGGCATATTTCGATAAGGTGAAAAGAGGCATAATAATTAAGCCTGCCTTTAACGCCGGCTCCTACCTCACCATGAGCCCTCTCGCGGAGTCGAGTGCTTCTTCTGAGAGTTCAGAGGAGGATAGCCTGAAGGTCATCGACAGAGAGGCGGGCAAAGAGGATTCAAGCGAGACAGGAGTTAAGCCGCCGGAGGATGAGCCACAGGCAAAAGAGAAATCTCCGCCGGGTGCTGCTATCAGATCCCTGCTGGTACCAGGCTGGGGCCAGTTCTACACAGAGAACTGGCTGAAGGGAACTTTACTCGCATCTGCGCAGGTGAGCCTTTTCATCCTATGGAGATTTGAGGAGAGGGCCGCCGACAGGGATTTCGATAGATTCGAGACGACCCAGGACAGCACCTCACTAACAAGCAGCCTCGGACATCAGGACAGAGCGGATAGCTTCCTCAGCTTCACGATACTGACCACGCTGGTGAGCGTCCTGGATGCTTACATCGATGCTCATCTTTACAGGTTCGAGGAGAAGGTGAGAATGGATGATGAAATTGAGGTCGAGGTTTCTGTGAGGCTTTACTGAGATGCTTTTCTCGAATCGATTGCGGTGGTGGCGAGTTCCTCAATCCGATCGCCCCACTGCATGAGCTTGATCTCTCCGTTTCGCATCACTGCATATGTGAGGTGCCTAATCCAATCACCGGTGTTTAGAAAATACTTGTTCCTGACCTTGAGCAACTCGGGTCTGTGCGTGTGACCTGTAATGAAAAGTTCTATGTCATCATCCTCGAGCCTGTTCAGTGCGTAGGCCCTGAGTGCTCTGGAGGCTTTCTGTGACTTCCGCTCATAGTCCCTCTTCGATATGGCCGAGGTGAGCCTGGCGAGGAGGAAGCCGAGCCTTGGATGGAGAAGCCCGAAGAGGAATATTGTGAACCGGTTCCTGAGCACCGTCTTAAGCAGCTTGTAGCCGAGATCTCCCTTCCCGAGGCCGTCACCGTGGGTGATGAAGGCTTGCCTTCCATCGAGGTTAGTGATGATCGGCTCTTTCAACACCGATATGCCGAGCTCTTCCTCGAAGAACCTCCCGGCCCAGTAGTCGTGATTTCCTACTATGTAATGAATCGTGATGCCTTTCTGGCGCAGCCGCCATAACCAGGAAATTAAGCCGGCGTGTATGCCCGGTACGACGTGATCGTATTCGAACCAGAAGTCGAAGAGGTCTCCCAGGATGTAGAGTTCACTCCCCTCGTTGAGCACCATGGAGAAGAATGAAAAAAGTGTTTTCCTTTTCATTTCCTCAAGCTCGGTATCGTCAGAGCCAAGGTGCACATCCGAGATGAAGAACACCACCTCGCCCGGAGCTTTTTCCCCGTATAGATCGGTTCCATCGACCATTCCGGTCATCCCTTACCTTTGAATCGAGTAGTTGGCATGAAATGAATATAGAATGAGTCGAGCAAGTTGGCAAGAAAAGAAATAATATTAAGTATATGGCGCCTCTTACCGTGAAGCATCGCTTGAGAGTGAAAAGTGGCTGAAGCTTTTCCAACTCTTTCCGGGATTGACGCGGGCTGTATGGGTGAATATCTTAGGGGTATGAAAGCTGGCGAGGCAAACCGCCTGTCACGAAAGGACTTTCACCTGATACAGATATATGTGCTTGGGGCGATGAGAAGAGGGACGTCAGCGAGGAGATAAGGGCGATCATTGAAATGGCCAAAGGCCTGTTGAGCGAATCCGGAAAGCTTGACCACATGATTATCCAGGAGGTCGGATGAGGGAGAACCTTAGATCGAAATCCACGATAGAAGTGCGAGTCCGGTACGCGGAAACCGACAGAATGGGAGTCGTTCACCACAGCTGCTATCTGATATGGTTCGAAGCCGGAAGAACGGATTACATGCGTGAGAGGGGAGCCAGTTACAGGGGTCTGGAGGAGAGGGGCGTGTATCTTCCGGTATCTGAAACATACTGCAGGCTTGTGAGCCCTGCCCAATATGATGATCTCGTGACAATCGAAACCTGGATCGATTCCGTGAAGTCCCGCCAGGTGGTGTTCGGCTACAGGGCACTGCGCGACGGTAAAGTGCTGGCGACTGGAAAGACGGTGCACATCTGTATAGACGAAAGCTCGAAGCCGGTTATAATCCCCGAATGGGTGAAGAAGGATCTCCTGCCCCGGACCGAAGGTGACGAAAAAGAAGATGAATGAAGACAGAATCATCAAGCTCGATTCACCAGAAGAGCTTCCCGATATCTCCCTGCCGGAACTGTTGAAAAGAAGAAGGAGTCACAGGGATTTCACGGGATCGCCCCTCACGCAGGATGAGCTCTCCATCATGCTCTGGGCTGCGTTCGGATACAGGGAGCGGAGAGGGGCGGGTAGGACGGTTCCTTCCGCTGGAGCCATCTACCCGGTGGAACTCCACGCGATCCTCGGTCGAGGCTGCGTAGAAGGGCTTTCGGCAGGTGTCTACAGTTACCTGCCACAGGTGCACAGTATCCAGTCTGTCAAGGAGGGCGATCTCAGGGATCAGCTCGTAAAAGCCTCGCTATCTCAGGAATTCATCGGAGAGGCACCTGTGGTGATAGCGATTTCAGCCGATCTCGGCAAGACGACAATCTATTACGGACAGCGTGGCATACGTTACGTTCACATGGATATAGGACACATCGGACAGAATATTTACCTGATGGCAGAAGCCCTTGGTCTCGGAACGGTGGCGGTTGGAGCCTTCGACGATGAACGTGTGGGATCGCTCATAGGCCTCCCGAAGGGTATTTTCCCCTTCTACCTGATGCCGGTGGGAAGAGTGAGAAAATGAAGCATCTCCCTGCCTTGCGTTTCACTTCCTCCACAGCGCTTCTTTTGATTATTGCATGGATTGGCCGGCAAGCTCCTCTCCATGCCCAGACCTTCGCCTTCGGCAAAAACAAAGTCAGCTACGCTGAGTTCGACTGGTCCATCCTCGAAGGTGAGCATTTCGACATATATTACTATCCCGAGGAGGAGCAGATAGCGAAGCTGGCACTCCTCGAAGCAGAGAGAAGCTATAGATACTTGAGGGAGAAGACTAACCATGAGATCCTGAGAAGGATACCGCTTATCGTCTACTCCTCCCACGAGCATTTCGAACAGACGAACGTGATCCCTTTCATGCTAACAGAAGGAGTCCTAGGCTTCACGGAGTACCTGAAGGGGAGAGTGGCACTACCATTCGGCGGTTCTGTGAGCGAATTCTACAGGGTAATTCGCCATGAGCTCGTCCACGTGTTCCAGCACGATATGATCCAGAGACAGTACCGTCTTTACAGGAGAGTCAGGATAAGCCAGACGCCGCTCTGGTTCACAGAAGGGCTGGCCGAGTATTTCTCTTCGACTCTCCTTCCAGTGGATGAGATGTTCCTGAGAGATATGGTCATCCACAAAAGGATAGACGGCGTAGGGAGCCTCTGGAGGTTCGGTGGCTCATATGCCCTCTACAAGGCTGGCGAGTCCTTCATACGTTTCCTCGTCGACCGGTACGGGGAGGGAACCCTCATAGAATTTATAAAGAACCTCTGGGCGGAGAGGACTTTTCGGGAGGCCTTCAAGAGCACATTCCAGCGTTCTCTGGGAGAACTCAGCGATGAATGGGTCGAGGAGCTCAACCGTCGTTACGCGAACGATGGGAGGGAGAATGCCGAACAGAATTGCGTGAAGATCTCACTTGAGGGTGAAATCGCAACCATGCCCACATCATACAGGGATGTAGATGGGAGTGAGAAAGTGCTCTATTTCTCATCCAGGTGGAGCACGACGAGGATCACGGAGACCAGCCTGGAGAAACCGCAGAGGAGGCAGACGCTTCTGACGAGCAGCAAGGACCCCATTTTCGAGTCCCTGCATCCCTTCAACAGCGGTATGGATGTCAGCAGAGATGGCGTCATGGTTTTCTCATCCCGGTATCACGACAGAGATGCAATCGTGTTGTGGGATCTGAGGCGCGGTTCCCTCATAGGTGACTACAAGTTCGGGGAATTGATAGAGATCACATCTCCATCGATTTCAGCATCCGGTAAAAGAATCGCTTTCGCCGGCCTCTCGCCATCGGGCAGACAGGACATATACGTATACAACATAGAATCCGGGGTGCTCGTCCCCATAACGAGCGACTTTTACAGCGATCGGGATCCCGACTGGTCGCCTGACGGCCGAAGGATAGTCTTCTCCTCAGACAGGACAGTTTACGGAAGAGAGGGCTTTACGAACCTCTTTATTGCAGATACCGTGACGGGAGAGATATATCATCTCACCTGCGGAAGCTGGAATGACATGAGACCGAAGTGGTCACCCGATGGATCGAAGATACTCTTCATATCGGACCGCGACGGATACAGGAGCATATATGTCATCGACGAACACGGCAGCGGCGCTCCGGTCGTCGAAGTGAACGAGGGCGTTTTCCAGGCGGACTGGACTCCCGGATCTGACGGGATACTCTTCTCCATACTCGATGACCTCTTGATCAACCTTTGGAAGACCTCGTACGATCCCCCAATCGAGAATGACTTCCATCTCAAAGGCGGAAGCGGGCTGAGCACATGGGCCACCGGCGAGGAGGGTGTAGATGAGGTGGAAATCGCATCAAAACCATACGATCCAGACTACTCCTTCGACATAGCAACCGGCGGGATCGGTTTTTCGAACGCATACGGGACCAACCAGGCCGGACAGATCATGATATCGGACACCCTCGGCGATAAGCTTCTCCTGTTTCAGATCGATAACACCGCGACACAGTTTGGGGATGTGCTGAAGAGCCTGAACGTCACTGCAGGATATCTCAACCTCAAACATCGGCTCAACATCGGTGTCGGCGCATTTCACACGCGCGGGAGGTTCATCGATATCAGGAAAACCGATTTCCCGTTCTGGGACCAGCAATACGGCGGATTCCTCCTTCTGAGCTATCCCTTCTCGAGATACAAAAGGCTCGAAACTAGCCTCTCGCTTTTCAGGTCAAGGCGTAAGGATGTGGTCGAGACTTTCGACCGGGATTCATTCCTTGCTGCAAACAGCCTCTCCCTGGTGAAGGACAACACGATCTGGCTTGGACTGGGGCCAGTGGAAGGCGAGCGATACAATCTGGGTGTCACACTCACCAATGACATCACCAGAGCCGAGCCTGAGAACGTCGCCTTCGGCATCGACTACAGGCGGTACTTCCGAACCGGTCTCACGAGTACATATGCAGTCAGATTACAAGTAAGGGCAAGCGAAGGGAGTCTGCCCGAGAGGTATTTCCTGGGGGGTAGCTGGAGCTTGAGGGGCTATCCGAGGTTCTCGATCATAGGAACGAGAGCCGTGCTTTTCAACCAGGAATGGCGATTTTTAATCGTGCGAAGAGCCCTCGAGGGCCCGAGATCAAAATCCTTCTGGCTCCCGCCGATCGAAGGGGCGTTGTTTTTCGATGCCGGAAACGCGTGGGATCCCGATGATGAAGATGTTGATGTGCTCGGCAGCTTCGGGTTCGGGCTGAGGGTCGGGATCGCCGGTCCCTTCATCCTGAGGTTCGATTTCTCCAAGAGGACGGATTTCGATACGGTGAGCGGAAAAATTTACACGAACTTCTTCATCGGCTATGATTACTGACGGATGGACATTCCTCATATCAGCGTGATGAAATTTAAGGTATTATGCCGACGCCGAAGGGGCTCAGGAAGCCTCCCTTTCGCTTGAGTATCCGTCCCTCTCCCGAGACACGGACGACCTCTCCGCTGTATGAGTCTGTAACCCAGACCTCCTCCCGATCCACATCCACCGCGATCGCATACGGTTCGTTGAAACCATACACCGTGATCAGGATGTTCCCGTCCTGGGAGATCTTCACGATGCGAGCGTTTCCGGTATCTGCAATCCAGACGATTCCCCGAGTGTGATCCACTGCGATGCCCGACGGTAGGTTGAACCCGTCCTTGCGCAGTATCACTTCGAATTCACGGGTCAGGCTGACGACCTCCGTCGCGCAGGCGACCCATGTTGTACGACTTACGGGGTCGAACTCGATGTCCATAGGGGAAATGAATCCGTTGGTAAAGTGCATACCCGAATCGTCCATCTTCATCACCCATCCGCCTCTTGAGGAGCTCGCCCAAAGTGTTCCTCTCTCTTCGTCTACAGAAAGGGAGAGCGGGTAGTCTTCAATCTCGTAAGTGGTGTCTATCGCCCCTGCGGTCAACCGGACGATTGACCCCGGACTCGACTGGCTGATCCACACCCTGGCCCTGGAATCATCTATGGCTATGGATACGGGATAACCCGTGAGGGTTATTTCATCGAGTAATTTCCCGTCTTTATCGACATGGAAGACCTGCTTGTTGAAATAGTCTGCCACCCATGCTGTGCCGTTCGATTCGACCACGTCGAGGTCCGAGAATACAGAACTCATCATGAAAGTGGCCGCCCTGTCCCTCCCATCGGGAGAGAGCCTGGTCACGACTCCGGCGTATCCGTCTAGGACCCAGGGGATGGTCGAGCCCGGTGTCACGGTGTCGTTGTTCGTCCATGCGGGCATCCCATCGAAAACAAAGGCCAGTTCGTACAGGTATGTGATACTGTTAGAGAGATCGGTGTCTGTGAAGGAGGTCCGTCCCAGCCCGAAGTTATATCGGGCCGAGTCGCTGTCGGAACCATCGATGGCGGTGCGTATGAGCGTGAAACCCTCGAGGTCCAGCAGTTCTTCTACCGACCATGAGAGATGCGCCCGGCCGTTATCTGCGATTGCCTCGAAGAGATACGGGCTCCCGCCCGTATTGGGATTGAGCGGGTCGAAAGGGTTGTTCCTGTCTCTGTCAGCGCAAGAACATGTGACCGAGATTGCTACGAGGGTTGCAGCATATAGGAATCTATCGAGTGTTTCCATTATCACTGCACCAGTCGCTAGTCTGTTTCGTTTTCTCTTGCGGAAAAATGTATTCCCTGACGAAGAGATAGCTGGCTAATAAGGCGGCCGCCTCTCCAATTATCCAGAAGACGCGGGCTCTATCATCCAGCTGTAGCGACTTAATGTACATTCGCTCCATTGTTTCCGGGTTGCCGTGAGTCAGGTAGTCGTCGTAGTACGAATCGGCCCTGTTCTTGTACCAGAACCCGAGGGATATGGAAGCGATCGAAGCTGCAAAGCTCCCGTATTTCATGAGTCTTGCTTTACCATTCTTTTTCCCCGCCTCGAGGTGACCCAGACGAACATCATTTTTATCCTCAGGAAGAAGTTCCACCCGATATGTGTCACCTTCACCGAGTAGCTCGGGAGAGATACGAATCGTGAGATACCCCTCCTTCTCCAGTGTGAGAGTGTCTGGATACCCTGCGATCGTCGGTAGGAGGACCGGCGTGTTACCTATGAAAATTCCTCCCCGATAAATCTCACAGCCGGGGGGATGACTCTCTATCCTGACCGATATTGTCCTTCCGAGATCGACTTTGAGAGTCTCTCCCTCCGCGAGATTGAATAAGAGGGACTTAAGCGGTGGCTTCCATATTATCTCGTCCTGGACGGGAAGATATGTTAGCCTGTGGCGACCGGAATGCATTGGCAAAATGACAGTGCCAGCCCGGAGCGTGTCCCCATCCACCACAACGGTCCCGCTCCCGTCCACGAGCTCGAGGTAGGACTCCGCGAAGGATAACCGGTTCGACAAAGCGACAAGGAGAATGAGAAGACCTATCACTCCTGCATGTCTCACCGGACACCTCCGTATGTTACGAGCGGGAACGAGATGAGTCTT
>JBHIFB010000079.1:0-14533 GCA_046760905.1 Candidatus Glassiibacteriota bacterium | reverse complement strand
TGCGTTTCACTTCCAAGATACGTCACCGTATTTGTGAAACGCAGCACTTAGCTGGGTCAATGCGAAGCGTCGAACTTAAGGGCTCTAAGTTCCAGAAACATTGAATTACTAGCTTTTGGTATTTACACAGTTACAGAAAGTAAGTTTAAATTTTTTGGGAAAGCCCTCAATTTTGTTGACTTGAAGAAGTTGATATCTTAAATTTTGGAGGCTATTTTCAAAATACTTCATCGTGTCTCTGCACGCTTTCTCCCCTCGATCAATCGAATATGGGAGAAAAGCTTCGGCATTAGCGGTTGTTGATCGAGCTGGAGTGTCGTGGTTTGAAAAGCCCTGGATATATATTATTCCTTTACATAATGAGCATGGCTTTCACTTTTTCATGCGGCCAGAAGGACCCTGCCGGGGTCGGAATGGTCGGCGCCATATCAGTGACCTCAGAGCCAGCTGGTGCCTCCATCTTCCTTGACGGGACTTGGACAGGTAGAGTCACTCCCGATACCCTCACCGGGATTCCAACGGGCCAGCATGTAGTGAGTGTTTCCCTCGAAGGATTTAATTCTGAACCACAGGAGGTGGTGGTAGAAGTAGAATTAGGAGAGTTTTCAACTACTTCCTTCACTCTCTCAGCCGAATCCATCTCCAGAACCGTGCTGATTGAAGAATTCTCCAATACGAGCTGCATTCCCTGTGCAGAGGCCAGCGTGATTCTGGATGGCCTCGTTGAGGAGTTCGGCATCGAAAAAATCGTAGCGATAAAGTATCATCCCAATTTCCCCTCACCTATTGATCCATTCTACCTTCACAATCCCGCTGACAACAGTGCCCGGACAAGCTTTTACGGCATTCTCGGAATACCTGATCTTTGGGTCGATGGCACGCTCTCCCCTCCATCACTCGATGAATCCGAAGTCAGGGCGGATATCGAGGAGGAGCTTTCAAGGCCTTCACCGCTTCTCCTCGATGCCGAATACGAGATCTCCGGGGGCCAGTATACTGTGAGGGCCCATGTGATTGCTGCGCAGGACCCCGGCTATTCCGATCTCGTGATACATTTCGTCGTCGTTGAGAGCAAAATACATTTCGACACGCCGCCCGGCATAAATGGAGAGACCGATTTCCAGCACATCATGAGGAAGATGCTTCCCGATGCAGCTGGTGAGTCCTTCACAATAACCAAGGATGATGCCCTGAACTTCGAAAGACAGGTGACAATTGATGACACGTGGAACGAGGAGAACATTGAGACCATTGTATTCATTCAAAGCCAGGAGAGCCGCGAGGTGCTGCAGGCCTGCTCGGATCATGAGTGAGGGAGGCATGTGATGAGAAATTTACTGATTCCGATTTTATCGATCGTCCTTTTAGTATGGAATGCGGCATCCGCATCGGGTGGGGAACAGGGGGCCGATTTCGAATTCGAAGCTCCCCTTCACATAGCGATAGACACATTGAGCTTCTCTTTTCCAATGTATGCTTATCTCACAAACACAGGTGATTCTGCAGATATATTCACAATTCAGCTGGAGAGGGACTTGCCGGATACCTCCTGGGATGCGCTTCTCTGTATCCAGGGATTCTGCTTTCCCCCGTTTGTCACCACTGCTGCAGAGACCCTCGGCGTTGGTGAATACGATTCGCTCATGGACGTTACCTTCGTGTCCAAGACATTCGGTGGGCCGGAAGTTCATGGGGCCGGATACGCTTCCCTGACTGTGACCTCCATGAGGGATCCATCCCTCGCCAGGACGCTTCACTTCACCTTCATATCCGACGGCACAGAGATACTGGTGGTAGACGATGACGGGGGAGAAGATTACGAATCCTACTATGAGAACGCGATAGGCCCGGGACTTATCCAGGGAACATGGCGCAGGAGTGACCAGGCTCCCACGCAGGACGATCTCTCCCACTTCCAGGCCATCATCTGGGAAACGGGTGAGGCGAGCCCGACCCTCTCCGAGGAGGACCGGAATGCAATCGGCGGCTTCCTGGATAATTCCGGGAGGCTTTTTATCAGCGGGCAGGACATCGGTTTCGCCCTTTCCGACTCTTCAAGCGATGAATACAGCCAGAGTACACTTGAATTCTATAATAATTATCTCGGCGCACAATATCTTAGCGATGATATAGGCTCACATTCACTCTCCGGGATCCCGGGGGATCCCATTTCCGATGGAATAGACATCCTGATCCAGGGAGGCGACGGTGCCGACAACCAGACGAGCCCGGATGCGATATCACCGATTCCTCCCGCCAGCCGGGTGTTCGAATACGACCAGGACAACGCAGGAGCGATAAAAGTCCAGACCGACGGGCGCAAGGTTGTTTACATGTCCTTCGGGTACGAGGCGATAAACAGCCAGGAAGTACGATCCGAGCTCATGCAGAGGATCATCGATTGGCTGATGGCACCGGTTGGCATCGATGATGCGGGCCGGAAGGATGTACCGCTTCCAGGAGATGTGGTGCTGCGCCAGAACCATCCGAATCCTTTCAACCCGCAGACTCAAATCGTAGTCGACATTGTTGGTCCGGATGATACGAAGATGAATGTCGCACTTGCAATCTATTCCCTGCGCGGTAGAATGGTCCGAAATCTCTTTGACGGAGAGTTGATGCCCGGAAGGCACTCCTTCATGTGGAATGGGAAGGATGGTGACGGGCTGGATATGCCGAGCGGTGTTTACCTGTACCGCCTCACAGCAGGGGATCGCGTAATAACCAGGAAGATGCTTCTTGTGAGGTGAAATATTAACTTATCTCTTGAGTAAGGAGTGAGGTTTTGTTTATTCGTGTGTCGAACAAAGAAAGCGGCAAGATACTCCTTGGAATCTTTTTTTTCGCGGCGATGCTCTATTCGAGCCCCGGCGCTGCGACAGCAGAGAACCTGAAGGCCCCTGATTTCACGCTTGAGAAGCTGGATGGATCAGAGGCCGTGTTGAGTGAGATACTCAAAAAGGGTCCGGTCGTGATTAATTTCTGGGCCACCTGGTGCAAACCATGTATCAGGGAGCTCCCACATCTTCAGGAGATATATGACAGGTACAAAGAGGCAGGCGTTTCGCTGCTTGCCATATCTGTCGACAGCCCGAGAAGCCTCTCGAAGGTTAAATCCTTCATAAACGGTCACAATTACACCTTCACCGTCTTGCTCGATCCCAACAAGGATGTTTCGAGGAAGTTCAACGTCCATCTTTTCCCCTACACGTTCATTGTAAATACAGAAGGTGACATCGTCTTTAAAAACTATGGCTACCGCCCAGGTGATGAGAAGAAAGTGGAACAGAAGCTCTTAGCGCTCATAGATGAAAAGCCCAACCTAAATCGGATGGAGAAGGAGTCAGAAGGTGAGTAGGGGCTGGCTGCGGGCTGGCTCCATTTATGTCGCAGCCCTCTTTTTATGCTTTTTGATTTTTGGGACTTCATCCGCCCAATCACCATCATATACCAATGTGAGTGCATCGAACCAGCTCGAATATTCCCTGGAAGATGGGACGAACCTGGAGATAGTCGAGGACTGGTTCGACTTCGACTACGACCTGTCGCCCTTCGAGCTCGGCTTCCGTTATGAGCTGTATCAACCCAGAGAAAATTTACGGATAAATCCGGACACCGGTGAGCTGCTCGATGAGATAGACGATGCATCATCTCAGGGCATAACTTACAGATATGCCACCTACAGGGGCGATGGGTTCGCTGTCACACTCGGGGACTTTTACACCATGTTCGGCAGGGGCATGACACTCAGGCTTTACGAAGACCGTTTCATAAGGATTGATAACAGCATGGACGGACTCTTACTCGAGGCCCGCCGCTGGAAGTTCCGGCTGAAAGCCCTCACGGGACGGATGACCTCCAATGACCCGACGTTTTTCCCGGATATTCCGAGGACGAGGGTCGATCAGCTTCATGCTATCGATGTCGAGGCAGATCTCCTCGACAATGTTACTTTGGGAACCAGCTTTCTCTCAAACAGGAGGGATAATTTTCAAAGAGAGGAGTTCGCCGCCTTCAGGGGAGAGGTATCGCTCGGGAAAGTTGATTTTTACGGTGAGTATGGGAGGATCCCCGGTCCGGGCTATGATGGCCAGGGAGTGTACCTCGCAACATCGTTCAGCATGGCCGGCCTCGGTCTCAGCATGGAGTATAAAAATTATGATAGTCTGGCTTTCAGGTCTTCTGATTTTACCGATTACAACAACCCTCCTGCCCTTTCTAGGGAACACACATATGCACTATTGAATCGATTCCCCCATCAGCTGAATGCGGATAACGAGGAGGGCTACCAGCTTGAGGCCACCTGGTCTCCCGATGTGAACACCACCATGCTTCTCAATACCAGCAATACCTGGGGGAAGGAAGACGAACAGATATTCGAGGAATACTACGGGGAGGTCGAAAGATATTTCGGCAATAAACTCAGGACGGTCGCCTCCTTCGACTATCGCATGGAGAGTGCCGACACGCATACGAGAAACTACACTCCCATACTGGAACTCGAATACTTCATCGATGATGTAAACAGCGTGAGAACCGAATTGCAGCACCAGCATGTAAAGGGAGATACCATACCGTTGCCCTTTACAGAGGAGGGGTTCTTCTGGCTGGGAGAATTCGATCATGAGTATGTTCTCTTCGAATACTCCAGGGCCCCTAAATGGACCTTCTCGTTTGTAAACGAGTGGACCAATAAGAAACTGCCAGAACAGAAGCTTCCAGGCGAGACTTCAGACAGGACAAGATGGACATTCGCCTTGGTGAGCTACAATATTACCGAGAGCAACAACATCAGCGTGATGTATGGTTCCCGCCACGGCGGGTTCAATTGCGTGGGTGGTGTTTGCAGGTTCGAGCCCGAATTCAAGGGGCTCGAGGTGAAGATGTTCACCCGTTTCTGAGCTCAACCCGGCAATTCGGCGAGGGCCTTCTTGAACTTCTCGAGGGCGAGTGAATCATACAGACAGAATACTATCCTCTCCAGGCCCGATTCACCGGAGAGGTAGTTCTTGGTGGCGTTTAGCATCACGACCGCACATCTGTCAAGCGGATACCCGAAGATTCCCGTGCTTATCGCCGGGAAAGCGATTGACTTCAGGGCATTTTCATCAGCCACCTTGAGCGAATTTAGGGTCGCCGCCCGAAGCTTTCTGTCCTCATCCCCCTCTCCCATCCGCGGTCCGACGGCATGAATCACGTGCCTCGCCCTCAAGTCGCCTCCGCCCGTGATAACGGCCTCACCCACCTCTATCCTGCCTATCTGGTCGCACTCCTCCTGGATCTTTTTTCCGCCCTTTCGCCTGATGGCACCGGCAACGCCTCCTCCCATCTGGAGATGGACATTGGCAGGGTTCACGATGGCGTCTGTGTCCAGCTCGGTGATGTCCCCCTGGACGAGCTCAATCACCTTCCCGAATAACTCTCTCTTCATCAGGCCTCCCTTGCTTATTATTGATAGTACAAGATCTCCACACGGCTGTCAACTATTGAAATTGTATCATTAGCCGTATTAAATGATATTACGAAAGCGCTGCAATACTTCTGCCCCTCTGATCAGGAGAGCCTCCCTTTAATCCGGTATGTTGGTTGACCGGTTAAAATGACGCTCCTCTATCCTGGAAAATGGGGAGGTTCCTCGCTCACGGGAGCCTTGACAGAAACCGTGAATTTAGGTAATTTATTATCAGAGAAAAAGATGGAAAAAGTGAAGATGCTATCCAAGGGCACAAGGAGTATCTAGGGTTCGGGGCGAGCAGGTAGTGCGTCGCCCTTTGCGCAATCGAAAAAAGGGATAGCAACCAGAAATCGAATAGCCCACTTAACTGATCAATAAATATAATTTTCCATCAATTCCATAGCTGGGTTGTCCTTACGAGAAGGTGAGCCACTTGCAGGCATGGATTCCAGGCAAAGCAATCCTTATGGTTTATACACTTCAGAAAGGGGGGCTTGCATGAAGGTGAGATACATAACGGATATAGAGAAGGTCGATGGCCTCACGTGTCATGATCTGGACGAATTGAGCCCTGTCACGGAGAAGTTCGCATTTCGCTCGAATGAGTACTATCTGTCTCTCATCGACTGGGACGATCCATTAGATCCGCTGCGACGGGTGGTCATTCCCAGCTGTGAGGAGCTCCAGGTCTGGGGTCGTCTCGATCCTTCAAATGAGAAAAGGTTCACGGTCCTGCCCGGTCTCGAACATAAATACAGCCCCACGGCGCTTTTTATCGTGAACAACGTATGCGGAGGGATATGCCGCTACTGCTTCCGCAAGAGGATATTCATGAAAGACCGTTCCGAGAAACTCAGGGATCTGCCGGGGGCCCTGGAGTATATCAAAGCCCATCGGGAGATCACAAACGTCTTACTCACCGGAGGCGACCCCTTGATGTCATCGACACGCAGGCTCGAGGAGATAATCAGCGAGCTGGCCAGGATTGATCATGTTCATATTATAAGGATAGGTTCGAAAATTCCCGCCTTCAATCCCTATCGCATCATCGATGATCCCGACCTTCTTGAAATGATCGACAAATACAGTACGACGAGGAAGAGAATCTATGTGATGACTCACTTCAACCACCCCAGGGAATTGACAGACGTAGCTATTAGGGCTTTGAATCTGCTGAGAAAGGCAGGAGCACTTCTCTGCAATCAGACCCCGATAATCCGGGGTATAAACGATGACCCGGTGGTGTTGCAGGAACTTCTCAGGAAGCTTTCCTTCCTGGGGGTGCCGCCTTACTACGTTTTCCAGTGTCGTCCCTCAAGGGGCAATAAGACGTATGCGGTCCCTGTTGAAGAGGCCTATGAGATTTTCGAACGGGCCAAGAAGGGAATTGCCGGCCTCGCAAAAAGAGCCCGTTATGTGCTGTCGCATGCGACCGGGAAGATCGAGGTCGTGGGGAAAACGACTGAGCGAATCTACTTCAGATACCACCTCGCAGCTCATCCCCAAGACAACGGCAGGTTCCTCTCTTTCAGGACCAATCCGGATGCTTACTGGTTAGACGATTACCGCGAGCGGGGCCGGGACTTTCCCGTCATTCAGCCATACCAGGCGTACGGCCCTGAGTGATTCCGTATTCATCCTGATAGATCGTACCTGAGTCCACGAGTGAATAGCCATTCATCTTCCTTGAACATCCCCCTGGCTGCTGCAAATAATGGCTTGTATAGCAGGTTACAATGAAGCGATTAATGGCTGGAGTAATGCTCTTGTGTGTTTGTTTATGTTCCTTCTCTTTCGCTCAAGATCTTCCCATGGGTATAGCTAACTTTTTTTTCAAGATCTTTGCGCTCCCCCTCTGTAAGTGTCACGACGAATTTCTTCATAGCCAAGACTCCCGGTTTGGTTATTAAAAAAATATAACATATCATATGCGACAATGAAAGGTTGACACGACACTAGGATGGAAGCAGGCGAAAATTTGAGCCTTTCAGAAAATGCTTTTTGCTCTATCATGATAAAGCCTTTCAATTGACTCCTTGAAATAGGAGTTTGTAAAACAACAGGTCAAGAGTACATGAGAATCGTTCGATGCATTCATGCGGGAAGATTTATCAGGCATCACCATATAGAGTCACTGGGGCATTTTAATAAGGTATAACGATTGATTTAAAGGGCCTCCCCATGTATATTACCGCTGTCACGGTTGGATTACTACTATCACATCTCACCTATGAAGCTCAGAAGGAAGATCTTGAAAAGACCGGTAGTACATCGGATCGAAGTCGCCCTGAAGGATGGTGTGGTGGATTCGATGGGACGGGAAGTGAGAAGGGCCATCGTCGAGGATCTCTCCATCGAAGTCGACTCTGTGAGGACCGTGAAGGTTTTCACCATCGAGGCCGATCTAAATACAGGAGAGCTGGAGAGGCTCGGTGAGGGGCTTTTTACAGACCCGATCGTAGAGCGTTTCACTATCGACGAGCCCATAGCCAGCGACTTCTCCTGGCTCATAGAGGTCGGTTTCAGGCCGGGTGTCACAGATAATGTCGGGAAGACTTCCCTCGAGGGGATGCGGGACATGTTCGGGAGACCCTTCAATGAGGGTGAAGGCGTCTACACTTCCCGGCAGTACCTCATCCAGGGGAACCTTGGGAGAGATGAGGTGAAAAGGATTGCAACAGACCTTTTAGCCAACGAGCTCATCGAGAGATGGGAGGTGCTGAGTATCGAGGAATGGCGCGAGGGGAAGAAGATCGCTGTGACAGTTCCGAAAGTCAGCGGGAAAGCCGAATCCAGGGTGAGGGAGTTCGACCTCGAGGTAAGCGATGAAAGGCTTATGAGTATATCTGAAGAGGGGATTTTATCCCTGAGCCTTGAGGAGATGAAAGCGATAAGGGATCACTACCGGAGGGAGGAAGTGAGAAGACGGAGGAAGCGGATTGGTCTTGGGGGACATCCAACGGATCTCGAACTCGAATGCCTCGCCCAGACATGGTCCGAGCACTGCAAGCATAAAATATTCAATGCCATCATCGCATATGAGGAAGACGGCCGTTCCCGAGTCGTAGACAGTCTCTTTAATACATACATCAGGGGGACCACCGATGAAGTTTCCAGAAAGGTTGATTGGCTTCTCTCTGTGTTCCATGACAATGCCGGTGTGGTGAAGCTTACAGACGACTGGAGCCTCGTGATGAAGGTCGAGACCCACAATTCACCGTCAGCACTGGATCCTTACGGCGGGGCTCTGACCGGCATAGTTGGCGTGAACCGTGACCCTCTGGGTACCGGTCTCGGGGCGCGGCTTATCTTCAATACCGATGTCTTCTGCTTCGCACCGCCGAAGGATTTTGGCGAGCTTCCTCCCAGGCTCCTCCATCCGAAGAGGATATTCCGGGGAGTCCACAGAGGGGTGAAAGATGGCGGGAACCAGAGCGGGATACCGGTTGTAAATGGTGCCATTCTCTTCGACGAACGCTACAAGGGGAAACCCCTCGTTTTCTGCGGAACAGGCGGGATAATGCCCGCAAGGGTTGCAGGCCAGAAGTCTCACAGGAAATCGGTCCAGCCGGGTGACCTCATAGTCATGGTTGGAGGGAGAATCGGGAAAGACGGCATTCACGGGGCGACTTTCTCCTCCGTCGAGCTCACGGAAGGATCACCCGCGACTGCGGTTCAGATAGGGGATCCAATCACACAGAAGAAAATGATCGACTTCCTTCTCGAGGCACGGGATTTGGGGCTCTACCGCTGCATAACGGACAACGGTGCCGGTGGTCTTTCATCGTCTGTCGGTGAGACCGCAAGAATGAGCGGCGGGGCGGAGTTGCATCTGGAGAGGGCGCCGCTGAAATACGAGGGGCTCGCCCCGTGGGAGATCCTCCTTTCGGAGGCGCAGGAGAGGATGACCTGTGCCGTCGGGCCGGAGAAGATAGGTGAATTTCAGGAGCTCGCCTCAAGGAGGGGGGTCGAATCCACAGTTCTCGGCAACTACACTGACAGCGGCTACTTCCACATTCTCCATGAGGGGAGGACGGTTGGCTATCTCGACATGGAGTTTCTCCATGAAGGGCTTCCCAGGATGGAACTGGTTGCGAAGTGGAAGAAGCCGGCCCATAGGGAACCGGAATTACCCGCTCCAGGGGATATGAACGAAATGCTAAAGCGGATCCTCGGTAGGATCAACGTCTGCAGCAAGGAGTCATGGGTGAGACAGTATGACCACGAGGTCCAGGGCGGAAGCGTGGTGAAACCTTTCGTCGGAAAGAATTCGGACGGGCCATCAGATGCCGCAGTGGTGAAGCCCATACTACATCTGAACGTGGGGGTCATAGTGGCGAACGGCATCGTACCGAGGTACAGTGACATCGACACGTACAATATGGTCGCCTGCAGCATAGATGAGGCGGTGAGAAATGCCATCGCAGTCGGCGGGAGCCTGGATTACATTGCCGGACTCGATAACTTCTGCTGGCCCGATCCCATACAGTCCGGTAAGACGCCGGACGGGCACTACAAACTGGCCCAGCTGGTGAGGGCGAATATGGCGCTGAAGGACTACTGCACCGCATACGGTATTCCTCTCATTTCCGGGAAAGACAGCATGAAGAACGACTACGGTGTGCCGCCCGAGAAGATCTCGATCCCCCCGACGCTTCTTTTTACAGTCCTCGGGAAGATGGAAGATGCATCACTTGCCGTCACAATGGACGTGAAAAGGCCAGGGGACCTCGTCTATGTAGTGGGTATGACCAGGCATGAACTCGGGGGATCGGAGTACTATGCCCAGTTTGGTCATATAGGAAACAGCGTTCCCTCGGTGGATGCAAACCTCGCCAGGGAGATCTACACAAGGATCTCGGCACTGACCAGGGCCGGCGCGGTGAACTCGTGCCACGATTGTTCGGATGGAGGTCTCGGGGTCTGTCTTGCCGAATCGGCTTTCGCAGGAGGTCTCGGCATGGAAGTGGACCTCAGGCATGTACCGCGCGAAGGTGTCGAGAGGGATGACCTGATACTTTTCAGCGAGTCCCAGAGCAGGTTCGTGATCACTATAGACCCTGAGAAGAAAGAAGTATTCGAGAGAGAAATCGAAGGTGTACCTTACGGACTCCTGGGGAGGGTCTCCAGGGATGACAGGTTCCAGATACGTGGCACCGATGGCGCTCTTATCGTAAGCGAGACAGTCGGCGAGCTCAAGCTCGCCTGGAAGGAACCTCTCCTCTGGTGACGACTGATGCAAGGAGAGAGAGCAACGCCTGACCGAGAGAAATGAGTTTCGAATTGGAGAAGATTCCACGCGCACTCGTCCTTACCGGCTACGGCATAAACTGCGACTACGAGACCTGGCATTGCCTGAAATACACCGGGGCGGATGCACACCGGGTTCACCTCAATGATCTGATATCAGGCCACAAGTCGCTCGAGGACTACCACATCCTCGTCGTTCCGGGAGGATTTTCCTTCGGAGACGATATATCCTCTGGAATAGTCTTCGCTAATAAACTAAGATTCCATCTCGGAGATTCTCTGGAAAGGTTCATAGATGATGGAAAGCTCATACTCGGTATATGCAACGGGTTCCAGGTGCTGGTGAAACTCGGTCTTCTTCCTGCCTTGGGCGGGGATTACTGGAACCAGACGGTTTCTCTCACCTACAACGATTCCGGACGCTTCGAAGACCGCTGGGTGCATCTGAAGGTGAATGAGAACACGTGCTGCATTTACCTGAAGGGTCTCGAGAGGCTCTACCTGCCCGTCAGGCACGGTGAAGGGAAGTTCATCACCGACAGCAGGGAGATACTCCATCGAATACTGAGCGGTCGCCAGCTCGCAGTTACCTACACGGACAGGAATGGGAATCCTGCTCTCTATCCGGATAATCCGAATGGCTCGATGGGAGATATCGCAGGCATCTGCGACCCCACCGGCAGAATCTTCGGTCTAATGCCGCATCCGGAAGCATACAATCACAGGACGAATCACCCCCACTGGACTAGGGAGAGCCTGCCGGAGGAGGGGCAGGGCCTTGCGGTCTTCAGGAACGCGGTGGAATTCGCCAGGGAGAACCTGCTTTAAAGCGAGGCCATTTGTTATGCGGAAGATCCCCGATGATATCAGTGACAGGGCCATTGCCTTCTGTATACTGAAAGCTCAGAGGGAGGGGCAGCGTCTCGACCGCGCCCTCTCCCAGCAGCTTCCACGCGCGGGTCCGTCAGGAAGAGGTCTCGTCACAGAGCTCGTGAACGGAGTGGTGAGGCAGACGGCGAGGCTCGATCACCACCTTCTTTTTTTTTTGCCCAAAGGTCTCGATTCCATCCCTCCCGATGTCAGGATCATCCTTAGACTCTCACTGTACCAGCTCCTGTTTTTAGAAAACATTCCCCAAAGAGCCGCTTTAGATCAGGCCGTGAGGCTTACCAAATGGGCCGGTTTTGAGGGGCTCGCACCTCTCGTAAACGGTGTGCTGAGATCAATTCTGAAAGAGGGTCTGAGGGTAGCGTTTCCTGACAGGGAGTCTTCTCCCGATGCTTTTCTTGCCACCTATTACTCGCATCCCCTGTGGCTTGTCAGGAGGTGGCTCGAGAGGTTCGGGTATGAAGAGACAGAACAGCTTCTTGAGGCAAACAACGCCAGTCCTGATCTCATGGTCAGGATGAACACGCTCAGGACGACAATCCATTCTTTGAAAAAGATCTTCGAGGAAGAGGGTGTGGAATATACAAGTTCAGCTTATTGTGAGGAGAGTCTCAAGCTCCGCCTGAAGGGTGATATAAAACAGCTTCCTTCTTTCCGTGAAGGTCTCTATACCGTGCAGGACATCTCCTCCACGCTCGTTGGACAGATACCTGATGTCGATAAGGACACACGTTCCTTAGACCTCTGTGCTGCACCAGGTGGTAAGTGTACCCATCTTGCGGAGAGGGGCGAAGACAGCGGCTTAGTCCTCGCCGTCGATTCGAGCAGGCAGAGGATGAAGCTTGTACTCGAGAACATAGAGAGGCTCCGTTTCAATTCGATTCTGTGCACAGTGGCAGACGGGAGGAGTTTCAGTGCGAGGCAGTTCGACCTGGTAGTCGTCGATGCGCCATGCACCGGTACCGGGGTTCTCTCACGGAGAGCCGACCTGAGATGGAGGTTGAAAGAGGAGGATCTTTACTCCCTCAACCGGCTGCAGTCCGCACTGCTTCTGAATGCTTCTACCCTTGTGAAAAGCGGGGGCAATCTACTATATTCTACTTGCTCACTCGAGCCCGAGGAGAATATAGACGTCATCGAGAACTTTCTTGCCGCTCGAGGTGGATACACAAGGAAAGCGATAGTAAATGTGTCGCCGGAGTTCGTTGGAGTATCCGGCTGCCTGGAGACGCTCCCTCACAGGCATCGGATGGATGGGATGTTCGCCTGTATTATGGCGAGAAAGTAGGAATCAAGGTTAACACAGTAATGAGTCTATTGAGAAGAGCCCTCATATACACATTCATCGCGTTGCTCTTTTTTATCCTGGGTTTCGCGCTCGTGAATTACATCGTAATGCCGTACAAAGTGAAATCAGGCGATACGACTAAAATTCCCAACCTCGTTGGTATGGAGTATGAGAAGGCAAGGCTGATCTGCCAGGAGAAGGGGTTGGTACTCAACAAGCAGGGGGAGAAATTCGAACAGGACACTCCGCCGGGGTTTATCATTTCTCAGGACCCGCTTCCCGAACTGGTCATGAAAAGAGGCAGAAGGGTCGATGTGATCGTGAGCCTCGGACAGGAGTTGACCAGCATCCCCGACGTTACGGGACTCGAAGCAGACAGGGCGGGCAGGATACTCGAGACAGCCGGTCTCAAAGTCCTTGGAGAGCGCCGCCAACCCTCTGAGGTCTTTAAGGAGGGAAAGGTGATGGGGATAGATCCACCTCCAGGGAGCAGGGTGAAGAGTGGGACGGAAATCACTCTCATAATAAGTACCGGGCCGATTTCATTCATCATGCCTCTTCTGGAGGAGAGGACTCTCGAAGAGGCGAAGTATATAATCGAGGACATGGGTCTCTCTCTCAGTGGGATCGAATATGTGCGAACCGATCTCGCCATCGGTACGGTGATAGGACAGAAGCCTCCGGCTGGGAGCAGAGTGGTGAAAGGCCAGAAGGTCGAACTCATCATCTCATCGGGTGAATGAAGCAAGGAAGGAGGAGCAGGTGATAAAGCTTGCGCCGTCGGTTCTCGCAGCGGATTTTTCCAATATCGAGGAGGCCGTCAAAGCAGTGGAGGGGGGAGGGGCAGACTACATACACCTTGATGTCATGGACGGTCACTTCGTACCGAACATCACTTTCGGAAGGGACATGATCAAGGCAGTGAACAGTATCACCTCCCTCCCTCTTGACGTACACCTGATGGTGGCAAAGCCAAATGAATACATCGATGATTTCATAGAGGCTGGAGCCGATATCCTGACAGTTCATGTCGAGGCATCCGATCACCTGCACGGCCTGCTCACCCGGGTGAGGGAACTCGGGAAGAAGGCCGGTGTGGCTCTTAACCCTGCTACGCCTTTAGAGATGGTGAGCGAAGTGATGAATGAGATGGATCTGCTGCTGGTGATGTCCGTGAACCCGGGCTTCTCATATCAGAAGTTCATCGGGAGTACGGTAGTTAAAATAGAGAAAGCCAGGCAGATGATCGACGCTTCGGGTATGGAGATACTCCTCGAGGTCGATGGCGGCATAGACAAGACAAACATCAAGCGAGTTCACGAAGCCGGGGCTGATGTCGCAGTCTCGGGCGGTGGAGTTTACAAGGCAGAAGATGTCACTCGAAGGGTGAAGGAGCTCAAGGAACTAACCAGATAATCTCAGCCGTTCTACACAATTATCCATACCTGCTTCGTGGAGTTTCCCCAAAAATTTAAACTTACTTTCTGTAAATGTGTAAATACCAAAAGTCAGCAATTCAATGTTTCTGGAACTTAGAGCCCTTAAGTTCGACGCTTCGCATTGACAGATATAAGGCTTGCAGGTGGGGGATCAGGGCAGTGTTCATTTTGTATCGACATGCGGATTGACCGGATTCAGGGCTCCGAGTCCTT
>JBHIFB010000078.1:0-14587 GCA_046760905.1 Candidatus Glassiibacteriota bacterium | reverse complement strand
AGCAAGGAGTATAAACTTACATCATTGGGCTCAATTGTCAACTGAGATCAGTGGAATAATTCATCCTGCTCACTGAGCGGATGGAGCATCCAAATGCTGTCAGGCGTTTCGCTTGGCTAAATTAAATAAATGAGAAATACTTGACTTTTTTGTTATAATTATGGTAGTATGTGATTAAATCCAAACTGTAGCGCCAAAGCCACATAGTATCTTTACCAACATATCCAGATCCACAGAATAGCTTCCAACACTCTGAATCAAGACTCAATTAAGTACTCGCGCGGTAAGATTCATACTCGATCTTGTACATTTTAACCAGGAGGCGGACATGACTTACCTCCGAGTTTGTTCTGCGATAGCAGCCGTCCTCGTGACGGCTAGCGTTGGTTTTTCAACAACGATCCATGTACCTGCCGATTCGGCAACAATTCAGGCAGGGATTAATGGTGCAGTGGATGGTGACACCGTGCTTGTCGCCGATGGTACTTACACCGGTTACGGGAATCGTGACATCGACTTCGGCGGCAGGGAGATCGTCGTCATGTCGGAGAACGGTCCTGGGGTGACCATCATCGATGCAGAAAATTCAGGGCGGGGGTTCCTGTTCCAGAATAGCGAGACCGAGCTTTCGGTATTGAATGGATTCACCGTGAGAAACGGCTACACCACAGACTTCGACTATGGTGGCGGAATCTACATTTACACGTCCAGTCCCACCATCACCGACTGCATTATTTCAGGTAACTATTCGAACTATGGTGGCGGGATCTACTCATCTTATGCTTCACCGACAGTTACCAACTGCACTGTTGTGGATAACATCGCTGAAATCAGTGGCGGTGGTATTCATCACAGCAACGGTTCTGCCGACATCAACCACTGTGTCATAGAAGGAAACTCATCAACCACCTCTAATGGTGGTGGAGTGTATGTTTCCTACTATGGAGGCTTTGTTGGTCCCACGATTTCGAACTGTACTTTCAAGGACAACTCGGCTGATAACAAAGGTGGTGGGCTTTACTACGACAATATCGAACCTGCATATCATCCAGGGTACGTGTGGAGCTGTATCTTTACGGGTAACAGTGCTGATGCCGGTTGCGGGGCTTATATAGAAGACTCAAAAGTCATGATCTATAATTGCTTGTTTGAGAGCAATTGGTCGGATGATGTTTTGGGCCAGGGTGGCGGGATCTATCTCTACTACTGCGATCAAGCCCTGATTCACAACTGCACCCTCGCTAATAATGATGTCAATAGCTATGGCGCAGGGATCCGTAGCTATTACTCAGTGGCAATTATTTTAAACTGCATTGTGTACGGGAACAACGGGAACGGGCAGATCCATGCCCTGGGGATCGATCCGACAGTAACATACTCGGATATTGAAGGCGGCTGGCCGGGCACGGGCAACATCAACGAGGACCCTATGTTCGCTGAAGAAGTTGATTACCATCTCACCTTGGATTCACCCTGTGTTGATGCTGGTGATACTTCGAAAGTGGATGACTGCTTCCCTCCGGGAATGGGAGGAGAAAGAAGTGACATGGGTACCTATGGCGGCCCGGAGAACTGTGATTTGCTTGAAGGAGTCTTTGATCTGTTCCTCTATCCGACAGGGCCAACCACGGTATCGGTCGGGGATACCATCTTCTTCGAATCCCTGTTCTGGAACAGCACAGACAACCAGGTAACCGGTGATTACTGGCTCTCTGCAATACTTCCGAACCAGATGGAGGTACTTATCCCGGAAATCGTACTCAATTGGCCAAATCCCCTGCATGGTTCGGCAGCGGCTCATGGTTCTATCACAATAAGTAACAGAATTTGGGCAGTTTTTCCCGGAACATTTCAGGTGGTCGGGAGGATAGGTGTGTATCCGAATCTCGTGGTTGACGAGGAAACGTTTAATGTAGAAATATTGCCTTAGAATCAGGTTTACCCCACAAGGCCCAGGACCCGCTTCGCTTCATCTATCGCCGATGCCGCATCTCTGCCGTACCCATCCGCCCCTATCTCCTTCGCGAAGCCGCTCGCGACCGGGGCCCCTCCAACCAGCACCTTCACCTTCCCGCCCATCCCTTCCTCGCGAAGCTTATCTATGACCTCTTTCATCACAGGCATTGTCGTCGTGAGAAGCGCAGACATGCCGATTACACCTGCCCCCACATCCTTCGCTGTGGATACGAACCTCTCTACACTCACATCGACTCCGAGGTCTATGACCTCGAATCCGGCCCCCTCGAGCATCATGCAGACGAGGCTTTTTCCAATGTCATGTAGATCTCCCTGCACGGTGCCCATCACTATCTTTCCCATCGCCTTCATCCCGGATTTCACAAGAAGCGGTTTCAGAATATCCAGTCCAGCATGCATCGCCCTCGCTGATATAAGTACCTCCGGGACGAACATGTCTCCAGCCTTGAACTTCTCCCCCACGACATCCATTCCCGCAATCAACCCATCGTCGAGAATCTTTTTAGGGCTCAATCCCTCCCCGAGAGCATCTTCTGTGATTCTCGACACGAGTTCTGAGTCACCCGCTATGACACCTTTTGTTAATCCTTCGAGGTCGGCCATCAGGTCAACTCCTTGTCACATGATCATGATGAGGTCTCTGCAAGACCCAAAAATTTTATCCTCTCCCGCATGCAATATCGCTTCAAACAGTCTTGTCTTTCCGGTTAATTGACTTTTTCAGAGAACTCATTATAAACAATGAGCAAATTAAGCCTGGGATGTATCGATTGCAAGGGGATTTTTGATCGGATAAAAAGAATCGGGCGAACACCCTCTTCGTGATTCAAAAGACTCTGTTCGCCCTCAGTGCGGTACGCCTTATAGCTTGGTCACATTGGCAGCTTTTGGCCCTTTTTCATCCTGTACAACTTCGAACTCGACCTGCTCTCCTTCACGAAGGCTCCTGAAGCCAGTTCCGTTGATGGCAGAGAAGTGGACGAAAACGTCTTGACCTTCTTCCGTCTCAATGAAACCGTAGCCCTTGGCGTCGTTAAACCACTTGACGCGCCCAACAGGCATCTACTTAAACACCCCCTTTCAGCAATCCTATCAGCATGAGAAAGGGGCAGAGACTTTCTTCAAAAGTCATCTGCCCCTGTCTTTTTATGCTGATACTTTGCCAAGATCTAACTCCTAATCTCATTATAACGGATATCTCAGAAAATGTCAACTAAATTATTTAGGCCTTCGAGGGTGGGAGGCATCTCATATCTATCCATGGTGCACCGACTTACGATCTCGGAGTTTTAGAGGGGATGACCCTGATGGAGTGCAAGTCTCACGGAATCGATCGTTTTCCACAAGGCGAGATCTATATTCACATTATGTCTCAGATCCCGTCGTGTGCGCTCCAGCTCCATTATGAGCTCACCCACTCTTTTCACATTCCACTTACCTTCGAGCTTTCTCATCCGATCCAGCAGATCGGTGTTCAGAATAAGGTCCACATCACCTCCCTCCGAGAGAATCAGAAAGTCCCTGAGAACAAGTATCATAAAGAAGATCTTCCGATCCAGGATTTCCCCTCTGTCCCTGCCGTATCTATTCGTGATGGCTGTGTTCACCACTTCATAGCAGT
Source organism: Candidatus Glassiibacteriota bacterium (assembly GCA_046760905.1). Taxonomy (GTDB): domain Bacteria; phylum Gemmatimonadota; class CAZMKB01; order CAZMKB01; family CAZMKB01; genus JBHIFB01. Next base: position 10,989 of record JBHIFB010000078.1, on the reverse strand, counting down.
CTTTGATCCTGCCAACGGAGGCAATCCCGAAAAGCTTTAAGGCATCCTGCCGGATAGTGACGTCTTCATCCGCGAGCTCGAGGGCCCGGAGCAGGGATCCCTGGGCAAGTCCTGCCAGAAGCGATGCACGCTTTCCCCTCACGCCTCTGAACTCAGTTAGGGCAGCCTCTATGTGCCTATCATCAACCAATGGGAACCTGTACGATACACACCTCGAGAGCACTGTCGCCAGCAGCCTGTGAGGCGCCGTCGAAGTAAGAATGAGCACTGTGTCAAGCGGCGGTTCCTCGAGCAGCTTGAGGAAAAGGTTCGCAATGCCGGGTGCCATCGAATCGGCATCTCTAATTATCACTACCTTCCTGTCTGCTTCGAACGGCTTCTTCGCACACCATAAGAGAAGCTGCCGCAAGGACTCCGCAGAGTGACCAAGCGGACGGTTCGATCTCGGGATGAAAAAAGGCTCACACCTCTTTCCCTCAACGGCACTTTGCAGAAACTTCTCCCTTTCCGATTGCCTCCTTTTGGTCTCATCCTCTTCGCCAAGAGAAACAGTCTCACCACCTGGTGATGGGATCATCCACAGAAGATCCGGATGGGTCAGACGCTCCACCTTCCTGCATGGGGGACATTGGCCACAGCCGCTTCTGGAATCACAGAGTATCAACTGGGCAAGCCAGAAGGCCATCCTCTCTTTCCCCACACCGAAGGGCCCCTCAAATAGAATGGAATTGCCGAGCATTCCAGAGCTTGCAGATTTCTGGATGAACTCTCTTACCTTATCCTGACCATAAGCTTCAAGCGGCTCCATACGATCTTTTCATTCCTCCTACCGAGCTGCGAGCCACTTCAATGGATCAAGCGCTTCCTTGCCTCTTCTAAGTTCGAAGTGGAGATACGGCCCCTTGAGCGAACCGGTCTTTCCCACGGTGCCGATTTGCTGGCCTCGCAGGACATCTATCCCTGTAGATGCTGCAATCTCATCCAGGTGAGCGTAAATAGTGTAGTAGCCACCACCATGGTTGAGGATGATCATCTTTCCGAACGTCTGCCACCAGTCTGCGTACTCGACTTTCCCCGCCTCCACCGCTTTCACGGGAGTCCCAAGACGGGCCGATATGTCGATCCCCTGAGAAGGGATTCGTGTCTTGTATATCGGATTATATTGTGTTCCGAACTTCGTGATGACTTTCCCTTTCACAGGCCAGGGGAGCTTTCCGAATCTCTTCTCTATCGGGGCTTCCCTCCTCTCACCCATTCGCTCCGCCAGCAGCCGTTGTTCTTCGAGTTTCTGAATCAGATTCTGGAGCTTATCCTCCCTCTCTCTCAGCTCAGCAATGGCTTTTTCCCTCTTGCTCTTCTCCTTCTTCACCGATGAGAGAAGCTTTCTTTTCTCTGCGCTCGCCGATTCGAGTGATCTTTTTTCAAGATCAACTTCTTCCTTACGCAGAGCGATACTCTTTAACATCGCTTCCTTCTCATTCTCCTTCACAGCAATATCCTCTTTCAACTCGGAGATCTCCCGAACCAGCTTTCTGTCGTAAGCGAGTATACGGCTCAGGTACTCGATTCGCAATCCGAGGCGGGGCAGAGAGCTCGATTCGAAGACGACCTCGAGTGGACTCAGTATCCCCTTCTCATAGACCAGCCTCAACCTTTTGCCAAGTATCCTCTTCGTGTGATCGAGCCGCACACTTGTATCCTTCAACTTTCGGGAAATGTCCTGAAGCTCTTTCTCCTCCAATTGTATCTGCTTCTTTAGCTTTGAGATTAGTTTACTCTTGAGATCGATTTTCTGATCTATGTTCTGGATTTCGCCGAGAACACTTTTCTCTTTTGATTTGAGCCTCTTTGCCTCGGCCTCGTTCTCTTTGAGCTCATTGCGTATTCTCTCAAGTTCGGATTGCTCCTTCTCTATCTCCTCTTCTATCTTCTGAGGGTCCTGGGAGCTAGCGTACAGGGGAGAGAGTGTTGTGGCCTGGAGAGAGATCAAAAGCCCCGCCAATACGAGCGCCCGCAGGAAACTCCGAACCGAAAATGCGGCACCGGCCGTGCCGATGATCCCACCTGCGAGAATCCCCGCCACGATCTGAGTTCTGCTGAAGAATGAGAATGGATAAAGGCCGGCCACCGCGAGCTTTCGGGTCAGGGTAAGAAGGAGTAAGGCGATCAACCCTCCTGCCAATCCCTTGATGAGACCTTCGACCAGATATGGCCTGCTTATGTAGAAGTCGGTTGCTCCGATGAGTTGACTCACACCCATCTCCTCCTCCTTCGATTTCAGAGCGAGGCCTATGGAGAAGGATATTATGAGAACCGATGCTATTATAACTACGAGACCCGTCAAAAGACCCACAAGACCCACGAGCCTCCTCACCCGGTCGAGTTTCTCCGTCCACGGTTTCGCATAGTCCACCATCTCGATAAGTTCGTTGCCTTCCAGATTCTCCGCGATCTGTTTTAATGCTTCCACGTTTCTGTGATCCTCATCGAACCTGACCTCGATTGAGGCTGGCAGGGGATTGACGTCAAGATCATCCAGGAGGTGTGCATTGTCACCGAGTTCCTCCCTGAATTTTTCAAGAGCATCTTCCTTCGCGATGTATTCTATTCCCGTCACTCCTTCGAGGTTGGCAAGCTCCTTCCTGAGCTCCTCGATTTCCTCATCAGGCACCTCATCCCGAAGGAAGATTACCATCTGCACTCTCTCTCCTATCTTCGACAGGGCACCTGTGATATTGATATAGAACAAACCGAAAAGCCCTGAGATATACAGGGTCAGCGCGATGGTTACGACCGACAGGATCGTAATTCCCGGAAAACTTCTGATATCGTAGAATACTTCCTTGAAAATTCTCATCTCGAGATTTTGTTCACCGGATTATCCCACAGTGTTGCATCCCTCTCCAAAACCCCTCTCATGAGTCTTACCAGCCTGTTAGCACCTTTCACAGCCAGATCTGTATGATGGCTCGCCAGTATGACAGTCGTCCCCCAGAGGTTCACATCCCTTAGAATCTCGAGAATCTCGGCTGAAGCAGTGTCATCGAGTTTCTCAGTGGGTTCGTCCGCGAGGAGGATGAAAGGTTGATTGACGATCGCCCTGGCAATCGAAACCTTCTGCTGCTCCCCCCAAGAGAGCTCCGAAGGGTAGAGATCCCGCTTCGACAGTAGGTCGAGATACGTCAGAACTTTCACGAGCTTTGCGGTATGGGTATCCTTGTGAGCATCCGTTACCTCGAGAGCGAGCCTCACATTCTCTTCGACCGTCCTTGTCCTCAGAAGTCTCAGATCCTGAAGGATAATCCCGATCTTCCTTCTCAGCCTGGCGATATCCTTCCTTCTCATGGACCGGGATGAGGTTCCGTCGATCACCACTTCACCTGAGGTTGGCTTTTCCATCACATTTATCAGCTTAAGCAGGGTCGTCTTCCCGGCACCGTTGGGGCCGCATAAAAAAACGAATTCGCCCTGTTCAATGCGAAGATCAACATCCCTCAAGGCGAATTCGGAAGGAGCGTAGCTTTTCGATACCTTCTGAAACTCTATCATGAATTCATTTTCTTGATCCGTTGCTGCACAACCGATCGGACTTTCTCAACTATGCATGGGGTAGTAAGGCCGTATCTCTCGAACAGTTCTTCAGGAGTGCCTGAAACGCCGAAACAGTCATCGCAGCCGACTCTTCTCATCGGCACCGGCTTATTTTCGGCCAAAACTTCGGCAACCGCACTCCCGAGGCCACCGATAATCGAGTGCTCCTCGACGGTCACGATCGCCCCGGTCTCGATAGCCGCCCTCTTTATCGAATCACAGTCGATTGGTTTTATTGTGGACATGTTTAGAACTCTCGTATATATACCATCACCCTCGAGGATGTCAGCTGCTTCCAGCGCCCTGGCGACCATTTGTCCGCATCCGATGATTGTCACATCGTCCCCGTCGAGTAACAACTCGGCCCTGGCGAATGTGAATGTGTGACTCTCATCATGTATCACAGGTACCTTGGGACGTGTGAGTCTTACGTATGCAGGGCCATCAAGATGAGTAGCAAGGTACTCTATCACGGATCTCGTTTCAACGCTGTCTGCCGGGACAATCACCTTCAGGTTCGGAATGACTCTCATGAGACCAATGTCTTCGAGTGCTTGATGAGAGGAGCCATCCTCGCCGACCGATATTCCGCCGTGAGTCGTTACTATCCTGAGGGGAAGCTTACACTGCGCCACCGTATTTCTGATCTGTTCCCACCCCTTACCGGCGCCGAAAATGGCAAAGGTACTAACGAAAGGTATCTTACCGCATGCGGCGAGCCCGGCGGCGGTATCCATCATATCAGCTTCGGCTATTCCCATTTGAAAGAACCGGTGGGGATACTTCTTCGCGAAAATCGCCGTTTTGGTGGAGGATGAGAGGTCTGCATCGAGCACCACTATGTTCTGTATTCTCTCGCCGAGTTTTGCCAGCGTCTCTCCGTATGCGTGCCTTGTGTGCTCAAGCGCGTGTTTCAAATCCATCAAGCTCCTTTTCGAGTTGATCGAGTTCAAGAAGCGCACGCTTTTCCTCCTCTCTTGTTGGAGCCTGTCCGTGAAACTCAACCTTGTTTTCCATGAAAGACACACCCTTGCCCTTCACCGTGTTTGCCACTATATGGGTAGGGCGGCCTTTAACCGATCTCGCATGATCGAGAGCCTGGAAGATTTCATTGAAATTGTGACCATCAATCTCCACCACCTCCCAACCGAAAGCCTTCCATTTCTGCGCGAGAGGAGCAAGCTCCATGACGTCTGAGACTGCACCATCTATCTGAAGCCCATTGTAATCGGTGAATGCGCACAAGTTATCGAGTTTATAGTGGGCTGATGTCATTGCAGCTTCCCAGACCTCTCCCTCCTGAGACTCACCGTCGCCCAGCATCACATACACCCGGTAGTCGGCCTCATCAAGCTTGCCGGCAAGGGCCATGCCATTTGCGAACGAAAGGCCATGTCCCAGGGCACCATTGGAAATCTCAACACCGGGTGTTAGCAACCTGTCAGGGTGTCCCTGCAGAATGGAATCGATCTTTCTCAAAGTCAGCAGCGTCTCGCGTGGAAAGTATCCCAGCTCGGCTAGCAGAGCGTAAAGAGCGGGGCAGGCGTGGCCTTTCGAGAGAATGAACCGGTCTCTGCCAGGATTTTCGGGGGCTTTTGGACAATGATTCATCTCCCCCAGGTAAAGGGCTGTAATCATATCGGTTGCAGATAGGGAGCCGCCCGGGTGACCAGAGCCCGCCTCAGCCGTCATTCTGATTACATTCCGCCTGACACTCAGAGCCATCCTCCTCAGGACCAGCTCATCACGGATTTTTTTCATATGCTGAGGACCCGACACACAATGACATACTGTAATGAAGGGAAGTAGAAGAAATAGCCTGTCAAAAAAGTATGCATAATTTAATAGGCTCTGCCCGCGTTGTCAAAATTTAATTCGCGCTTTCCTCCGTTGAGGATGCTTTCAATGCTCGTTTCTTCCAATGAGCTTTTCTGCAAGAGAGAATGCCTCTATCATGCTGCCGGCATCAGCTACACCATTCCAGGCCAAATCGAGTGCAGTTCCATGATCGGGAGAGGTCCTGACGAACGGCAGGCCGAGTGTCAGGTTCACTCCTCGACCGAAGGCGTGCACCTTGATAGGGATCATCCCCTGATCGTGATAGAGCGCCACAACGGCATCGAGCATCCCTGCCATGCAGGAGTTGAAGATCGTGTCGGAAGGCATCGGTCCCTTTACTTTGATGCCGTTTGTTTCCGATTCCCTGACCGCAGGTAAAAGTAAACGCTCCTCCTCATCGCCAACCATTCCTCCTTCACCCGCATGCGGGTTAAGCGCACAGAGCCCGATCACCGGATTGGGCACATGAAAGAGCTTGATGAGCCCTTCGCCGGTGAGTCTTATCTTCTCGACAAGAAGAGCCGGGGTCAGCTCGCTCGTGATTCGGTGAAACGGAATGTGGGTTGTGGCAATAGTAACTCTCAACGCTCCGCCGATCAGCATCATTGCCACTGAAGGTGCACCTGTGAAATCTTTGAGCATCTCTGTGTGGCCGTGAAAGCGGTATCCTCCACGATTGAGAGCCCGTTTATCCAGTGGTGCTGTGACGATTGCATCTGCTATGCCTTTCATAGCCAGTTTAACGGCGAGTTCGACAGACCTGCCTGCAAATCTTCCGGCTTCCTGCTCAGGGATAGATGTGATTTGCCTGCCAACTCTGCCAGGGTCCCGGCTTCCATCGATATTCAGCTCGATATGTCTATGGGATGGAAGGGAAATTTCCAGATCGTCGAATTCAGCCAGATCATGGAAAAACGAGGAGGGCCTGGTGACTGCCCAGTCGGCACGATTTGCGGCAATCAGGTCGATCGCTTCTGTGAAAGCTCCCTCCACTCCTATCACAATAGGAATAACTCCTTCCCCGAACCGATGGGAAGTGAGCGCCTTCGCAACGACCTCCGGTCCTATGCCCCGCACGTCACCAAGCGTTACAGCGAGTATTTTTCTGGTATGCGCTTCTCTGCTGGACATCAACATTAGATCAAAGTTATCAGACCCTTGCCCGGCTCCTGAAAAGGGGAAAGCAAGGTTCTGACCCTATAGTTTTACCTCGATGTAGGTTTTCTCCTTCATCTTCTCGATGAATTCCGCGAATGCTTTTTCCTGCTCAAGAGCCTTCCGTATATTCTCTTTGACATCCTCGAGCTCAAAGGGCCTCGGTGGATTTTTCTCCAGCACTTTGATGATGTCCCAGCCCTCTGTTGACTCGATCGGATCGCTCACCTCGCCTACATCGAGAGATTCTATGGGGCCAACATACCTGTCGGGAATGTTCTCGCTCGTGAACTCCCCGAGCACTCCCCCCTCACCTTTCGTGTCACTGTCAGCAGAGTACATACGGGCGAGTTCAGCAAAATCCTCCCCTTCACGCAGACGGCCGCATAAGCTGTGAGCGAGCTGCCGGGCTTTTTCCTCGTCCTGTTCCGTAGGGCTCAAACTGATAAGGATGTGTTTTAAGTGAATCTTGCCGAGCCTTATCTCCTCCAGCTTCACTATGAAATATCCCAGATCCGTTTTTATCGCCCCACTCGTTTCACCCGGATTCAGGAGAAAGGCCACGCGTTCCACCTCTGGCAGCATGTCGCCTCGCTCAAGGAATCCTATATCTCCACCCTTGTTCTTCGTGCTCGCATCATCCGAGTACTCCCTTGCCAGATCTTCGAACCGATCCCCCTCCACAAGCCGTGTCAGTACTTCATCCGCAATCGCTTCCTTCTCCTTCACAACCGAGTCCCCCGGCGCAGGCTTAACGAGGATACGGGCCAGTTTCACCGTAGCCGGTCTCACTCCGAAGTTTTCCCTGTTTTCTTCGAAGTATTCCCTGATCTCCTCATCCGATACATGCTTCGGTGGGAGCTTGAGTTCCTGCATGAATTTCTCCTGGATGAGTTGCTTCTCCCTCTCCTCTTTCAACCCTTCCCTGTAGGAAGTTAGTGTGAGCCCCTCGTCTCGAAGGGTTGCGAGGAAATCCTCCTCAGAGTCGAATCTGCTCCGGATCGTAGCGATATCTTTTTCAATAGCTGCCTCCACCTCATCAGCGCTGACGCTTATCCCTTTCTCCCTTGCCCGCTGGAGGATTACCTTCTCGGTTATCAGGCTCTCGAGGATCTGCCCCTTCAACTCGAGCAGGCTGGTTGAATCCTCCAGAGACACTCCAAGCTGCTGAGCCATTATATAGAGGTTTTCCATCAACTCCCCCTCCAGAATCACCTCGTCTCCAACAACCGCCACGATCCGATCAAGAAGTTGTTTCTGTGAATGGAGTGACGAGGTCGGTTCGAAGGGACCCGCGGAAAGCAAGAGGAAAGCAAGAAGCGCTCTTCTAATCACCGTAATATTCCTCGAGAAGTTGCCAGTTTATATCCACACTGTTTCTGGCAATAAGATCCTGCATCCATTTATTCCTTTCCTTCTCCTCTTTACCCACAAGCAATATGTCCTTGATCTCATCCTCAACATCCTCCAGCGCTTTCATCGTACCATGTCCCTGCCTGTCAGTAACCTGTATTATGAAATATCCATAACCGGGCACGCTCACAACGCTTGATATCTCCCCCACTTTGAGCGCCTGGACTGCAATCCTTAGCGGCTCTATCAGTTCATCCACAGCATAATACCCCACATCACCACCGTTTTCTCCGCTTTTATCCAGCGAATGCTCCTCTGCAAAGGTCGCGAAGAGGTTGGGATCTCTCTCGAGTATCAACCTTAATGAGTCAGCCTTATCGGAGCTATCTACGACTATCTGGCTCAGGCGAACCTCTTCCTTCTCCCTGAGGAATAGATCTGGCTTGTCTTTATAGTATTTTTCTACTTCGTCCTCAGTTATTCTGACTCTAGAGCCCAGCTCCCGCTGGAGAATTTCGTTCTCGAGCAGAAGCCTCCTGAACTCATCCACCTTCAGCTTTATCTCAGGCTCCTGATCGATACCACGCTTTACCGCCTCCTGGTATATCAATTCGGTCTCGACCCACCTGTTGATGAGCGCCTTACGATCCTCCAGGCCGTAATATTCTTTGTAATCTTGGGGGACCATCAGCTCGAGATCCCGGATGGTGAGTACAGAATCGTTGGCTCTGGCGACAACGGGGGATTGGGCCTCGTCACTCTCATCTTGCTTCTCATCGGCGACACAGAGAAGCAGCCACGGCACACAGAGGACGAGGATTATCTCGCGCATTCTGAGCGTCATGTCACTTCTTCTTCATGAGTTCATCAAGGACCAGGGGATAGTTTTCTTTGAGCATCACGACCTGGAATTGCTCTCTGAGGGGTATCGTCAGCTCATCGAGACGCTTCTGTCTTCTCTCATCTATAAGATCCGCTCTGACGATATCTTCGACCTCCTCGAATGGTCTGTTATAGCTGTCCTTATGCTCATCATAATAGCGTGCGAGGTCTTCATCGCTTGCATCAGTCTCTATATATACTTTCTTTTTGATAAAGATCTGCACCAGCGCATCATCCTTGAGCTGGACCAGCTCTTTTTTGAACTCCCGACGGGAATCTATACCGGTTTCTTTCGCTTTCTCAATAAGCAGCTCATTTCTGATGAGCCCCTTAAGCACCGCTTTGATCTCCTCCCTGTCCTTGGGAGCATTCATATAGTCTTCAGGAAAATCACTGTAAAATTCCAAGTATCTCCTGGCGGTCCATTCACCACCATTGAAAGTGGCAAGCACGAGATCACCTGATTCGAGGGCTCCTTCCAGACTCTCGGCTCTCTCGAGAACAGCCACAAGGCTGTCTATTGCTTCATCGTTATAGTTTATTTCAGCACCTGATTCGAGTTGCTCCATGAAGGCATGGCTCAATTCTGTCCTTTTCGGCTGCTCGACATAAGCTTTGATCTCCTCTCTCATCTCATCCATTGTACGGCTTTTTCTGTCTTCCACCTTGATGATATGGAACCCGAATTGAGTTTCGACGATATCGCTCATCTCGCCAGGCTGAAGTGAGAAGGCGGCATCTTCGAATGCCTTGACCATCTTTCCCCTGGGAAAATAGCCGAGATAACCCCCGTTTGGCGCTGAAGGTCCATCCGAATACTTCACAGCGAGTTGGGCGAAGTCCGCGCCGGCCTTTGCTTCCTCCAGAGCTTTCCGGATCTTTTTAAGTGCCTCCTCCCTCTTCTCTTTGCCCTCTCCCTCCCGGTAGCTCACCAGTATATGTCTGGCCTCGACCTGTTCCTCGCCAAGCCTGTGTTTCTCGAAGTATTCTTTGAGCTCTTCCTCGGTGGCAGTTGCTTTCTTCACCACAACTTCCTCATAGAGTTTGCGTACGATGAAGTTCTCCTGCATAACCTTGAGATCTTTCTTGAACTCAGCCGTGGTGTCTAGACCTTCACTCCTTGCTCCCGAAAGAAGCAGCTTGAAATCGACAAGATGCTCGAGTGCCTCTTCTACTCCTTCCAGATCCTCGTTATATCCACCACCGCTCATGATTTCGACGACATCGCCGACATTGATGGCCTCATTCCCGACTTTCGCTACCACGGCATCTTCTTTCCTCGAACAGCAAAGGGCGAACACTAAGGGCACTAGTAGACTCAAGATGAATGCATCACGGTACCTCATGATCACGAAACTCCCTCATCTTTAAATTCGGTCGACTGAACACGGTTGCTCCATACCAGCGGAACCTTTAATTAAGAATAATATAAACTACTTTACATCGAGACCTCTTGCAATACTTTTCTGAGGCTCTCCAATTTACCCCTATGTCAGATGCCAGGATTTTTTACTTCCAGAAGCTTCAATAAGTTCCATCGCATGGGAGGAAGGAGACCGATGATTCTTGCGAGATTGCGCTCTTACAATTCAAGGACCTTTGCTAAAGGATTTCTTTCCGTCACGAACAAGATGATTTTCACCTCATTGCCACACCTGGGAATGACAAGACTTACCTCTAAGACAAGTTGAGCAGGTGGTTCACTGCCACCGACTCAGTGATGAGTTCGCGATCGAGAAAAGCCCCGAGAACCTCACCTCTTGGAGTTCCGAAATGTCCACTTCTTCATTCTGACTGCTATTTTTTCTAAGATTAAAACAGAAGGGGGAAGTTGAAGTTTCGAACCGGTCGTGCATTGCTTTCCAGACTGTCCTGCTGCGGCCCGGGTTAGCTATGGGGTCCAGTCAGGTTATTCTGCGAAGCGAACAGCCGCTGCCGGTTCCGATTTTGCCTCGGGGCGGAGAATGCCGGTAGTTCTTCCACTCCTCTCTTTATCATTGACGTCCGGGGTGGGTGTCATACCATTGCTTTCCCCGATCTCGAATACATATGCCGCACCGGTGTCGATGTAAATGTCGTCATTATATAAAGCCCCGATCAACGCGACATTATCCGATACGATCAGGGAATAACTGTACCAGTCGTTGGTGTCTCCGTCTGAAGGGAGCA
>JBHIFB010000077.1:0-14646 GCA_046760905.1 Candidatus Glassiibacteriota bacterium | reverse complement strand
GACATAGAGCCTGTAAACGGCACGGTGTTCCACCCGGGAGACTGGATCATCTATGCGGTGACCTTGACGAACAATTCACCATCTCCGATTCAGGTTACAGCGGGCACCTATGCGAGCAATGTGGCCGACTGGCGGTTCAATCTTTTCGGACCGATTACGTTTACTATTCAGGGACAGACAACGATAGGGCCAGTGAATCTGCAGAATCAGGTGCCCTGGGTGGCGCCTCCGATGACGGCATACATCTGTGCCGAAGCCAATGATGTGCATGACTGCTACCAGGTTACTATTCAGTAGCCAAGATGATGCAGTTAAGGTTAGAAAGCGCGGTTCGAAGGTCAGCGATCTCATATTATCTGTATGGGTGAGTACCTGAGGTGAGCATCGTATCATGAGGCACACAATTCGTGAGTATGCAGCAATCCCGCAAGGTGCTTAATCAGTCAGTATCTTTGCGTGTGGGAGAGGATTGACAGTACTCTGATTCGAGGATAAATTGTAATCCTGTGATTGTCTGTGTGTAGGTGTATTCATCTAAAACAGAGGATTCACATCTACTTCTAAGCACACATTTTGTTAAAACTCGTTTATCAGTCACAGGTTCTCAAAAAACAAGTGTGGGGGTATAGCTCAGCTGGGAGAGCACCTGCTTTGCACGCAGGGGGTCAGCGGTTCGAATCCGCTTACCTCCACCAATTTCCCCTTCCTCGGGAACGCTTCCACTTATTGATGTATAAGAAACGGATTTCATTTGAATTGTTCCCATGAATTGTTATAATTACATCCATGAATGCGGAAAAATTTCTGACCCTTCTTACCGACAATGGGTTCGATTTCTTTTCAGGAGTTCCCTGTTCTTATCTCGCTCCTTTTGTAAGGATCTTAAATAATCTCGATCAGTCCATCCATGTACCGGCAGTGAGGGAAGATATCGCCGTCGGACTGGCTGCCGGAGCATACCTGTCGGGAAAACTGCCCGTTGTATACATGCAGAACTCGGGCCTCGGCTACTCACTCGAAGCATTCGCCTCACTGCATCTTATATATTCCATCCCAACCCTGGTGGTGCTCAGTTATAGAGGACCGGAGGATGACAACATGGAGGAACACCGGGTCATGGGTGAGCATACTGAGGAAATATTGGAAGCATTCCGGATGAAGTATTCCTTGCTGAAAAGTGATTTCACAGAGAAGCGAGTCAAAGAGATCAAGCAATATCTTATCGATGAAAAATTACCTTACTTCCTGCTTGTAACCAGAGGTGTTCTTGAATGAATCGGTTTGAAGCAATCGGAACAATAATTGATCTCCTTGAAGGGGATGAGCTCCTCGTCCATGCCAATGGCGACATAAGTCGCGAATCCTTTCAATGCAAAGACAGAGAAAGAAATTTCTATCTGCTTGGCTCGATGGGACTGGCTTCCTCGGTGGGTCTGGGTCTGGCTCTTTCCAGACCGGAGAAGAATGTGATCATTCTTGATGGAGATGGAAACATCTTAATGGGTTTTGGAAACCTCGCCCTGATCGGTGCACTGAAACCACCGAATCTGACACATGTCATTCTTGATAATGGCGTATACGGAACGACAGGTAATCAGCCAACCATATCTCCTGAAATCAATCTTTGCGAGACGGCTCAGGCATGTGGTTACCAGAGCATGTGCAAGATCAATACGCTTGAGGAGTTATCGGAAGCATTTTCCGGTGCTCAATGCATCCCTGGGCCTCATTTCATCCATATAAAGGTCAGCACCGAAGCCCCGGAGTCCTGCCGGCGAATTCCCTATTCGGCTTATGAAATCACCGAGAGGTTCAAAAACGCAACGGCTTAAGGAAAATCGGCCAAGCGATTTGACAATCTGCCGAGTATTTTGTATTTTTAAATAGGAGGAAAAAGGGGTAATTTTCGCCTATTTCAGGGGGAAACGATGAAAATCGGTAGAAATATCGCCTTTTTACTCAGTATGATACTATTTGTAACCTTTTTTCTCTCACAACTCCTCTCAGGTGAACTGAAAACCCACGAGAATGAATTGGCTCAGATCAGGGCTGCAATAGAGCTGAAAGGAGCTGATTGGACCGCCGAGGAGAATGAAATATCCATGATGGACCCAGACGCAAGGAGGGCACTTCTCGGTCTCATTCCCGAAAGACCCCAGGAGGATACACCGTTTGCTGAGGGAGATCCTCTGGCCGTTTTCCCCAGCTCTTTAGACTGGACTGATTACAATGGATACAACTGGGTTACTCCTGTGAAAGATCAGCTGGATTGCGGTTCATGTGTGGCGTTCGGATCGCTCGGTGGCCTCGAGGCGAGGCTAAATATCTTTATGAACGACTGGATGTGGGACCACGACCTCTCGGAGCAGCACCTATTCTCATGCGGTGGCGGATCCTGCTGGTGGGGATGGACGGTTTCCTCTTCGATGAATTACTTGAAAAACAACGGAGTCCCCGAGGAAGACTGCTTCGAATACAGGTCGTATGACACGCCGTGTGGTGAATCATGCGATGACTGGAGAAATCACAGAATGCAGATAAGGGACTGGGGGTGGGTATCGAATAACCAGAATGCCATCAAGACATTTCTCCAGGATGGTCCCATCACTACATGCATGAATGTTTACACCGACTTTTTCTACTACTCGAGCGGTGTCTATGAGCACACCTGGGGTTCCTATGAAGGTGGTCATTGCATCACTTTCGTGGGATGGGATGACGATGAGAACTCCTGGAAGTGCAAGAACAGCTGGGGATGGGGCTGGGGAGAGAGTGGATATTTCAGGATAAGATATGGTGACAGCGGTATAGGCAATTCAACCGCGTATGTCGAAGTATATCCATTGATCAAAATCTACTGCGACAAGGATACCTACACTCGCGGAGAGGATCACGTTCTGGGTGTGAAGGTAGTCAATCCTGGCTCATCGTATGCCGCAAAGGTTAAAATATGGATCAGGTTTCCCAATGGGACGGATCACACAGTTTACCAGGGTGTGCATACAATCCCTGCGGGTGTAAGCTTCTCAAAGGACGATTTCATGGCGTTTACTGTCCCGGCCCAGGTTGCTGGAGGTCAATATTCCTGGTATGGTGTAATAACCAACAGCGCCGGCACAAGCACGAAGTCGTTTGACAAGTGTTCATTCCAGATCACACCTTAGGCTGAATCAGACAGAACAGGTGTTTGTTCATATCTTTCACCCATTCTTGATGTTTTCCTTTCCTTTCTCTGAAGCCAGGTCACGAGTATAAGGTATCTGAAAAGTCTTTTTGAGCGAATCATGGGGCTTTGGGCACGGTTCTCGGTGAAGCGAGAGTCCCAGCTTCGGGCGATTTCCTCCGTTTAAATAGGTTGCGGGAATGATTTATCAGTATATTATCTTTCGAATTGCAGGGCAATCCAGTTAAAGGGTGGATTCGAAGCTGGAATGTGCGTTATGGGAAACGGAGGAAGGAAGAATCTTGATTATTGAAGTGGTGATGAGTATATTGTACGGCTAATATCACTGGGATGACGGGTGGGCATAGGAGCCTATCTGTGATAAGTTCCAGGAAAAATGTGGAAAGTGCACCAATGAATGACTTGACAATAAGTTAGAATATATGTATAATTTAAATTGCCCTTTTTTGCATATTCGTCACCGAGATGTGACTTCGTTTTTTGAAAACCGAAAGCGAATGCGTAGGTGAAGCCAGTCTCTCGAGAAATTCTGACCAAGCTACTAAGGGCACATGGTGGATGCCTTGGCGTCGGTAGGCGATGAAGGACGTGGCAAGCTGCGATAAGCCTCGGGTAGGTGCAAACAACCTGTGATCCGGGGGTGTCCGAATGGGGCAACCCACCTGGAGTAATGTCCAGGTATCACCGGGTGAACACATAGCCCGGATGAGGCGAACGAGGGGAATTGAAACATCTTAGTACCCTCAGGAAAAGAAAGCAACCGCGATTCCCCGAGTAGCGGCGAGCGAAAAGGGAACAGCCCAAACCTATTCATGTGATAAAGCCTGACCGCGTTGCATGATGGGGGTAGAGGGGTTTCACTTCCTGGAAGGGTCGGCTTCCAGGCCGGAGTTACAAAGGCAAATGCTAGTTGAACACCATGGGAAGGGTGACCAGAGAAGGTGACAGTCCTGTAGACGAAAGTATATGCCCTCCGGAGTGAACACCCCAAGTACGACGGGACACGAGGAATCCTGTCGGAATCTGGGAGGACCATCTCCTAAGGCTAAATACTAACTGACGACCGATAGCGAACAAGTACCGTGAGGGAAAGGTGAAAAGAACCCCGGGAGGGGAGTGAAAAGAACCTGAAACCATGTGCTTACAAGCGGTAGGAGCCTGATGCTCACTGTTCTTCGGATCTTTGAGCGCGGGTGACTGCGTGCCTTTTGCATAATGAACCGGCGAGTTACTTCAGTGTAGCAAGGTTAAGGGTGTTCCACCCGAAACCGCAGCGAAAGCGAGTCCTAACAGGGCGACTTAGTTGCATTGAGTAGACCCGAAACCGAGTGATCTACCCATGGTCAGGATAAAGCGTGGGTAAAACCACGTGGAGGTCCGAACCATTGTAGGTTGAAAACTGCTTGGATGAACTGTGGGTAGGGGTGAAAGGCCAATCAAACTCGGCGATAGCTGGTTCTCCCCGAAATATATTTGGGTATAGCCTCGAGGAATTGAGTGGTGGGGGTAGAGCACTGGATGGGCTAGGGGCCCCACAAGGTTACCAAACCCAACCAAACTCCGAATACCATTCACTCGTACCTCGGGAGTCAGCTGCAGGGGGATAAACTCCTGTGACGAGAGGGGAACAACCCAGACCATCAGCTAAGGTCCCTAAATCCTGGCTAAGTGATAAAGGATGTGAAATTGCCCAGACAACCGGGATGTTGGCTTAGAAGCAGCCATCATTGAAAGAGTGCGTAATAGCTCACCGGTCAAGTGGTTTTGCGCCGATAATTTGCGGGACTAAGTCAGGTACCGAAGCTATGGGATGAAGTGGTGCCTCGGAGCTTCGTGGTCGGATTCGTCCTCCACTGGTTCCTTGGCGTTGAGCCATTTCATCGGTAGGGGAGCGTTCCATACTGGGTGAAGGAAAATCGTAAGGTCTTCTGGACGGTATGGAAGTGATGATGCCGGTATGAGTAGCGATAAAATGAGTGAGAAACTCATTCACCAAAAGCCCAAGGTTTCCTGAGGAAGGTTAATCCGCTCAGGGTTAGTCGGACCCTAAGCCGAGGCCGAAAGGCGTAGGCGATGGAAAACAGGTTAATATTCCTGTACCATGCAAAGGGTGTCTGAGCTATGGGGTGACGCAGAAGTGAAGGTCCATCCGCGATTGGAAGTGCGGGTCCAAGCCGGTAGGAGGGGGGCCCAGGCAAATCCAGGCCTCCGTTAACTCCGAGAGGTGATGGGGAGTCCTTCGGGACATAAAAGGGCCGTAATCATGCTGACGAGAAAAACCTCTATGCGAATCCTTTGCGTGACCGTACCGTAAACCGACACAGGTGGGCGGGGAGAGAATCCCAAGGTGCTCGAGAGAACCCCTGTTAAGGAACTCGGCAAAATGACCCCGTAACTTCGGGAGAAGGGGTGCCTCTGGAGGTGAAGGACTTGCTCCGTAAGCCTCTGGGGGCCGCAGAGAATCGGCCCAAGCGACTGTTTACTAAAAACACAGGTCTCTGCTAAGTCGTTAAGACGAAGTATAGGGACTGACGCCTGCCCGGTGCTGGAAGGTTAAGGGGAGGGGTTAGGAGGGAAACCTCCGAAGCTCTCAACCGAAGCCCCAGTAAACGGCGGCCGTAACTATAGGCTGGACCGCTGTAGTTTCGAAAACAAATCTGGCTATATGCTGGGACACCCGGGTATCCTCCGGTACTCGCCGTGAGACAGGCGGCAGTGACAATCCGAGAGGTGCGGGCAATCAGCAGGAAAGGCTCAGACTTGAAAAGGGTTTGAGAATCCTCAGAGACCATACGCCAGACCCGGAGAGAAATCGACGGGATGATATGGTCCGAACTGCATGGCGACATGCAGAGCGCGGCAGAAATGACCGCGACACCGCAAATCGGTAGTAACAATATTGAACGGTCCTAAGGTTAGGAAAGCTAGCCTTAGTAAAACTGAACCATATGCGGGAAACTCCTCTTACAGCCGTTTCGGTACTCGGTTACCTTTCATGGTAGGCAGTAAAAATCCGACGGACATGGGGACAATCCGCAGGGAAGGCCCGGTCTGTACCGGGAACCCTCAGAGACTTTACGTTTGGGACTTGCCGATGAAGCTGGATGCACAATGGATAACAGGTTTCGTGGATGGTGAAGGTTGCTTTCATATCGGGATAGCGAGACATTCCGAGATGACAGTAGGTTTTCAGATTCTGCCTGAATTCACTGTCGTACAGCACGAACGCGATGTGAATATCTTGCATGCACTCAAAGCCTATTTCAAATGCGGTGTGGTTCGAAGGAATCATGGCGACAGGTGGGCGTATCGAGTTAGAAGCAAGAAGGATCTTAGAGAACGCATCGTTCCATTTTTCATGCAGCACCAGCTGAAGTCGAAAAAGCGCGTTGATTTTATGAAATTCAGGCGCGTTTTGCGAATGATGGAAGCGGGGGATCATCTGAACGAATCGGGTCTGGAGAAGATCAGATCGATTGCAGCTCAGATGAACCGAGGCAAGTCAAGATAAAGTCCGGCTCCTTTGGAAACACTGGAGACTAACCGAGCGAAATTCCTTGTCGGGTAAGTTCCGACCTGCACGAATGGCGTAACGACTTGGGCGCTGTCTCAACAGGGGACTCGGCGAAATTGCAGTATCAGTGAAGATACTGATTACCCGCGATAGGACAAAAAGACCCCGTGAACCTTTACTGCAGCTTGATATTGGATTTTAGCAGGTCATGTGTAGTATAGGTGGGAGGCTGTGAAGCGGAGGCGCTAGCCTCTGTGGAGCCATCAGTGAAATACCACCCTTGGTCTGTTGGGGTCCTAACCGTGGTCCGTTATCCGGATCCGGGACAGTGTCAGGTGGGCAGTTTGACTGGGGCGGTCGCCTCCTAAAAGGTAACGGAGGCGCTCAAAGGTTCCCTCAGTGCGGTCGGTAATCGCACGCAGAGTGTAAAGGCATAAGGGAGCTTGACTGTGAGACCGACGGGTCGAGCAGGTGGGAAACCAGGACTTAGTGATCCGGCGGTGCTGTATGGAAAGGCCGTCGCTCATCGGATAAAAGGTACTCCGGGGATAACAGGCTTATCTCCCTCGAGAGTTCACATCGACGGGGAGGTTTGGCACCTCGATGTCGGCTCATCGCATCCTGGGGCTGGAGAAGGTCCCAAGGGTTCGGCTGTTCGCCGATTAAAGCGGTACGCGAGCTGGGTTTAGAACGTCGTGAGACAGTTCGGTCTGTATCCGTCGTGGGCGCAGGACATTTGAGGGGAGCTGTCCTTAGTACGAGAGGACTGGGATGGACGAACCTCTAGTGTACCAGTTATCTCGCCAGAGGTAGTGCTGGGTAGCTATGTTCGGAAGGGATAACCGCTGAAAGCATCTAAGTGGGAAGCCCCCCCCGAGATTAGATGTCCCGGACTTTTAGTCCCTGAAGGCCCGTGGGAGACTACCACGTTGATAGGCCGGAGGTGTAAGCACAGCAATGTGTTCAGCCGACCGGTACTAATAGGCCGTGAGGCTTGGTCAGTTTGATGTTTCTAGAGATGTCTTTGCCTGCATTCGCATTCGGTTGTATGTTCTGGATATCCTCTGGATGGATCAGTAAATTTTCCGTCCAGGGGATTTTCCGTCTAGTTTGATTCCGGTGGCCATAGCGAGGGGGAAACACCCGTTCCCATTCCGAACACGGAAGTTAAGCCCCTCAGCGCTGATGGTACTGCCCCGGAGACGGGGTGGGAGAGTAAGACGCCACCGGATTTTTTTCGCCACTAAGTCTTTCACATTCCTCCAGAAGCCTTGTCCCACCCGGCTTAGTCCATCCCCTTCGCCGGTGCATAGTAGCATGTATTTGCCTCCACTCCCTCATATTGGAATTTATTCCCAAAAAGACAGCTGTCTATATTTATGCCGGTGATGCTGAGAATCTGTGGCCTATATGCGACGAAAGGTACTGAAGCCTGTTTATATTAAATAGCAGGTATTGTGCAACAAGCCTCCCAAACTTTCGTATAATTTGGTATGCGTAGATGAGAGATCTCTGGATATGGTCTAGAATCAAAATGCGTGCTCTAACCATTCCGGATCATTTCATATTGGAGACCTCGAGCTCAGGTGTTACTACGGTTCGGGAATCACCAGATCCCTGATCCCAGGAGCTTACCCTGGAGCGAGTGTTATGAATAGCCTCCATGCCGTGACAGGCATAATGCGCATGATCGCATGCGTTTTGGGACGTATCTTCCTCCTCTATGCATTTAGTTTCCTCCTAACATCGCCTGCCCGTGCAGTTCAGTTCTTCGTCGATGAGACATCGTCGCGGCTGCCCCAGATCGAAGATGTGACAATTGCGGCGTTCATGGCCGATATGGACGGTGACGGCGATCTAGATATAGTGGTCGAGAACGGCCACGATCCATCGAGCTATTCCTACGTGCTTATGAATGACGGCACAGGACACTTCCCCGCAGACAGCCTGGTGTACCTCTTCCGAAACCAGGATTTCACCGAAGGGGCCATCGGGGATATCGAAACCGATGGGGATTATGACATACTGTTCGGGGGGGATCCGATATGGGGACAGAACGAGTTACGGTTGTTCGTCAACTACGGGAGTGGATCTTTCACGGATGAAACCGAGACCCGGATCGAAAGCAGGTACCACACGAACATCGAGGTGGTCTTCATTGATTTCGACAGCGACCTCGACCTCGATATCATCTTTGCAAATCAGGGCTGGAGCCTGCTATATAAGAACTTCCAGGGCGGCTACTTCTACGCCGATCCATTCGTGTTCTTTCCCAAAATAGATGGGAGCTGCTGGGCAGTCGCAGACGGTGACATAGATGGAGATTTTGACAGCGACATCCTTTTCGTGAGAGGGTATTACACGGATCACCAGCTCCTCGTAAACGACAACAGGTTCTTCCGCGACGAGACTCAGGATCGGCTGCCTGAAGGTACGAACTTCGAAGGTGGTTCAATCGATCTCGGGGACTTCGATCGCGACGGTGACCTTGACATAGTTGTCACGCATGATAATCGCCTGGGTATATTCATTAACGATGGCCGGGGGTATTTCACCGAAGAGACGGGGATGAGGATGCCGCAGAAACAGGTGACAGCAATCTCCATCCTCTCCTGTGACGTCGAAAACGACGGGGATTCAGACATCCTCTTTTCCAGGAGTTCGAGCGGTGAGTATTTCTGCACACTCTACATGAATGACGGGCAGGGTGTTTTCACAGACGTGACTGAAGAGCACCTGCCCGATGCCGGAAACCACTGCACCGAAGTCGTTCTGGGGGATGTGGACGGTGACGGCGATGTGGATATCTACGCCTGTCAGTCCGACTGGTCACAGGATCCCTGGGATCCGATCGGCCTCCAGAACCAGCTTCTTATAAACGTCACAAGTGACGTGAGAGATGATCACTTCCCTCCCGTGATAGCCAAAACGCTCGAGCACCACGATACAGGAGATACTACCAATCCATATATAATCACCTCATCCGTCTGGGACAACAGCAGCGTGGCACCCGGGGAAGTGAGCGCGATCCTGCATTACCGGACTGATGATTCGGGCGAATTCAACCAACGTTTGATGTATGAGTGTGGACGATACCTCTTCAGACGGGACATACCACCCCAGAGAGAAGGAACCAGAATCGAATACTACATCGAAGCTCGCGACCGGAGGCTGAACGTCGCCCTCGATCCACAAGCAGCACCCGACTCGCTCTACTCGTTCACGGTCGCAACCGTAGGCATCGAAGAGGACAGATCGGTTCCGGGCATCCCCGAACGCATCACCCTCACGCAGAACTACCCCAATCCCTTCAATCCCAGGACTGCCATCGGAGTCGAGGTGCCTCCGAATGCTTCAGGGTTGATGAGTCTCGTAGTTTACGACTTGAGAGGTAGGCTCGTGAAAATACTTTTCGAGGGTAGGCTCAAAGAGGGCAGGCACGTGTTCACCTGGCACGGGAAAAACGAGCAAAGCATGTCGGTGTCATCCGGTGTATACCTGTGCGTTCTGAGAAACGGCGAGCAGGTAGTGACGAGGAAGCTCACGTTGGTTAAATAACACTTTGATAAAATAGCGAAAGGACCTGAGAAAGCAAAGCATTCACACGGGAGAGGGTCATTAGACGTTTCGCACATATCCTGTTGATCCTATTCTTCTCCTATTCTCCGCTTTTACCAACGGACGGGGGGGACCTCACTCCCATTTCGGGTGTGTTGCAGGAAATCCTGTTTCCGGAATATGTGGGCCGAGACGAAGGACAGAAGCTCGATTCACTGCATGTCCGGGTTGTCGGCAGGTCGTCGTTTGCTTTTTTCACGAGTGTCGCCGCCGACCAAGAAAGGAACCTCGTATTCGGCTCAACCGGTGATAAGCTCTATGTGTTCGACGTCGCCAACCCTGCGAATCCCGGGAGAGTGAAGCACTCTCTGCAATCCTTTCCGATGAGAAGCCTGTATTATAAAGACGCAATCCTTTTCACGGCGGGCAGCGAAGGGGGGGTTCGTATGCTCGATTTTAGCGATCCATCCCGCCCGGTGATCCTCGGCACACTTGAAACCCCCGGATATGCGATGGATGTGTGGGTGTCGGGGGAGTATGCATTCGTCGCAGGCTGGAGTGATGGATTACTCGTGTACTCTATCCAGGATCCTGTGGCGCCGGAACTCGTCGGTTGGTATGACGGGATCGATATGGCCAACAGTGTCACAGTGTCCGGAAACGTCGCTTTCGCGACCAACGGGTCTCTTCACGCAGTCGACATCACCGACCCCACAGCGCCGGTTCTGCTTGGAATCCACGAGACCGACGGCTGGGCAATGGATGTAGCGATCGATGACACGCTTGCTTATATCGCTGACGGTGCAGAAGGCTTAGAGGTGGTCGATGTCGCCGATCCCGCTTTGGCGGAGCCACTTGGCAGGGCTCGGACCTTCGGTTACACGAATGCCGTCGCCCGCTTCGGAGAATATGTCCTAATCGCCGACTGGGACTGGGGCTTGAGGGTTATTTCCGTTTCTGATCCCACTAGCCCGGAGGAGATCGGCTTCTATGACACGCCGGGGTATGCACGTGATGTGGCGGCCATCGGATCGTCTGCGGTTGTCGCCGATGACACACACGGATTGAGGATCGTCTCTCTCAGCGATCCGGCGTATCCGGAGGAGGTAAGTTCTTTCGAAACACCCATAGATGCAAAAGACGTCGCCGTCACAGGCGGATATGCCTATGTGGCAGATGGCAAGGAAGGATTGAAGGTGATTTCCATGGCAGATCCTGCCGATCCAGTGGTCATTGGATCATATCGTCCAATTGGTGATGCGGAGATGATCACCGTTACAGGTTCCTATGCTATCGTGTTCGATGATGATGATCACAACTTCATGGTGATTTCAGTGGAGGATCCCACTGAGCCCGAACCGGTGAGCAGTTTCTATCCCGCAAGCCGATGGTATGTGTACGATGTCGATGCACAGGGGGACTACGTGTATATTGCGAACTATGGTGAAGGGCTCCGGATCGTATCGATAGAGTATCCTTCCTATCCCAGCGAGGTCGGATTCTTAGACCGTTTGGGATCAGACGTATTAGGCCTGTCAGTCGAAGGCCCTTTCGCCTATCTCGTCGGCTACGGCTACGACTTCAGTGTGGTCTCGATCGAGACTCCCGAGAACCCGGTCTTGATAGCTTCTCTCGAAAGCGACATTACAGAGAAAAGAGTCGTCGCCAAGGATTCCTTCGCCTATGTAACGGGCGGCTCGGTCGGTTTAAGTGTCATCTCGATCGAAGACCCTGCGAGCCCTTTCGAAATCGGGTCTTACGAGGTCGCCGACTCCTATTATGAACACCTGGCAGTCGGAGGGGGATACGCCTATATCGCCGAAGAAGACGGACCTCTCCATGTTATCTCGCTTGAAGATCCATCCTCACCGGCTATGACCGGATTCTATGATCCCGCCTATTCGTTTGTGAACATCGAGGCCGATCAACACTACGTATATCTCCCCATCCAAAGAGGGGGCCTCCTTGTACTCGAATGCTACGGGGCAACTTCCATCGAGAGCCCCGAACATGACGGCAACCCGGCACTAAAAACCTGCACCCTGTCCCAGAACTACCCTAATCCCTTAAACCCCGAGACGACCATCGAGGTCACAATTTCCGACGATCATGCCAAACTCACAACACTCGCCGTTTACGATCTGAGGGGGAGACTCGTCAAAACACTCAAAAGCGGCATGCTCGCTCCGGGAAGATACCGTTTCGTATGGGATGGGAAGGATGATCGCGGTGTGAAGGTTAAATCCGGCATTTATTTCACGACGCTACAACGGGAAGGGGCTATAACGACGAGGAAGATGGCTGTCGCCCGTTAGAGGAGAAAAAGGGAGGGGCAGACTATGATGTGTTTGCGACTGAAGTTAAGTGTTGTCTTACCGGGTATTTTCCTGGCTGTTCAGTTTCAGCTCGTCGCGTTCCATTCGGCTTTCTGTTTTTCTCATCATCTTCCTCCGCCGCTTGGTGAAATCCTTTTCCCGGAATGTGATGTCGAATGCCCCGCCGCACAGCCCGATTCGGCGAACATGCGGCTTATAGGGAGGTGCGCTTATGGCAGTTTCTATAGTGTTGCCGTTGACCAGAGTAGAAACCTTGTATACGCTGGGTCCGGCGGACGTCTCTCCGTTTTCGATGTCTCCGATCCCGCGTTCCCGGTAAGGATGAGTCTCAGCATGATAGGTGGATCCATGCGAAACCTCACCTACTCGGAGTCACAGAAACTCCTCTTTGTTTCCGCAGGGGAGGAGGGCATCAAGATCGTCGACGTTTCGGATCCTCTTTTTCCCGTTCTCTCGGGAACCCATGACACTTCAGGGTATGCGCAGGACATCACCCTGTCGGGAGCGTATGCGTATGTTGCCGACTGGGACGGCGGGCTTTTGGTACTCTCTGTAACTGATCCGGAAAATCCGGAACTTGTTGGATCATACGAGGATATCGAGACGGCGAATGGTATCGCCGTCTCTGACACGCTGCTCTTTGTAACCGACGGAGACCTCAAGATCTTCTCCATTTCAGATCCCGCTTCCCCAGTTCTCATTGGGGAGACAGTAACATCAGGATGGGCGATCGACCCCTCGGCTACAGACTCTCTCGTTTTCATTGCAGACGGGGCTGAGGGACTGGGGATATACTCCGTCGCTGATCCAGGCGATCCTGAGCTTCTTGGCCAGAACGATACTCCCAACTATGCCACTTCGGTAAGTGTATCAGGAGCATACGTCTACGTGGCAGACTGGGATGGAGGGCTAAGAGTTATCTCCTTCGAGGACCCTTATGATCCTCTCGAGGTAGGCTACTACGACACTCCCGGCTTGGCACGGGATCTGGATCTGATGGGAATGTATGCATATGTCGCAGATGATGCTGAGGGCTTCAAGGTCATCTCGATTGAAGACCCCGCCGCTTGCTTCCTTGAGGGTTTTTTCACGGCGCCGAGGGAAGCGCTGGATGTGGTCGTTTTGGACGATCATGCCTATCTCGCAGACGGACACTATGGATTTAGAGTCATTTCTCTCACAGACATCGAGAATCCCACCGTGATAGGTTCCTATGGTGCAGCCACTTATGCCGAGAAAGTCGTCGTGGCAGGCAGCCATGCATACCTCCTCGACGATGATGTCAGGGTGCGGGTGATTTCTGTCGCCGATCCCTATCATCCAGAGCAGTTAACCTCGTTTCTGGCAGATGACCGTGCGGTCAAAGAGATGCTCATCCACGGCGACTACCTGTACCTCATCACGAGCAGAAACGGGGTTAAGATATATTCCGTGGCTGATCCGTCCGCGCCCGAAGAGGTAGGAATCTACGATCCCATGGACAGCTATTACGCAAACGACATGGTGACTCAGGGACAATACGCTTTCGTTGCGGGAAGTTCTATGGGGCTTAGCATTCTCTCTCTTCAGGATCCCGATGAGCCGATAGAGGTCGGAAGGTTTGAAGATCCAAATTACAAATTCTCAAGGGTGGATGTCTACGGTCCCTTTGCATACATCCTCGAGGGAGGTAACGCTCTGCGGGTCATAGATATTTCGGACCTGTCGCGGCCCTTTGAATCAGGCTACATCGAACATCCCGGTGACTATTATTTCGATATCAAGGTCGTCTACCCGAATGCTTACGTGACGGGGGGATACAGAATGCTCAACGTGTTTTCTCTTGAAAATCCGCAGGCACCGGTACAGGTAGGCTTCTATGACACCAATAATTACGCAGAAGGAATAAGTGCAGACGAATCCTACATCTATCTTGTAGAGGGAGAGCATGGCTTTGTCGTTCTCGAATTCATGGAACCGACCGTGACCCCCGATCCCGGAACAAGAAGACCTTCACTGCAGGGAACCCCCGACCTCGACCAGAACTACCCGAATCCCTTCAATCCGCACACGGA
>JBHIFB010000076.1:0-14699 GCA_046760905.1 Candidatus Glassiibacteriota bacterium | reverse complement strand
GCAGCCGTTCCCCCAGGGGTGACAGCGAGGCGGCGCGAGGAGGCCCGAGCGACGTTGAGCGCCGAGAGGGGCGATAGCCCCTATGGAAGTGCTGCGTTTCACTTCCAAGATACGTCACCGTATTTGTGAAACGCAGCACTTAGGAATAAGTATCAAAGCTGGCTTCTTTTCCCAATGGCCTCTTCATGCAATGTCAGCTCAGATCTCATTTTCCCATATTCTGCCAGAGACAGAATATGAAAAGGGGCTGAGGCAATCAGGCATACAATCTCTGTCGTGAGAGGGCCGTGTCATAGAGACATGAAGCATTTAGAACAGGAGGTAGAAATGGTGAAAGCCAAGATGATCCGTGCTCCGTTAGTCTTTTGTGCCGTTTATCTTCTGGGTGTGGTTACATTTCACACATTGGCCAATGCCCTTGAGGACCAAGAGCAGTATGCCGATTTCTCGGTTTCCGCAAACCCTGTGAGGCCCGGCGATGTGGTCACATTCGATGCGAGCCGGTCCGACTTCCCCGGCCAACCCGTATCCTTCGAGTGGGATTTCGGTGATGGTGAGTCTGGATCAGGCGTGGTAGTCACCCATGCATATGCCGACACAGGAGACTATATCACTGTTCTCGAAGCGTTAGATGATTTAGGAAACAGCGACACACGCCAGATAAAGGTGATGGTTCTGGACTCACTCACCTTCATACGCCTCGAGGAGTATATCACGATGCGTGATGGTGTGAAGATAAGCGTTGCGCTGGATCTCCCTCGACAGAATCCACCGCCCGAGGGGTGGCCCGTAATAATAAGCGGACACGGCGGCTGCGGTTCCCCCACATTCATGAATCCAGAGGATTACAGGGGAACGGGAATACTAACTGGCATTGACAACATAGAGAAGGGATATTCCATCCTGAGGCTAATCACCCGTGGCTGCCAGGACTGCGGCGGGGATGTCTTGTATGGTGGCAGGCTAGAGGCCCTGGATGTGAGAGAGATCATAACGCATCTGATCGAGAAGGCGCCCGTCAATCAGGAAAGGCTGGGGTATATGGGGGGATCCCACGGTGGATTGCTCGGATTCAATCTGCTCGTGGGCGAGGAACGATTGAGAGCCCTGATACCAATGAATGCGACGACGAACGTGTGGGAGGGTCTCGCGAGCGACGGTTCGACGAAATACGAATTCTTGAGGCGACAGGCTGGTAATCTCCTGGAGAATTCTGGCGAGAGTCTCAACTGGCGATGGGCGATTTCTCTGCTGAGCGGAGTTAACAGGGAGCAGACGTCGCAGGAGATGAGGAGGTGGATAAGCACTGACTGGCTCCTTGACCGCCTCGAAGATCACCCCGACACAGTCGCCGTTTTCCTGAAGCTCAACTGGACTGACATGCAGGTTCGTGCTAATGAAGTTCTCTCGGCCTTTCAGGAGATCAAAGAGATGGGGATTCCTGTATGGCTCTATGCCGGCTATGGTGGACACAACAACTGGACGACAGGCGGCTTCGGAGGTGATGCCCTGCTTCAGAGGAAGATGCGCACCAGGTTCTTCGATCACAACCTGATGGATGTGGGTCCCGATATTCCTGAGGATTCTACTGTGGTCTACCTCATCTATGGAACCCGCAATCTAAAGGAGGGCACATTCAGGTACGGCACCTCTCCCACATGGCCACCGGAAGGATCACAATCATTCACGATCTACCTGCGAGAAGCCGGTGCCCTGAGCCCCACCCCTCCTGGAGGGAGCGAGGCCCCTGACACCGTCTCTAATGTCGTCGAGGAAGAGCTCCCCGAGTCAGTGAATTGGGCCTCATGGGTTCTGGAACATTTCGATGAGCTCCCGGAGGATGGACTAATCCGCTACACCAACAGATTGCTCACCGATGTCGGCGCTTTCTCAGACTCGATACCGCTGTGCCGTGTGTGCTACACATCGCCGGCGCTCATTGATTCTTTCGAGATGACCGGGATTCCGCATGTGGCCTATACTGTGAGGCCCACTGGAGAACAATTCCAGATCTTCACGGAGGTGCTGGATGTGTCACCGGGTGCAGGTGAGGAAGACGTGCTAATCAC
Source organism: Candidatus Glassiibacteriota bacterium (assembly GCA_046760905.1). GTDB lineage: Bacteria > Gemmatimonadota > CAZMKB01 > CAZMKB01 > CAZMKB01 > JBHIFB01. The sequence continues at coordinate 12,630 of JBHIFB010000076.1, read as the reverse complement.
GATGGGACCTTTCGTGAGCAGTGAGCACATCCCCGATCAGAATTTCAGCCTTAGCCATGATCTCTATGCCATGTCCTACCTGTTCAGGCCGGGTCACAAAATCAAGGTATGTCTCAGCAACAAGTCCAGAGAAGAGGTGCTGGACTGGGGAAAAGGTCTCGGCATTGAAGACGGAGAAACCTGGGGAGATGGACCTTATATTCAGGCTACCTTCACTGACGGTGAGACGCTCATACTTCACGATAGCGAATACCCGTCATGGATCATACTGCCGGTGGTTGGAGACCTCCCTTCCTTTGAAGAGTGAATTATAGGTTGCATTCCATATGATCGTGATGGTTGGATGTTAGGATAAGTTAAGGAGGATTCTCAAACGCCTGATGTTCCGTCCTCGTGATGATCTCGTTCTGGAGCTCGGTGCCCAGATCAACGAAATAGTCGCTGTAGCCGGCCACTCGCACGATGAGGTTCCTATATTTTTCCGGATGCTTCTGGGCATTTCGAAGCGTATCAGCGGTGACGACGTTGAACTGTATGTGATGCCCGTTCAGCTTGAAATAGGCCCGTATGAGGTGAGCGAGCTTTCTGAGTCCCTCTTCATTTGCTAAAAGGTGAGGCGTGAATTTCTGGTTGAGCAGTGTGCCACCGGTTCGAATGTGATCTATCCTGGCGGCGGATTTGATTACGGCAGTGGGTCCATTCCTGTCGGCCCCCTGAACCGGAGAGATTCCTTCTGAGAGAGGCTCCCCCGACTTCCTTCCATCTGCCGTGGCCCCGACAACTTTTCCGAAGTAGATGTGCACGGTCGTCGGAAGGAGATTTATCCGGTAATGCCCTCCTTTCGTATTCGGCCTGCCATCAACCGCCTCGAAATAAGTTTCAAAGATGTAGTTCATGATTTCATCAGCATAGTCATCATCGTTTCCATACTTTGGAGTCTTGTTCAACAGTCTCTGCCTGAGAAACTCAAAGCCCTCGAAATCATTCCTCAGCGCCTCGATGAGATCGGAAAAGCTCACATGCATTCTATCGAAGACGTTGTGCTTGATAGAGGCCAAGGCGTCCGTTATAGTACCCAGGCCGACCCCCTGTATGTAAGAGGTGTTGTATCGGGCGCCACCGGCGTGGTAATCCAATCCCCTGGAGATACAGTCGTCGATGAGCAGTGAGAGAAAAGGTGCGGGCATGTGGTCTGCGTATAATCTCTCGATAATGGAGTTTCCTTCTATCTTGATGTCTATGAAATGATGAAGCTGTCTTCTGAAAGCGCTGAACAGCTTCTCGAAGGATCTGAATTCGCTGACCTTTCCCGTCCGGGGACCTATTCTTTTCCCCGTCCTCGGGTCTTTACCGTTGTGTAGCGTGATTTCGAGCACTTTCGTCAGATTGAAGTAACCGGTGAGATTGCAATTCTCCTTTCCAAAAGCTCCGGCCTCCACGCATCCGCTGGCCCCACCGTTTCGAGCATCTTCGATTGATTTTCCCTGCCTGACCAATTCCTTCACTATGGCATCGGTGTTGAAGAACGAAGGCTGACCAAATCCCGTCTTCACGATCTCAAGAGCCCTTATCAAGAAACTCTCTGGGGTTTTCCCGCTTATCTGGACCATTGAGCTCGGCTGCAGAATCCGCATCTCCTCAATCACATCGAGGATAAGGTATGAGAGTTCATTCACCGCATCCATGCCGTCGGCTGTGAGGCCGCCCGTGTTTATCAGCGCGAAATCTGTATAGGTGCTGCTCTCCTCGGCCGTCACCCCGACTTTCGGAGGAGCAGGCTGGTTGTTGAACTTTATCCAGAATGCCTGAAGCAGTTCCCTCGCACTCTCCCTGGTCAGTGTGCCGTCATCAAGCCCCTTTCTGTAAAAGGGATAGAGGTGCTGGTCGAGCCGTCCGGGATTGAAAGCATCCCATGTGTTGTATTCGATGATAACACCAAGGTGCACGAACCAGTAATACTGCAGGGCCTCCCAGAAATCCCTCGGCGGATGTGCCGGAACCCGCATGCAGATTTCAGCAATCCGCTCCAGCTCACCTCTCCTCTTTGGATCCCTTTCCTTCTCTGCCTGTTTCAGCGCACAATCGCAATGGCGCGCGGCATACATGACGAGAGCGTCAGCGCATATGGACATCGCTTCCAGCTCCTCCCTCTTCTCACCGGCTGTGGTGACTTCCGAAGGATCCAGAGAGCCGAGACTTTTTTCGATGTCGCGTTTAAGATCCTGGAATCCCTTCCTGTATATTTTATCATCAAGCACCGTGTGTCCGGGTGCTCTCTGCTCCATGAATTCGGTGAAAACACCGGCCTCGAATGCATCCATCCACTCTCTTGACATTCTGCCAAAGATCATCTCCCTCATCGATCTCCCTTTCCAGAAGGGGATTATCTCATTCTCATACAATTGCCTGGTCTCATCATCAACAATGAAACGTATCTTCTCTCTTGTGTGCAGAGTTTCCAGGTCCTTCATAGTGTGAGCGCAGATCTCCGGGTAGGTGGGTGTCGCTTTTGGAGTGTGACCACGTTCGCCAACGATGAGCTCATCTCTGCCGATATGGATTCTTTTCTTTCTCAGCAGGTATTCGAAGGCGCGTGCCCGCTGAACCGGAACCGAATCTTCACTGTTGACGCCGCTTCTGTAAAACTCGGTCAAAAGCATTGCTCGCTCAGAGCTGATCGAGGGTTTTGCATCCTGGCTCTCTTCCCGTAACCTTCTTATTCTCTCATTCATCATTCAGCCGCCGATCCTTGTCGCGAATCCGGCACTGATAAAGATTCCTCTTATTTTTTCCACCCTTTCGGCAGGAGGTGGCCGGAATCTGTTGCGTGGATTGCTACCCCTCAACCGCCTGTATTTATCGGCTCCCCCTTCATGATACGGCAGGATGTTGATCTCACGTATATCACTAAGTGAAAGTAGATAGTCGCAAATAGCCATGATGTTTTCATCATCGTCTGTGATCCCCGAGACAAGGGGAATCCTGACTATCACAGGTTTCCCGTTGGCTGAAATACGCCTCAGGTTTTCGAGGATTAATTTGTTCGATACTCCGGTGTGTTTTTCGTGCTCTCTGTCATCCATGATCTTCAGATCGTACAGAATAAGATCCACTCCCTCTATGATGTCTCCCAGATCATCAGAAGGTGCATATCCAGATGTGTCAAGCACCACGTTGAACTTCCTCTTCCTGAGCTCTTCGAGCAGCGCTCTCAAGAAATCGGGTTGGGCCAGAGGTTCTCCGCCTGAGAGTGTCACTCCCCCGCCTGATTCATCGAAAAACACTCTGTCTTTCTCCATCTCGACTAAAACGCTCTCGACAGGCACCTCCCTGCCAGCGATCGCCAGTGCCTCGAAGACGCACGCTTCATGACACCTTCTGCACAAGTCACAGTTTAATCGATCAATTACCACTGAGTTTTTCTCTTTCGTTATCGCACTCTGGGGGCACTCATCTATACAGGACATGCAGGATGTTGGGCATTTTTCCTTGCGCAGAATGAACTCTGGATGTGATTCTAATCCCTCAGGGTTGTGACACCATTCGCATCGAAGGGGACACCCCTTGAAAAACACCGTCGTCCGGATTCCCGGGCCATCATTTATCGCATACCGCTTGATGTCGAAAATTCTTCCGCTTATCATACAGACGCTCCAAATAAATGCTTATGGTACTATCGACGCCATGGCACACAGGAATTAAGTAGTATCTTCACCCTGTATTGGATGGTATCATGGGATGGGTATACTGTCAAACAAATTACTGCAGATCGAGATCCCTGATCTGTGTTCAAAACTATAACTTGAAAATGGTCTCCGATTACTTATTTATTATTATTCAACCGTCCAACACTTAAGATCATGTAATGGAAGCATGATATTTATTATAACTTATATGATGAAATGAAATATGTCAAAGAGTCCAAATCCGAACGTTCGAAACTTTGCCTTATCCAAATCGTATATAAACCAGATATGTGCTGAATCGAGGGATAATGACCTGCTAATTTTCCATGATCACAAGCGGCTTCAAGGAGGAAATGATGATTCGTAATAAGACCCTGGCTGTATTCATTCTTGCAGTATGGCTCACCTCCTTCCCGTCATACGGGGCCATCGATGGCCGGGATATTCTTGAGAAGTGCAAGAAAGCTTCTGGTGGTAGCGCATGGGACTCAATACGTACCGCACATGTTAAGATGAAGCTGGCTACAGGAGGCCTCGAAGGTAAAGCCGAATCCTGGGAAGATGTCATAACCGGCCGCCACATCAGCCGTTACAGTCTGGGACCTGTTACCGGTGAAGATGGCTTCGATGGTGAAACAATCTGGACCAAAGACTCATCCGGACAGGTTAGGCAGAGGCAGGGAGATGATGAGGTTCTGGGGACGGCCAACGAAGCTTATAGGATATGCCTTGCCTATTGGTACCCCCAGAGGTGGCCGGCCGAGATCGAATACTCTGGAACCCGTGAAGAGGAAGGGAAGGATTTCCACATACTCAGGATCACTCCACACAGTGGCCGTCCATTCGACCTCTGGGTGAATGCCGGCACCTGGCTTATCGACCGTACAGTGGAGAAAACGGCCCTTGAGACACGTACGGTTTTCTTCTCCGACTATCGAGAAGTGAACGGACTCAAGTATCCCTTCTATTCCAGGTCCACGAATGGTGAAACCCAGTATGACATTTTAACTAACATCGAATCGGTGGAATTCAACGTTCCATTGGAGGAAGGGCTCTTTGGCATGCCTGCTCCTCCACCCCCCGACTTCGCCTTCGCCGAGGGCAGGACCTCGACCACCGTTCCCTTCCAGCTCCTGAATAACCATATGTATGTAGATGTTAAACTAAACGGCAAGGGACCATTTCTGCTCCTTTGCGATACCGGCGGTGCCAACATCGTGACCTTCACACTGGCCGATGAGCTTGGACTCGAGCCTGAGGGAAAGCTTCAGGCCCGGGGCGCGGGCGAAGAGTCGGAAGAAGTAAGCCTTGTGAAAATAGATTCCCTCTCGGTGGGTGATGTCACAATCCTCGACCAGCTTTTCGCCGTCTTTCCTCTTGAATCTTTCTATGCCGTCGAAGGGATTCCCCAATCAGGCCTAATCGGATACGAGATATTCAGGCGCTTCGTGGTCAAGATCGACTATGAGAACAGTCTCCTCACCCTCACCCGCCCCGATGCATTCAGCTACGAAGGTGACGGGACTGTCATTCCATTCAAGTTTAACGGCAGGATACCGCAGGTCGAGGGTTCAATCGACGGGATTCCCGGGAAATTCGACATCGATACCGGCAGCCGCGCATCCCTCACCCTGACCGGACCGTTTGTGGAGAAGCACGAGTTGGTGAAACACTTCAGGCCAAAAGTGGAGGGTGTAACAGGATGGGGGGTCGGGGGACCGGTCCGCGCAAAGGTTTCCCGGGCGAGGCTCCTGCTCCTGGACGGTATCGAGTTTGATAATCCCGTGACGGAACTATCGCTGCAGACCGGGGGAGCCTTCACAGACCCTTATATGGCCGGCAATGTGGGCGCAGGGCTACTCAAGCGTTTCAACATCACATTCAACTACGACCGGCATGAGATTATCTTCGAGCCCAATGCCAACGCATCGAAACCGGACGTATTCGACAGGTCGGGGATGTGGGTGAACCTCGCCGACTCTGCGTTCGAGATTGTCGATGTGATAGAAAATGGACCGGCTGCCGAGTCAGGTCTCGAAGCCGGCGACACAATAATTGCCGTGGATGGGCAGAGCGCAACGAAACTCTCGCTCCCGGAGCTTCGACACCGATTCCGGTCTGACCCACCTGGAACGCGGATTCACCTCACTGTTAAAAACGGTCAGGTAGAAAGGGAGGTGGATCTGATCCTCAGGGATCTGTTGTAAATAGTCGGACTTACGGGGGGTTGTCAGTCAGATAGCAGATCATTAAGGAGCAAAACGGTGAAAATCAAATTGGAAAGCCGGCTTTGGGTCGAAAAGACGGCTGAGATCTAACTCCCGATCCTGGATGAACAGCATGGGTAGATCACCCGCATCGATTGACAAGGACTCCTGCTCTGGGTATTATCAACATGTGTGGTGGATCGAGGTTCAAGGTTTCTATTCATGGCTTTGCTTATCGTCATCCATGGTGAATTGATGGAAAAAAGGCGGAAGCAATCGATAATTCATTCTGATTGTCGTCACTTTCGTGGGGACCGACCCTGCGAACCTCATAAGCGAAGCGGAGTCCGATGCGACAACTGTAGTGAGTACGATCCTCTCACTAAGAGAATACTTATAATAAAATTGGCCGCTGATGGGGATGTATTGAGAACAACCAGTCTCCTTCCGGCACTGGAAGAAAAGTATCCGGGATGCCACATCAGTTGGGTGACAGAGTCCTCAGCAGAGCCGCTTTTGATCAAAAATCCCTCTATAGACAGGATCCTGAGCCCTCCTGAGCGTTTTCTGCCTTTCCTTATGGCCGGTGGCTTCGATCTCGTTATCAACACGGATGCCGATCTTCAAAGCTGCAGTCTGGCGAGCATTGCGAAGGCCGCGGAGAAGAGGGGATTTGTGCTCGATGAAAACGGAGAGATCGAAGCGCTCTCAGATGCCGCACTCGAATGGTACCAGCTGGGATTGTGGGATGATCTAAAGAGGGCGAACAGGCACTCATACCCAGAAATCATTTACAAAATTGCAGGTCTAGGCGGTTTTCTGCACCCGCCGAAGCTCTTTTTAGCCGATGATGAAATAGCGGATGCTAAAAAATATCTCGCTTCGTGCGGATGGCATTCTGACGATGACCGCCGGGTAGTGGGTGTGAACACCGGAGCCGGTCAAAGATGGCGGCGAAAGGCTTTACCTGTAGAAACAATCGAAGCTGTGCTGGCAAATCTCCTGGAGGGTTCTTTGCCTGTTGACATCTTCCTGCTAGGAGGTCCAGAGGAGCGTGGACGAAATTCCTACCTGGCGGAGAAGTTCAGAGGCGGTGTGATCGACACCGGAACGAACAACTCCCTGCGAAGATTCGCTGGCATTGTTTCGGCCACACATGTGCTGCTGACAGCGGACACGCTGGCTATGCACATTGGCATGGCTCTGCAAAAATACGTGGTGGCTCATTTTGGACCCACATCTCCCTGGGAAATTGAAATGTGGGGTAGTGGCGAAAAGATCGTGCCCGACATCGATTGCACATGCTGTTACTTACCCGACTGTGACCGGAACCCGGCCTGCAATGAAGCGATAACCCCCGAGGAGATCGTGAGTGCGATACAGAGAGGCCTGAAACAAACCGCTCAGAACTCCCTATGAGAGTTGTTTACTACAGTCGTCCAAGCTTCCTGGATCATGTCCTGCCCCAGGTGAGAGCACTGAGTCAACTGGTGGAACTGCATCTGGTTTTAGAGCTGTCGCCCGAGATGTGGAAAAGCAGCCTGTTCGACCTCGCCCCGAGATCCCTGCCAACGGGTGTCATCAGGGCTGATTCAGTTTTCCAATCCTGTTTCCCGGCTGGTGTGAGAAGGTACTGGCAGGACTGCGCCAATTTTTTTCTCGTGGTTCACAATTGTTCCCGTACGATCCATCCACGCACGTGGTGGGTGAGTCACAAAGCCACTAAGTTCATACGCTCTCTCAAGCCCGATATCATTCACCTCGATGACGTATCCCCGAGGATGGCATCATCGGTGTCTGAGCTAGGAAATATCCCGGTGGTTCTTACAATACACGATCCAGAGCGGCATTCCGGTGAAATCAACTGGAGATCCGTTCTGGCGCGCTGGTGGACGTTGCGTCAAGGCGATCGGTTTGTGTTGCACACGAATGGATTCAGAGAGTCTCTTGCATCGCGGTACAAAGTCCCTTACGAGAAGATAGATGTCATTCCACTTGGAGTACTGGATGTCTTTCGAGAATGGATGGACTCTGCCGTTCGGTCCGGCGACCGGACAGTGCTTTTCTTCGGTCGCCTGTCCATCTATAAGGGTCTTGAAGTGCTGTATGAGGCAGCACCTCTGGTGACCGAGAGGGTGCCCAATGTGCATTTCATCGTAGCGGGCAGGCCGGTCCCGGGCTATGAACCACCGGCACCGCCGCCACTTGAAAATGATTCTCACATCGAAGTGCATAGCGATTATGTCACAAACAGCGAATTGGCCAGGTTTTTTCAAATGGCCTCGGTTGTGGTATGTCCATACATTGATGCGACTCAGAGCGGAGTGGTACTAACAGCCTATGCCTTCGATAAGCCGGTGGTGGCTACAGAAACCGGAGGTCTGCCGGAATATGTCATACATAATCAGACGGGAATCCTCATACCGCCGAATGACCCGGGTGCTCTTTCCGATGCGCTGGTTGAAGTCTTGAGCAACAGAGAATTGATGGACCGTTTAACGGAGGGCGTGAGGGAAATCAAAGACGGACAGCTTTCATGGGACGCTATAGGGAAAAGAACCATGGAAGTATATGAGAAGACAATCCTCGGTAACACCGACCCTGCTCGCTGAACGGCTGTAATATGCGCTCAAAAGTGAAGCCGCCACAACTTCATGATGGAGCCACATCAGTGATCGAGGCATCTGAGAAAGTTACCGTTACGCCCGTGACCGGTTGTAAGTCTAATGCCCCGATTCTTGCTCGCTCGGCTCAGGTAACTTTAATTCCGTTAAAATCACACCGAATGTCGAAGAAAGCGTGAAGATAAAAACCCGCCATGCGCTTCCTGCCAATATACTACCCAAACCTATGGATCCACCGTGGATGTATACTGCGGATATCACGGTGTAAAGTATCGCAACTGCGATACCGCAAACCGCAGCTCCCACGATACGCATGGGAAGTGAAGCCCCGCCAGCACCCAGTGTCACTGCAGCACCGCAGAGCAAAGGGACAAGCACGGCAAGCCACCAAATCTGATTCAGGCCTGGCAGCCTCCCGGAATTCTGAAGGTAGAGGAAGTCTACAAGCCAGAACATCCCCAGCCCGGCGAGAGTGCACAGGGCTATGTGCCAGTACCTGGGCTTTATCGAAGCCCGGACCTGGCTTCTCTTCCGCATGCGGCGTCGCAAGGTAAGAGGCCAGTTGTAGAACAGGGCAAACACTCCATGCTCGAGTAACGCTCCCCTTTCACCAAACACCGGAACGTGATGAACCGCCTCTGTAGCCCAGTGGGTCGCCATGAACCGGGCCAGCGCAGGGTATCGGTAGCCCATCTGGATGGGAAATGCCAGGTAACCTATATATTTGAAAAAGCTGAGAAACGCCGCGATGTTGTAATCCTTGAAATTTCGCTCTCTGATGACCAGATACAGAACATAAAACCCCCTGACTAGCGATCCCGGAGAGACGGGTATCACCTGAAAAAGCGCGATGATACCGAGCCCGATAGCCCACGCCTCTGCCCGAGGCATCTCGGGATGCATTGCAGAATAGATGAGAGCCACCGTTACCGATACAATCTGTGTGACTGGTAAAGTGCAAACATGCACCGCCAGAGCCTTCAGATACTTCTGTATGAAAGGTTCATTTATCTGCGACAGGATAACTTCAGCATCTTCCTCCAGCAGGAGCTGTTTATCCTTACCCTCCTTTACCATCTCAATAAGCCACTCTTCCCGTACTTTTGCGTTGAAGTACAGCCTGATCGGTCTTACAAACAAATAGGCCAGTCGCCCCTTCGCATATTGCCAGTCGGTCAGGAACCTGTGGAGCCCGGCAGGCAGAACCGATAACGGCAAATGGTAAAGTATACGCCAGGGGTGTTTTGCAATCTCGAGGGCACGCATGCCATCAATACGCCCCGCTCTGTGCCATCCGATGGCTTTCTCGGTCAGGTTTCCGTATACTGCTCGCCGCAAATAGCTCATACTCGTCGAAAGTCTCTTGTAGTGCTTACGCCAATCAGGTCTGCCCAGGATTCTCATGATAAAGGTGCCTGCAAGCGGCATCATCCCAAGCATATAAAAAAGAATCGCAAAAGCCCGGTTTTTCCCAAGCTTCTCCTGGCACCGATCGTCGATAAGATTTCGAACCCTCCAGCCGGTCACCGCGCTATCGAGGATCGACCGCCACAACCGCCTGTCCGTTAGCAGACGATGATGGTTGTGTGTTATATCCGGCACTGAATCCCGGTAAACCGATTCGGCTGATTTAAGCTCCTCCAGCATCCGGTGCATATCACCAAACTCTTCGCTGTGCGATTCCACGAAATCTTCAAGCTTCCCCAAATCGCCCCGGTCAAACTGCACCAGACTCCCGCGCTTTATGCCCTGGGCAATCAGCTTGAAATCACCGGGGCTCATCGGTAAAAACGGCAGAAGCGCAAGCCCTGCTCGAAAATCGACTGCCACCAGCCCTTCCGATGGTGAGTCGCTTTCATTGTTGCGCCTCAGACAGTTCGGCTGACTCTTGCAGGTTGACCATTCGTATTGACGTGCAAATTCATGTGCTCCCATATCGTGTAAGAGACCAACGAATTCATGCATGAAAAGACGCTTCGCCCGATATTCGGGTGAGCCGAGACCCTCGGCATCGACTTCGCTGCCCCTGACCCAGCTTCTCAGAAGATCCATACGATCGTCCACCTCCAGGCGCCAGGTCCGTCCATCCACCCATTCACTCAACTCACCGTAGCTACCCAGCACTGTGTCCACGAACGTCGCATATATATCCACGACAGCATTCTCGCTCCCGAGCCTGATCTTCGCTCCGCGACGGATGAATTTCTGCCATAGCGCACCGGCCCTTGCTGCCGCCGGGTTGGTTTGAAGTTGAAAAGGTCCCTGAAAACCTATCCAGTAGAGGAAATTTCGGAAAAGGCGCGAGAAAGCTTTCTGCGGCACGAGAATCTTCATCGCATATACCTTCCCGACCTCGAGACCTTCAACGGGATCGGATTCTATGTCTGTGAGTTTCACCCGGTAAACCTGCCCGGCGAATCCACCGCCGACAAACTTCTCAACAATCAGGCGAATCCGGCCCTTATCTCCTTTGGCTACACCCGTCACGTCATATACCAGTTCAGTATCGGCTTCATAGCGGTCAACCCGCATGGGCCTTTCGAGTGATGCCGCCTGAAACCCCTTCTCTAGCTCTCTTATGACGTGGGTAGAATATTCTTTCGCCATTTGATCAAGCCGATCATCCCGATTTAGTTCTCAGTAATATCCACAGTACCGGATGTCAGAGTATTTGTAGATGTTATTATCTAAAAGGTTTTCACTTCTTTCTGGGTATGAATATACTGTATTCGGACCCTTTGAGAAAGTCTTAAGTCGCCGCTTTCATCTCCTTCATCCCAGACTAATTTGTAGATTCCTGTTTCATGTTCTGAATCAATTAGTGTCTTCAGACGTCCAACTCGAAGATCATAAACGATGATACTTGTATGCTGCTTCATTTACTCTCACTCCTCTGCGAGGGAAGTCGAGGTTAGGAATAGAAGTATAGTCATACAGGCTCGAAACAAAGGAATTCTCGGCCGGATTATCAGCATGAGGGTGCTGACTTGAAAATATTCATAAGCTTCTAACTACATACGAGGTTTCTGAAAAAGTCATATTTAATGATAGACTAAGACTATTTGATGCTATTTTGCAGGCGTGAGACGCTTAAATTTCTGGATCTTAAGAGGCATTCACAGTGATTTTGCAAACTCCGGGATTTTTCACGTCTCAAGGGATGATTTGAAGGGATCTTGAAGATTCAGAGCTGGTTTTCGAGAAGCGTGGACAGCGAATGGGATGATTTTTCAGCAAGTGAAGAGAGTAATCCCATGGGCGTTCTGGAGTGATCGATCTCCCTGTTTGTCAATGCGAGTGACGTTGGATCCAGCCAGCATCAAGGTGAGCGGCATCGTGGATTGCCGCAGGTCCGAGCCATCGTGACGAGATTGCCACGCATGATGCACACTTTATGAAGGAGCTGGGAGAGCCTGGAGCGTTTTGCCCGCTCTCTGGCGGAGACACTGCGTGGAGGGTTCATGGAAGCCACTTTTCATATATGGTACATATATAATGTATCATATTTCAGACAAAAAAGTAAGGGACAAATCATTGCGAATTTGCTCCCCTCCTTCTAATCAGCCTATATCATTGGTTTTTTCTTACCCTGAACCTAACCACTATCACGGTTTGCGGAATCGCTGAGGCATTCAGCAATTATTTGACGAATAAATATATATGTTATAATTTGTTTGAGATTGCTTCAGCCTCAGAGGGATATTAAATCGATTGAGCCCGAATTAATATATAGGACTTCCTGGTAGTGATCGGGTAGTAACTACTGACACTTATGAAGACTCGTTCTCAGTACCAGTCGATGTACTTGCCATTGAAAAAGTTTTCGGTTGGAGGATGTATGTTGTGAACGAAAATCAAGTTTCTCCGAATGGCACTGTAACGGTAGTCGATTGGGATGATCAAGTAATAGAAACAATTCAAGTCGGAAACAAACCAAATGATATCGCTACTACACCTGATGTAAGATGGATATATGTTACAAATGGATCTTCTGGTACAGTCTCATGTATCCTCACAGATAATAATACGGTTGAAACCATCGATCTCAATGAAGGTTCTCCTCTTCCACCTCCATCAACACCAATGGGGGTAGCTGTAGAATTTTCTGGATTG